>DIQU01000089.1:8590-15397 GCA_002426555.1 Firmicutes bacterium UBA5454 | reverse complement strand
GCCACGTAATTGGAATCATTTCCATCCAAAGCTCGACTGGCGCACCGTCTGGAGAAAAAGGATAAGCTCCTACGGTATTCCATCGAATTTCTCCCTGCCCACTGCCAAACCCATAATTCCAGGATGTTTCTGGAAACACCTCATAATCACAATAAGGAAACTTTCTTTCTACTCCATCTTTTACATATTCATGCTTGACCCATCTTTCTTTTGGTGCTAAAGCAAACAATAGTGGGCCTCTCCACAGACAATACAGTTGATCCGGACACATCTGAAATCTCGTTTTAAACTCAAATGCCACATTGATCGTCCGCCGTCCATTCCATTGCCCCCCAAGTTTAAATGATTGTCCTACAGCAACGCGCTTTCCGTCCACCCATGCTTCATCAGCAAATCCCGGTATCCTTAATTCCAGTTCCATTTCAATCGGGTGTTGAGTTTCAACTTCCACTACATATCCATCACGGAAAGGATAATCTGTAATAATCGATACCTTAACATGAACACCGTTATGCTCTGCACTCACTTGCACAGGAAGAATCGATGTAATAGCAAAGCCAGCTTGACTCTTCATAATCGCAGACAATGCAAGCTTTGGAAATCCCTGCCCGAAATTAGCCGTGCAGCAGCCATAATGAGGCTCGAGTCCAAATAAGTTCGCATCCTTGTTATTTGTTGTATATGGCACATGATCATCTGGTAAGATACTGCATTGTATCTGATTGGTTTGCTGTACATACTGGTGTGTCCACATATCAGGTGAAATGGTAGCTGGTAACGCATTAAAGGCATATTTCTCCAGTAAATCTTCCCAAAAACTATTACCCGAAGCTGCTAAAAGGAGTTCTAAAGAATACATCGTTTCAACAACAGAGCAGCACTCACTGCCAGCTAGGGGGCTTTTTCCCGCCAGACATTCATCCCCTGACAAGTGTCCACACGCCATTCCATGGTATTTCTGAAGTATCTTCCATGCGTTTTGAGCATAAACTTCCCCATTAAAATCCTCCATCCCAGGCAGTAGAGCTCCTATCTTTAGTGCCATGCCTAAATTGACAACATGCGTCATCTGGCTCCACTTGCCATGCTCCACCGGTTTAGTATATGGCCAGTGGCTATATATGTATGTGTAATCCATCCCTTGTGCCCGTAACATAAAAGCTAATTCCTTTATCCACGCTTCGGGATACCTTTCATACAGCCAAAATATAGGAATCAGGCATTCATACCAACGAGCCAATCCCCAATCAAAAAGCGTTTTCTTTTCAATATGCCTATACAAATTGTAAAGGGCTTTATAGACTGCATTTTCCACCCGTTCATCTTTACTGCATTCGGCATATGCTACAAGCACTTTGCAAATCAAAAAAATCACCCAAACATCATAGCCGTCACGATCCTCTGGATCACAGGGGCATATCCATCCATCCTCCTGCTGGTTCTCTAAAATCGCATCAACATATTTTTTTGCAAGAATTTTCTTTTCTTCATCGTCTAACAGCCAAGCAAGCGGAATAAATCCATCTAACCAATAGGGCACCCTTTCCCAACCTTCAGCCTTTCCCCCAATCCATTGACTGTCCCTTACATCTGGCCAGACCTTGTCAAGATTCCCGTTTAAACCCTCTGCTTGGATTTTTAGCTGATTCTTTAGCCACCCGATCGGCTGTACTTGACAAGCCGAGAATGGTGTATATTTTGTACTGTAACCATTAAAACCAATCATCATCTTGACCCTCTTTCCTTTTTTATCGGTAATCTTTCCACGCATCCATCTGCTTTGAGATCCTGGTCCGATTCCACGTGGGATTTTTGGCAATAACATTCCTTATCTCTTTCACCCTACCTTCTGTTATTTCAGGTCTTGTACGTAACTCCATACACAATGCTCTCCAAAGTTTTTTACAACCTATATATTAGACATTTATTTCTAGAGTCCTGCTTTTTTCTTTGCTTATTTCTTTGCTTAATCATTTACTTAAGCTTATGATGTATGTGAATATAAATAAAAAATTTCTACAATCTTATTCTCAAATTCTGTCCAAAAGTAGAAATCTGATACGGATATATAAGTGAAGAGCAATATAAACGAGGTGGCTTAATGCAGGACAAAGATATTTATGAGTTGATTCATTCCAAAAATCAAGATGGCTTGTCAAGGTTGTTGGATCAGTATGGCAGTCTTATCTCATATATTGTTCGAAACACAGGCATTACCAATCCCGAGGATTTATCAGAATGCATCAGTGATATTTTATTTGCAGTATGGAAAAGGATAAAAAAGTTTGATCTCACGAAATCTTCTTTTAAAACCTGGGTAGTTATGTTAACCCGGGGGTGCTCTATAGATTACCTAAGGAAGAACAAAAAACGTATTTCAACAGTTTCAATAGATCAGGTTCCAGAGATATCTGAGGAATCCGCCGAATTGAACAAAATGTTGGAACCGAATCTGATTCAACTGCTGCAGGAGCTCCCGCCTCCAGACAACGAAATATTTTACCACCGTTTTATCTTGGGAGAAGCTGTAACAGAAATTGCTAACATCCTGGATCTGACCAATGATGCCATTTATAAGAGGATTAACAGGGGGAAAACAAAACTCAGGGAACTGATGGAAAGGGAGGGAATAGAATATGTCTGAAAATAGAAACTTGGATGATTTTTTAGATAGTTTGGATTCAAACCATAGAGATGGTAATGAAAGTGATTTTGGAGACAAGAATATGGATGATATCATGAAGCAAAAGATTTTAAAAAAGACATATGGTAGACTGCGAAAGAAGCGTAGAGTTTTCTATGGCATCGTTGCGGGTTTGGTTCTAGTACTGCTGTCCTCTTTCATTCCCAACACTCCGACATATGCCTTACGACAAGCAATCCTATCCTACATTCCTGGGATCGGTGTTGTACAAAGCACAGATGACACAGGAACCATAACGGGAATACTAGCCGAACCAGTCAAGGTATCAGATGGCGATGAATTTATAGAGATTCGATCAGCTTATGAGATTGGTAAAGTGCTAAATATATACGGAGTTACTAATGTTGGATTGGCGAATGTTGACATACCGAAAGGAGCAAATAAGAAAGAAGTTTTGGAGTTCTACTCAGGTGAAACGGCACGAGGTTTCAATATAGTCCATAATGGAGAAAGCTTGGCAGCAGGTAACCAGATAGCTTATGGAGGTTCTTTTATTGACGGAGTATATTCCATTGAAGCAAGCTTCTATTTATCGAAGAGTATAGGAGAATCCGATTTCCAAATTGAAATTGAAGGATTTGCCAAACCTGTTATCTTAGCCCTGTCGCCTGTTATTTCAGGAACCATACCAGAGGAAGTGGGCAATGCAGCAACGATAGATAATATAACAGCCTTCTCTTATGTAACAAGAAAAAAGGATATTGTCGAAGTACTGGTCAGCTTCGTTGGCTCCAATGAATACAAAAATCTTAGAACATATTTGTTTGAGCATGAGAAAGAGATATTTGACGAAGGTGTTCACTTAATCGATCAGGATGGAGTTGTGTATGAGCCAGATGATGATCTCACAAAAGAGCACCATACGGGCATTAACACATACTATTTCCATGTACCAGAAGACAAAGAAGGGCTAAAGCTGGTGATACCTCAGGTATTATACGATATGGAGTACAAGGAAGCGGATATCAAAATTACTATGCCCAAAAAGGATAAAGATACTGTAATAAATCGGCATATTGATATGGGCAGTCATACCATAACTCTGAACCGAGCTTCTATTGTTCAAGCAGGAGATGCGGTGCTGCATGATGACTTCAAATTCTCAGATAACTTAATGATCGAAGCAAGTGCAGAGATACAAGAGGGAACTGGAAAATCTGTTATTCGAATGTTTCCTGACATTCTTTCAGGAAATCTCATGAACAAACACGATTGGATATCTCATCGGATATCTCGAGGTAGTTATGCGCCTCAATGGGATCCGATAGAGCAAAAAGGACAGTCTTTTACCGTATTTGACGATATGGAAAAAACCAGGAAAATCATTATAAACTTCAAGGTGGAATTCTCCATGACCGGTCCATGGGAGATCGATTTAAAGTAGAATTGATGGATAATAAAGATAAGGGGCACTATACAAAAGTTAGACAACTGTGAACAATAAATCAATACCCGCTGGCAGCAATGAAACTTATATCTCAGCGGGTATTAGTTTAGGAGTTTAATATTCCATCCGTCAGGTCAGATTTTCAGGTACATGTTTACCAGTCTTTTTTCTTTGTTTAACACATTGGGTAAGTAGATACTCGATCTGCCCATTGATAGATCGAAAATCATTCTCTGCCCAGGCAGCAATTTGCTCATACAGCTTTGATGATATTCTAAGCGGAACTTGCTTTTTGGTTTCACTCATCAGTATAAGCTGCCGCTATTGACAATGGGCTGGACATCTTTGTTACCACATAGTACAACAAGAAGATTTGATACCATAGTGGCTTTCCGTTCCTCATCCAGTTTTATTACATCATTTTCATTTAATTTGTCCAGAGCCATTTCTACCATACCAACAGCACCATCAACAATCATCTTTCTGGCATCTACTATGGCACTTGCCTGCTGCCTTTGCAACATAGCTGCAGCAATTTCCGGAGCATAAGCAAGATAAGTAATGCGTGCTTCCAGAATCTCAATACCTGCTTCCTGCACCTTGTCTTGAATCTCTTTGCGAATCCGTTCAGCTACTATGGAACTGGAACCCCGCAGACTGCCCTCATCAGGTTCACCGTCGCCGGTGGTGTCAATACCAGGAGCCACATCATAGGGATAAATGCGAACGATATTTCTCAGTGCACTGTCGCATTGGAGGGAGAGATATTCTTTATAATTATCCACATTAAAAACAGCTTTGGCTGTATCGGTGACTCTCCACATAACTGCTATCCCTATCTCAATTGGATTACCTAAAACATCATTGACTTTTTGTTTGGAATTGTTTAATGTCATAATCTTAAGTGAAATCTTTTTGCTTCCTGCCATATTGATTTGCACGTTGCTTCCATCAGATGTAATGACATGTTTGGAGCTGCTTCCACCGCTATCCACATCACCGCTTTGACCAAGCCGGGTTTGAGAAGCGGGGTTAACCGCAGTTGAAAAGGGATTGACAAAGTAGAAACCCGGTTTCTTCAAAGTACCAGTATATTCTCCAAATAAAGTGAGCACCAGAGCTTCTTGAGGTTTGATGATTTTCAAACCAAGAAATGGAATAAAACCAATTAATACCCATAAGATACCTACAACCAGTGGCAGCGCACCTATATTACTCCCATTGTCCAAGAGGACTCCTCCTAGAATAATAAGACCTATGGCTGCAAGATAAAGTAGAATAAAAAGAAATAAGATGGGCATTCCAGGCCTTGCTTTCAAAATTTTCTCATCCATGACTTTCCTCCTCCATGTATTTGATTTGATATCATTATGATATCATATTGATAAATACCGCGCAATAGTTTTTATGAAAAAATTTTGAAAGAAGCACATTTCGCATTATTTTAAAATTCAGCCACTTTTCACATTCCTATGTTTCCTGTGTTTGTTTCCTGCCATTACTGCAATAACAATCAATATTAGAACTGCAGCTGCAATTGCAGCAGCCCAAATCCATCCTAAATTTATACCTCCATCGATTACTCTGAATAATATATTGCTGCCCTGGATTTCAAACACTAGATATTTTCCATCCCACTCAGCGTCCGTCTTTTTCCACACTCCATTGTTTGCTATATATACGCCCAGCCTGCCTTTCCCTTCATCTGGATAATATCGTATGATATGAGAATCTTCACCATCATCAGGTATTACTACATTCCACTGTTCCAATATATCTTCCTCACTTGAATATGCATCCTCTTTAATTAGAGTCAGGATATCATCATCAGTGAATTTCCCCTCTACCAGAATGATTGGTAAAACTTCATTTCTCTTCTCTTCACTTTCAAGAATCGTTACGTAAGGTACATATACTGCACGTATTTCAGCATCAAATGTAAGATTGGAAATATTAAGATCCTCCCATTTCCCGTAATAGCCATCCTTTAAAGGTATCTCAGGCAACTCGTTTTCAGAAATGGATTCTCCATATTTAAAATCTATGGTTTTTATAATTTCCTCTTCTGCAATGAAAGTCAATTGAAACTCTAGAAATATGGACGGAAGGCTTTCTATGGAAATCAGCGCCTCATAATCAATTGGTTCAGCCTTTTCTGCATAGCTGATGCTGTCAATGCCGTGAATAACATCATTGACAAAATAATTACCCTTTATTTTATTGACCTTATCAATATCCCCGGCAATAGCACCAACGCAGGCTCTTGATTCATTTACTTTTATCAGAGTATAGCAGTCTTTAATCTCCTTGCCAAAACCTGCAATTCCTCCTATATAATTCCCGCCTTGAAGGCTGCACTTTGCATAGCTGGATACAATGGGGCTGCTTGATATACCTGCAATCCCGCCAATGTAATTCCCATCCAGACTTTCTATGGGCCCAGCCCCTATGCAATCTTTAATATATCCAAGGTCCATGCTGCCAACAATTCCACCTGCATTGTTTTTTTTGGAAATCACATTGCCTTCATTTATGCTGGAGCTTATTATAGCACGGGTTTGAAATACTGTGTTTGAAGTAGTTCCGACCCCGAATTTCAAGTCATCCTCCGGATCAAACTTCAGTTCAAGAGACATGGCTCCTGCAATTCCGCCTACATTGATATCGCCTTCAATGCTGCCAAGATTTCTGCTGTTGGATACCTTCCCTTCTGTGC
>DIQU01000089.1:0-8444 GCA_002426555.1 Firmicutes bacterium UBA5454 | reverse complement strand
AACCTTCCCTTCTGTGCTGTTGTCTATGTCTTCAGCAGATACATCTTCAACTAAATTTTCCAAGTCCTCATTATCAATATTCAAATCCGAGATAATAGCAAGCATAAGGTTCATAACTTTAAAAAGCTGATCGCTCAATGATTGCATATCATCCATTATTAAATTCCCTGATTCATTCATGTCGTTCATGAACACGGAAAGAGATTGAGACATATCACCTATCGATGTAAAAAGTTCTTCCTTGGTCTTCTGGTACAAGTCGTCCGCAATTTGGGTGTCAGATACAAATTGGCTTGAAATATATTTAAGCAGGTCAATTGTTTCATCCAGCATATCATCCATAATATCCAAGGCACTTACCATGATATCCAGTCCAAGGGCAATTTCATCTATAGCAAGTTCCATATAAATAAGAGCATCCTCCATACTGGTGATCACACCTGATATATTTTCCCCAGCCTCATCCATCATTTCCTTTATCATACCCATGGCATTTTCCATATTCTTTCCGGCATCAATGATATAATTAACGGCAGAATCAAGCTTTCCAGGTATATCACTTTCTTGCAGCTCATTAGCTATTACCTGGACCTGTTCATATATTATTTCCAAATATCCTGCCACCTTGATCATATCAGGTGTTTCTTTTTGAAGCTCTTCCATTAAATCTGAAAAGGCATCATCCAATATTTCATCTTCACTCAATACTTTTATAATAATTGTTGCAGATTCCTCCAGTAATTTCTGTGCTGAATCCATATTTTCCCATGCCCTGGTGATTTCTATTTCAAGGTCATCTATTGAAGCAGAAAGTGAATCAGAAAGCTCATCAAAACTATCCATGACATTCGATATTTCATCAAAAGCCTTGGAAAGATTTTCAATTGAACTTCTGATGGGAACCATGGCATCCTTCATTACAGCCATTGTACTCTCAAGTGACTCTACTATTGAAATCAAGCGATTTAATGATTCTACAGAAATTACACTTATTTTGTTTACTCCTTCAATTATCACACCTTCTATTTGGTCAACAAGAGATTCTATGCTGATGATACTTTTGTCAATATCTGCTTGAATTAGAGAAAAATTCTGTGTCATCAAATCAGAAGCAAACCTAGTGTTGCCGATCATCCTGGTTATGGAAGACTGCAGCAGGTTCATCTCATTCTGCAGCTGCACCAATTTAGATGGTGAAATCAAGGTATTCACATGGGGCTCCATCTGTCCTACTATACCTCCAACTTCTTTTCTCCCATAGATTGTTCCATAATTCACACAATCAGAAATATAGCCGGATTGGCGGCCGACAATGCCACCGACATTATAGCCTACACTGGGGTAGCCTACAGTACCTTTATTCTCAGAGCTCATGATAATACCTGTATTTATCCCGGATATACCCCCAATATCCATTGCATCTGACATGAGTCTCTCCAGATGAATATCCTCTATGGTTAAACTCTGAAAGTCCAGCTCACTTTCTTCAACTGTTGTGTTTACGTTGGAATCATTGGAGCATTTGAGAATGGTGCCTGCATTATATCCTGTAATACCCCCTGCTGTATTTTGCCCATATACAGTACCGCTGAAGGATGAATTTATGATTTTACCCGTAGTTCCATTCCACCCGGCAATGCCTCCCACAACATCCTTACCTTTTATATAAGCTGTAACATTGCATCTCTCCAACAATCCATTGTTGTGTCCTGCTATTCCACCTATATTGCTTTTGTCTCCTTTCGGTGTTACAATACCTTTTACATTTAAATCCTTAATTACTGCGTCCTCTTGAATATATCTGAAAAGCCCCTGATTGGAACCTTCCACTGCTATATTTAATCCGCTGATTATATGACCTTTCCCGTCAAAAATACCGCCAAATGTAGGTATCGGCGTAAATTCTTCGTTCCTTAAGTCAATATCTCCTTCCAAAACCACCGTCCTCCCTTGGGACCATTTATCGAAGGAGCAATTCCAGGCTAATTCCCTTAAGTCTTCTGCACTGGTAATATGGATAGTCTTTGGAGGAGGATTATCAGCTGAAACCGGTGCAGTTACGGTAAATATCAGTATAAAAACCAAAACAAACAAAACATATGATTCAGCTTTCTTCATAATCATCATCCTCCCTTCTTTGCAAGCTGTCATTATCCAGCTTATCATCAGACTCATCTACATCATCTTTAATTGGTTTGACTTCACCGGTGATAGTCCCATCTACTAAAGCGTCTATCTCACCTTTTACATATCCGCGCAATCTGCCATTGATATGTACTTTTTTCTCTGGTCCAGTCATGCCGCCAGACAGATTTAACCTAAAAGAAGTAAGCTCTATAATATAATCACCCAGATAGAGGACCTGTGGAAGCACAAATATTACAAGTACTATGGAGATAATGGTTCCCTGGCCTATGTAAGTACCCAATATGGCTATGGTTCCATCTGTAGAAATATAGCCAATAAGATAACCAGCAATAGCAAGAATGCTGCCTGATGTAATTACGGTATTGAACCCTTGATTCAAGGCCTCTACTACAGCCTGCTCGCGGTTCATATGTTTTTTTAATTTCAGATAACGGCTGGTAATAACTATGGCATAATCTATATTGGCACCCATCTGTATGGCTGAAACCACCAGGAATCCAAGGAAATAAAGCCCATACCCCCGCAGATAAGGAAATGAAAAATTTATCCATATGCTGGTTTGAATAACAGATACAAGCAAAATCGACAAGGCTAAGGAACGGAAGGTAATTATCAGGACAATTATTACAAATGCCACTGACAGTAAGCTGATAATCAAATTGTCTTTCTCAAAGGTTAGGGACAGCTCCAAAGCATTTGCAGACTCACCCATTAAATATACTTTATCTTCATCATAATATTCAGCAGCTTCTTCGTAGACTTTATATACAAAATCAAAGGTCTCCTCACTTTCTATGGGAAGCTTTGCATTTATTATCATCCTCGAATAATTGTCTCCTTCCATCTGAAGACGGGCATTGGACAACAATTTATAAGATGTATCCAATTCTTCCATCAGGTCAACATCAATTGAGACATAACCTTGTATAACCTGATCATATAAAAACTGAAACATATCTATAAGGGGAACACCATAGTTGCTGATACCGTTGATTATCTTTGCATAATCTTCTTCATTAATTGAATATGCAGAATAGAGTACCTGCGCAATCTCATAATCCAGATCTACAAGCTCTGAGAACTGTCTTGGAGTAAGTTCATCAGTAATCATATAACCGCCAAACGCTTCAGTATTGGAAAGGCCCATAGTGCTGCCAACTTCATCGTATCTTGACAGCCTGCCCAACAAGTTCCTTTCAGCTTCATAGTCCCCTGATGGTACAACAAGTGCCATAGTATTGGTTTTACCGAAAGTTTCATTAATTCTATCCTGCTGGTTTTGTGCTTCACTGACTCTGTGGGACCGCACATCCTCCATGCTGAATAGATAAGGGCAATTACTGGAAAATATAAATGATACTATAAGAAGCAAAGCAAAGATCGGCGGCATAATATATCTTGTCTTAATAGAAAATCGTCCTAACCTTTTAATTGAAGGAACAAAGCTCTTATGACCTGTCTTTTCTATCAACTTGCTGAACAGTACTAATAACCCGGGCATTAAAGTAAATACTGTAAGCATGCTGAATAAAATTCCCTTTATCATGACCAAAGCCAAATCCAGCCCTAAACGAAAATTGATAAACCCCATAGCAGCCAAACCTCCAACCGTAGTAAGGCTGCTGGAAGCTATTTCAGGAATGGCTTTGGACAGGGCTGCGATAGCTGCTTCCCTTGCTGGAAGATGGTCTCTTTCTTCACTGTATCTATGACTTAGCATAATAGAGTAATCAATTGCCAAGGCCAGTTGTAAAATGACAGCTACAGAATTGGATACAAAAGAAATTTTTTCATATATAAAGTTGGTGCCCATATTTAAAAATGCTGCCATACCAAAGTTTATATAAAACACTATGAGCTCTGCATAGGATTTGGTTGTAAAAAGAAGCACAGCTGTTATGATAATAACTGCAAGAATGCCGATAATAATCATGTCATTGGACAGTTCATCTGCATAGTTATATCCAATCGTTGTGGATACGGAATGATCATAAGGTCCAATAATTTCTCTTATATTGTCCATGGCGTTCAAGGTAATTTCAGCAGTCTCCTCATCTTCAAACAGAACAACAAAGAGGGCAGATGAGTTTTTATAATAATCTTCCGTATTGTCAAACATGACAGATGACACACCATCTACTTCATAAATGGAAGCTGACAGCTCTCGGGCACGGGAATAGGATATATTTGAAATCATGATTTGTGCGGTACCGAATGTAGTGAATTCTTCCTCCATTATGGCAATACCCGTTCTTGTCTTCCCATCCTCAGGCAGATAGTTTATTATATCGTCCTCCACCTCTGCCCAGCCCATTGAGAAAATGCAAAAAACAGCAACAAAAGCGTAAATTATGAATATCAGATTACACCTATCCGCTATTGTAACTGCTATTCTTTCAAATAAACCTTTATTACTGTTTTTCATAATGTATTCCTCAAATCCGCTTGTTAAAGCATTACATGAATTTCATATAATGAGCACTATTATGCGAAGTTGTTGCACCTGATGTATATGCATATTATATCATTCGTATATGCATATGTACAATGAGGAACTTTTATATCTTCTATATCTGATCTATGCTTACTCATACAAGATTATTAATATTTTACTTCTATTGGCTTTCTTTGTTTTGCAGATTCAAATATAGCAAGGATAGCCAGAGAAGTATTAGCAGCATCTTCCAATGACACACTAAACTTGCGGCCATCTATAAGGCGGTCGACAAAATGACGGATGCTTTCATATGCAAACCCTTTAGGAGCACCGTCTACATAATGATTAACCAGTATATCCGGGGTTGTGGCTCTTTCATCCGTTACTTTTTGTATAACATTATGGCTGGAAGTATCAATGCTTATCTGACCCTTTGTACCTAGTATGCTGCACTTCATATCATTTACGTTCGTGTTGCCGTTAGGAGTTATCCAGCCGTTCTCCATCTGTGCAATACACCCGTTTTTGAACTCCAATGTAGTCAGATACATATCAACAGTATCAACACCTAATGATTTCAATACACCTTCCCTTGAAACAGAATATACACTCTCTACATCCGAACCCGTCAGCCATCTTAATGTATCCAGACTGTGGCTGCCCAGAAACCACAAAATAGATGACTTGGAAGCCCATGGCAGTAAATCCGTAGCTACCCATTTAATATCATTTAATCTGAAATATGCACTATAGGGTTCTCCAAGGTCGCCATTGTCTATTGCCTGCTTGGCAACATTAAAAGGCGGATTCCATCTGTTATGCAGGTCTACCATTGCTCTTACATTATTTTTTTCTACTGCATCGATTATATTATGTACGTCATCATAAGTAGTAGCAAGAGGCTTTTCAATAAGAACATGCTTTTTTTCGTTTGCACATGCTATAGCAATGTCAGCATGAAGATAATCCGGAGTTACAATAGCCACTGCATCGCACCCGCTTTTAGCAGCCATCTCTCTGTAGTCTGTATAAACTTGTTTAACACCGAACTGCGCAGCCAGTTTATTGGCCTTGGAAGTATCGGTATCGCACACCGCTACTGTTTCTGCAAAAGGATGATCATGATAAATTCTTGCATGATTCAAGCCCCATGTCCCAGCACCAACAATAGCCATTTTTATTTTTTCCATATAGTTGTATCCTCCTCATTTTATCTGCCTGTTCAAAATATACCTATGAGGATATTCAATATTTTAGGGAGTTTTCCTTCCAGATAATAAAAAATATATGCTTATATAATGAAACATCAATTAAATCATTGTCCTTCGCTATTCCATTCAACTCTGATGGTTTCTACAAGAAATATAAGCTCAACAGTAATTGTTTTGGATTTTTTTTTAAGTATCTTTGTAGCTCTGCCCAAGATGGGTTTTGAGTTTCAGACAATTAAAGCTATAATTGAGATAAGAAAAAATAAGAGTACAACACAAGAAAAAAGGTCCGAGTAATGCTCGGACCAATCGTTATAAAGTCAAATCAGCTAAATTAGTTAGATTAGCTAAATTTATTTTAGCTTAATCTCTCTTAAGCTGTACTTCCTGCTCGTAAACTTCCATGTCTTTCAGCCATGAAGAGCCAACGCCTTTGCCTTCTTTCATGCACAGATAATCCCAAACTGCACTTGCCGGTAAACTCTTGAATTCATCCATTAAGGCCAGTCTCTGGGTCAGCTTATGATTCTTTTCTGCTTCTTTCAACAGATGGCTGGGCTCTAAGAGAACGTCAAGCAGGGTTTTTCCTGCAGCGCGAATACCGATAATCCAAGAAGATACACGGTTGATAGTAGCATCAAAGTAATCTAAGCCTAAGTCTACATTTTTATTAAACAGATCCTGTCGTTTAATTTCCAGCAGAATATTACGCAAATCATCATTTTGTATCAAGCAATGATCACTGTCCCAACGAACGCCGCGGGTCAGATGCGTATTGATAGATTCAACAAATGGATATATGGCTGTTACTTTGTCAGCTACATCCTCAGTTGGATGATAATGTCCTGTATCAAAGGTAATACCTATTCCATTTTTAATAGCGTATGCTAGTAAAAAGTCATGAGAACCTACAACAAAGCTTTCGGTGCCAATTCCAAATACTTTACCTTCTATTACATCCCGCATGTTCTTTTTATCATAGGGTGTTTCTAAAATTCTGTCCAATGAGTTTTCCAGACGCTTGCGGTAAGCTCCACGGTCAGCAGGTATATCCTTTGTTCCATCAGGTATCCAGGTGTTGTTAATGCAAACCTGTCCCAGCTCTTCGCCGATATCATTAGCAATTTTTCTGCCGCCGATTCCCGCTTGGATCCAGTATTCACGTACATTTTCATCATCTGATGCGAGAGAGCAGCCATCTTTCATCATTGGATGGGTGAAATAAGATACATTGAAATCTATGCCTAGATTATTTTTCTTTGCCCAATCAATCCAGGTGCGATAATCTTCCGTAACATATTCATTTCGTTCTCTCTTTTCCTTTGGTTCAGCATACATACTATGAAGGTTCAGCTTGTGCTTGCAGGGAGAAAATTTGAAAGCCTGTTCCAGGTCCTGGCGCATCTGATCCCCATTTTGAGCTCTTCCTGGGTAATTGCCTGTTACTACGTTTTCACTGTGTATTCCTTCAGAACCTTCAAAACCCATTAAATCATCGCCCTGCCAGTTATGTACAGAGATGGGTATGGTTTTAAACTTCTCTATTGCCTTGTCAACATCTACACCATATTGAGCATATATCTGCTTTGCATTTTCATAATTGCTCAAAATAATTTCCTTGTTCATGATATTTCCCCTTTCGTATAATTAAATTATTGAGATTCTTCACTGCGTTTAGAATTACAGGCGCTTTATGTTTCCTTCACTTCGTTCAAAATACCCGTCAAGAGTAAAACAATACTCTATCCCGTATTTCGCATACATTATCAATATTCACATATTCCAGAATAAAAGGGAGATCTGGTGTATGACTATGATACAAGCTTAGGAATAAAGGCCAATCAATATCTCCATCCCCGACGACTCGTCCATAAGTATCATTTACCTTCCTGTCCTTTCCGTGAAAATAGGCAATATGCGGGGTGAGGTATTTAAACATGTCTTCCTCTGAACTGTTTGCTATCAGGTTCGCAGGATCCAATAACACCTTTAGCCGATCTGATTCCACCTGATCTATAAGATCCTTCATTCTTTTGGCGCTGGGCACCACATCTAAAACACAAGGTTCCAGAGCAACTGCCACATCGTATTCTTCTGCTTTTTGTGTCAGCCGCTTTAAGCTATTCAGCAGCCACTGAAAGTCAGCTTCGTAAGTATCTGCAAAAATACCCCTTCGTCCCGGGATAAATCCGCACTCTGTAGAAACATACGGCACTTTATTTTGAGAGGCAATCTTCATATGAGCCTCAAAATATGCCAGATTTTTCTCCAGCTCCTGCTCATCCGGCTCCAATAGGTTCGTAAACACTCCTATGGAGGTAACTTCTATTTCCCTGTCCCGGTAGTCGGAAACAAGCTTTGCTGCCTTTTCATCGCTTAGGGTAGATAAATCCGATCTTCCATTATAAGCCCAATATTTGGCATCGATGCTGGAAAAGCACAGCTCTGTCCAGCGAAACCCGTTCCGGCTCATAAAGTCTGCAATATCACGATTTTTTAAATGAGGAAAGCTTCTGCTGACCACACCTACATCCATATAGGCTCCTCCTTCCATTAACTAAAGTATTTGGTTCTCTCGTTGAAAAGTTGATGGGCTGACGCCTATAACCTGCTTAAATTGTCTTGAAAAATATCCCTGGTCCTCGAAG
>DIQU01000104.1 GCA_002426555.1 Firmicutes bacterium UBA5454 | reverse complement strand
ATATTAAGCATAACCATGTTATGTAAAGCTGTGGGAATTTGGCTTCATTTTTTAAGCAAAAAAAGAGCTCCACAAAAAAGGGAGCTCTTTTTCTATTTAATTTATGGCTTATTTCATCAGCATAGCTTTTTTGTTTACAATGGTCTTACCGGCTTTCAAGCGGATGAAATACATGCCGCTGGACACCTTAGTGCCATTGGTGCTGGTGCCGTTCCAAATATATTCATAGTGTCCCACATCCTGAGTTCCACGGTCAACGCTATATACCAATTGTCCGCGGGTGTTATAGATATGGATGCTCACATCCTCTTTGTCTTTGAGGCTATAAGCAATCGTGGTGCTGGGATTGAAGGGGTTGGGATAGATGCTCTTGATCGTCGTCACCACGGGCACCACTCCTTCGGGACCATCTTCAAGATTATATTGCAGGGTGAGCGGTCCGGTGAGATTCTCCGAGCCATTGATATCCAAAACCAAGAGCCAATAGTAATAAGTTCCGGTTTCATAGAGTTCTTTATCCGTGAAGCTATATTGGGTCTCATTGGAGCTATTGGTGGCAGGAATGAGACTGGAAATCAATTCTGCATTGTCAAATTTATCCCGCGTGTTTCTATAGATATAGAAGCCGTTTACACCCGTTTCGGACTGGGTTGTCCAGCGAATCACGGCATCGTTTTCTTTGTTCAAGGTCACGCTGAAGTGGGAGAGCTCGACGGGGAGGGTGGGGTTGGAATTAGAGAGAATCATAGGATAAACTTCGCCAGCTGAGCCACAAGTACCCGGGATATCCAAAACGAGGTCACCTGAGTCCTTTGCGCTGCTGCTGATAGCTGTCCAATTACCTTCATAGTAATAGGATGCAAAGCTATATCCGCTATTCTTGATGGTGATTATTCTATTGCTTCCGTCATAGATTCTTAAACCGAACTTAAAAGAGTTTTCAGATGTGACTTCCTCATTGGGGTAGGGTTCGAAAGTTACATCACCTTCAGCAACAATATCTGCAGCACCATCTCCGGTCATGCTGAAAAAGGCATTCACACCATGCTCAGTCATATTATCACCTGGTTCACCGGCAATTATATGCACAGTCTTTTCGAGCTTGAATTTCATGTTTGGCATAGCGTAAAGGCGTTCAAAGTTGTCACCACTTGTAGGTGTGTTTGTGTGAACTATGGGAACAGTATCATGCCACGCTCTTATGCTGCGATAAGTATCTGTGTCGGTACTGAGAAAATGTCCTATGATTGGATCCTCACTATAAGCATCAGTTTTCACAGTCACGACAAAATTATTGTATCCAGTCGGCACATAAGAGTTGTTGTTTGTGAAGGGAATATTAATCCATCCACGACCACCAATTTGCGGAACTGTAACGAGCGAGACTGCAGCCGGAGTATGACCATTAGTAGAAATCCAGTCAGATCTACTTGTGAAAATATCCTTATCTGTCCCTTGTAGGCAAACAGAGAACATAATAGATTTATTGGCTTGATTGCTGCCTTCCCACTCAAAACTTAGCCCAGTGATCTTCTTATATTTAAGACCTATTTCATCGTTTTTGACAATGGTTTGAGAATAATTATACATATATTCAGTATTCAATGGCAAGCCATAGTCTTTGGATCCTCTACCAAGCATCACTTCACCGGCCGCAGGAGCTGCCAAAATTGTGGCACTGAGTTCAACCGTTTTGTTTATTGCTGGGGTATCTCCGCCAACGGTAAGGGTTGCGGAAATAGGACCGGTTTGAGTGCTTTGGGCAGAGATGGGAACAATCGTCGATTCACCGGCACCCAAGGATATACTCAAGTTGGAAGCAACGCTAAAACTTGTTGTTGTTGTAAACACAAAATCTGAGCTTATTAATGCAAGAGTACCGCCGCCGGAGTTTTCTACGGTGATATTGAGTGTGCCTTTTTCACCATTGTCTAAATACCCAAAATCAAGTATGTTTTGGGGAATGTTTATCTCAGGAGTAGCAATCACTTCTTGAATCTTTACATTATCGATAAATAAATCTACGGAGCCTTGACTAAATCCAGCCTCTGCATAAAATCCTATATACCTATAGCCTTTTTCACCAAGAGGGATGGTGATGGTTGTTCCCATATGAGGTATCTCGTTGAATTTAAGAGTGGAATTAGTGTTGTTATATTCGCCTATGACTGTTCTGTGCATTGCTCCACCCATATTGGGATATTCACTCATATATACCACAACTCTATAGCCACTCTGACCATTAGGGTTAGAAATTGCAGAGCTTGAGCCGGACTGGGTAAGCCCGATATCAAATTTCAAAGCATATTCTTTTGTACTATCAAGATCATCAAAGGCTTTAAGAACCGGAGAGACTAACCAACCAATTCTACCTGCTTCTCCAAACTTCATTACTGCTGCTTGTCCATTAGTCGGTTCATTTTGATTAAGCCATTTAGCATTACCCCACTGTTCGCCGGAACCAAGATTTGCATCATAAAGGCCAGTATATTGTCTCCAGATATCTCTATCTGTATCAAATGTTCCTGTCCAAGTATCGTCTTTTGTACCTAAAGTGAAACCCCATACTATATCATCGTCAGCGCATTGATAGTCTCCGCCAGCGTTATAAGGAACAAGCTTCCAAACATAGTTACCGGAATTATGTGTAAGACCGGCAACTGTATATTGAGTGGTGTTCCCGTTATTAATAACATGATTAGGGGTAACAGGTAAATTAGTTGCAGTTGTGCCTTGCGCGTAATAAAGTTTATAGCCTGTGGGCATTATATCGCCATCATTTGCAGATATTTCCCATTTAAAGGTGACGCTGTTTGTGAATATGTCAGCACCTTTTGCAGGTGATAATTTATTGATTGCAGCTGGTGATGGTGGTGGAGGTGGTGGAGTAAAAGTGATGGTCATATTGGGGATATGTTTCTTTATTTTTATGCCATCGTCTCCTGCCCATTTATGTGATGTTCTATAATCTGATAAGCCTGTAGTTGAATAAAACTGTGTTGGGTCATTTGCCACTGTAAAAGCATTTACAACAACCCAAAGTACTTCTAAGTTAGATCCTGCACCATCTACCCATGAAAATGGAGTAGTAAAAGTCTGCAACATCCCAGGAACTCCACTAAAGCTATTCGTATTGATAGTCACCACATGAGTATAACCATCATCTTTAGGGTTAACAGAAGGAGCATCATCAGTTGTTTCATAGGCTGACTGTCCAGTTTGTCTAAGATAAATTTCGTAGTTCATCGCTACAAAAGCATTAAAACTCGTATCAATACTATACTGGATACTCGTTATTTCTGTGCCATTCGTAAAATTTAATTCAGATCCCAAATATATGGTTCTGCTCCAGCCAGATGCTTCTCGAAAGTCTATCGGAGCACCTGAAACTAAATCAGTGCCTGTCCCGACCGGTATCGTATCCGCAAACACCCAAGCCACGCTGAGCATCAACAACACAAACAATAGCATCCTTTTCATGCCTTCTCCTCGCCTAAAGCTAAGTTTTAATTTAATATCTTCCATAATAAATACCTCATACTAAAAAATTAATCATTTTCATGATCAGACAAGTAACTCCTTACTATACAATTACATGGTTATTTTTCTTTGTTACTATTTCACAAGAGCCAAGCAAGGGGTAGTGTCTCAAACGTTGGTGT
>DIQU01000023.1:1737-14746 GCA_002426555.1 Firmicutes bacterium UBA5454 | reverse complement strand
CACCCCTCCTTCCTGTGAGATGTTGTAATCGTTAAAAAGTAAAGCTATCGTTAAAATGTGTTAATTCGTTAAATAGTGCGTTCACTGTCCTGAATTCTTTACAGCCTCGATCTGTTGCAACAGATTATCCGACAGTTTCATTTTTTTAAGGAATTCATCTTGCTTGCTTAGCACATCTTTTAGTGCCACATTAAGCTTTGCAAATACATCTTTCTCTGTAAGCCCTTCATCAAAATTTACTGTTTCTGATCGGAAAATGGTTCTCCAAGTCCATCCATTCATTGAGGTTCGGGAATTAGAGAGCTCGATCATCCGCTCACACAAAGTTTTCTGTTCAGCGGTCAAATTTTTGGAATTCAAGCACATCTGAATATACGCAGAATGTCCGGTTTTATTCAGAATTTCAAAAAAGTAATGATTATGCGTTCCCCAGTCGCTGGGCTTCTCAATATCTGGAAGCACAGTGGACATTTGCTTTGTCTTGAAACGTGTGCAACTACGGCTGCTGT
This sequence comes from Firmicutes bacterium UBA5454, assembly GCA_002426555.1. Classification (GTDB taxonomy): domain Bacteria; phylum Bacillota; class Clostridia; order Caldicoprobacterales; family DTU083; genus UBA5454. The sequence goes on along the minus strand of DIQU01000023.1, from coordinate 14,237 downwards.
GATCCAGATCCGCTTGAATGATACCTTCTTCTGTTTTCTTCTTGACCCACTTCTTTGCTAGATAGAAAATAGTTTCTTTCTTGGAATCATCCGGATCATGTCCGCCATAGCGTTCCTCAAGAACAGGAAGAATCACGTCGATATACTTTTTACTCCATTCAGCCATGAACTTAGCCATTCGAGGCCAATCCGCTTCATTGGCAATGCTAACATCTTTAAGATTATAGGAAATCCAAGAAGCTTTGTATTCATCTGCACGGTTCCATAGAAGAATATCTCCAATAGCACCTTCGATTTCATCCTGATTCTCTCTCAAATAGTCGAAGGCGGCTTTATTCTCATCTGTACTGCTCTTGCCCAGATAGAAGTCAACTTTTGCGCCATCACGATTTGCAGTACAGATTACACAAAATCCACCAATTCCAAAATAGCCGTTTATCATATTAGACGTATTAGGGTGGCAGTTCTTGAAGCATCCATTCCCTTGATTTGCGTCTTGAATGATTGGCAGCGCATAAGTCCAGTACCTTCGCCTAAGATCAAAACGGTTATTATCAGCCGCTTTGTCCTGCTCAGAATCGCGAAGGTAAAATACAAGATCCATTGGATCTGCTTGGAAAAGGACAAACAGTCTTCTTAATATAGAAATCTTTAGCGCCGTACTGGTGTTCTTCTCAACATATAAATTCTCGTCTATCTTGAGCGGCACACGCAGATCATCCGCATTGTTGCTGACATAACCACTGAGCTCTGTATCACTGCTCGTGCTATATGCGAGTGTGGGCAGAACCGACTTGTCCTCTGAATGCAAAAACTTAACTACATGCTCGAACATATCTGCCCAGCTCGAAACCGGCGTATCCGCATTCTGATAACTGTATTTGACAATATCCCGCCCCTTCAGATCAAAATCCTCATCATCAAGTGCACATGAATCGAATTCTTTCTCTGCTGGAACAAATGTTGTAGACGGCATCGCCCATATTTTATTTGTTGCGGTGTTGACCATCTCATCACTACGTTCCTGCATTTCATCCGGGCCCCAGTGTTCTTTTGTAGCTATGAGCTGGTTCATGCGCAGCCCGCTCTTCTTATAGCCAAGGTCAGCGTCCCGTTTTTCCTGGAATGTGGCGTTACTCATATTGGAGTTGTAAGCGGTTAGGGTCAGATTTCCAAGACGGTGCAGCCAAGTGCTGTGAATCTCCTCAGCCTCCGGTCCAAGTGCTTGAATCCATGCCGGAGTCAGGTGCTGCGGCATAATATGTTCAATGGAATAAGTTCCATTATCGAGAAGCGTATAAACATCCTTTGCTTCCAATGTGCCATAGTTCTCGAAACGTTCAAAAAGGTATGCTTTATATTTGCCGCGCATCTGATATACGGCCTTATTAGCCAGTGCCTGAGAGAATTCTTCATCATCCGGGAATCGGCTGCTTTCCTTCTTCGAAAGCAGTGCATAAATGAACTTCTGGACGTAGTCATTCGTACTGTTGTCGTAACGAATAACCTCACGATTCAAATTCAAAAACACCTTGTTCAAAGCGTTGGTAGGCACATCACAGATGTTCCGACGGAAGAGATAATTCTCCGTAATCAGGAATATCTGAGTCAAATCATCGACGGAGAGCTTTTCACCATCCTGATTCAACCTGAAAATTTCCATAAAGAACGGCTCTGTAACCGCAATTTCAAGACGATTCAAACGATACATGCAGTCGTCAAGCTTCTGGCTATGCAGTCCACTCTTGCCGGTCATCAGTTTTTGATAAATCCGAGCATATTTCCGCATGTCCTCCAGAAGGGAATCCAGCGGTATTTTTTCTGCTTCAACATACTTTTTGAATGCCTGATAGACATTACTGATGGTCGGTGTGACCTGCTGCTTGATGCTGAGATAATCCCGGACAAAGCTGCTGACATCATTTCCGGTGCATTCCTCAATCTTCGTCCAGTATTTATCGTAAAGCTCATCCTGCTGCTTCGGCATAAGACCCATCAGTATGTAATTCCTGATTTTGTCGCCTTCTGTAAGAGCAAGGCCTGTCGAGTTCAGACTTTCAAAGATCAGCTGTGCATTGTCGTCGCCATCCAGCGTAATGCTTATGATTTGAAGCTTGCCGATGGCCTCATACAAAGCATCTACAGGAAGCTCCTCTTTCAGAATCTGATCGCAAAAGAACCGGTAGTTGATTGTCATGTTCGAGGCGGGTTCATACTCTTCCGGATCACCCGCGACGAGCTTTTCCAAAGCGCTTCGGTCTGTTTTCACGGGACGAAGCTTGATGCGATCATCGCTCTTTGCCCACTTGGCGATGATAAACCGCTCCATGATCTGATCATCGAGTGCTTCCTCATTAGACTTTACACGTCCGGTTTTGACCATATTGCAGATGGCAAGAAGAAGCAGTGTAACCGTCGTCAGTCGCTGCTGGCCATCGATAATGTGAAATTCAATTTTGCTGCCATCTGGTACTACCTGCGAAACAATGCTGCCAAAGAAATGGCTGCTTCTGCTGTCGCGATAAACCTTTTTCAGGTCCTCATACAGTTGACGGCAATTATCAATTTTCCAGTCGTATTTTCTCTGGTAGACGGGAATAATATAACGATTATTCGCGCCCTCCATAAATCCTAAAAGTTGTGCTTCTGATCCCTTCATAGCTCTTACTCTGCTTTCTTATTAATTAGTTGAATTCAAATATCTTCTCAAGTTCTGTCTCCAGCGTTCCATCTTTTGCAAACTGGAGCGTGTCGCAGAGTTTGATATTGTTCTGCTCTATATGAATCTCGTCATTAAATCCGAGGATGTAGCGCAGGCAGATCCTGTAAATAATTTCTGTCGGCGCACACCCATAAACCTGCTTTGCAAATATATGATTCAGCCTTTCTGTGTCGTCAGGGAAGAGAGCCTTCATTCGTTTGCTCTGATACAGTCTGGTGACAATCTCCGTTATATACATTCCTGATTTCATATAGAGGTCTGCAAACGTCGCGTCCGGATTGTCAAAGCAGCCGGGATTCTCTTTCTCCAAACGATCAACCATATCCTTCACCACACGTTTCGGTGTGAAAATCTGATTTGTCCGCTGCGGCGGGATATAGGTAAAAATATCGTCTTTATGTTCGCCTGTGAAATAATCTGCCAACTCCAGCCGCTTTTTCATAAACTCCTGCACTGAATCATTGAATACAACCTCGTCAAACAGATGACCATCAAAGTGCCTCTTAATCGGATTTCCGCTTTCATCCGTCGTATCATAATCACCGCCGTCACGAAGCATCCGGAACTGATCGAGTGTTACTCCGACGCCATTCTGCGGATTTACCGTAACTTCCCAGAATACTTCCGCCGGAACCAGTTCATCGAAATTCGCAAGTGTTGTGCTTTCGTCACCATAGGCCATAAGGAATGCAGGAATCGTACGGGAGAAGCCTCTGAGATGGTCACGGACACTACCTTCTATAGAATCTTTCTCGCTGTTCAGCTTCTCTGTTTCGACCGTTTCTACAATTGTTTCAGCAGCTTTCTTCACCGTTTCTTCGCTGTTCAGCTTCTTATGGATACTGTCCACCATCTGCTGATAGCTATCCATTCTGCGTTTTTCGTATTCCTCTTTCAAACGAGAAATCTCTAACATGGAAGCACCAGAATTCTGAGCCTCGGCGACTTTATCATTCTGTTCCTTTTCAATCTGATGATCGCGGATTGTGTAATCACCATACTCACGATTTACCACAGTATCAGTCGTTTCCTGGATCTTCCGCTCAAGTTGGTTCTGTGTAGACTTCTTCAGATCACTGCCATACTGCTGCCGAGCGGTCTCCATCAGCGTATTAGCAATAGGCTTAGAGAACTTCTCTCGGAGTGCCGCAAGTTCATCCTTCTTCGGATTAGGATTCTTCGCATGTTCTTCTGTAATATCCGCTACTGCCTGCTCCAGCTGCTCGTCCACATCACTGTAAACTTTGTCGCCGAACAGGTCACTGGCCGTGCCTATTACCTGCTCATGCGGAATCTCAACCTCTCCGTCGACGTTCAGATCAAGGTCATCCGCCGTATGTTCGTCAATGCCCGTAGGAGCAAGCTTTGACGGCTCCTCGATAGCCTGCATATTATTGATGATGTCAATGATTTCCTTCGGGGCACCAAAGATGCCGGAAATATTAGCAAAGAGGAAGTTCGACATAAATCCGCGCTCCACGACTTCTTTTGCATGGATATGACGCGGAATTGTCAGTACAGACTCAGCATCCAGCTCAATCATGGAGCCATTCTCGTCCTCGCCGTAGACAGGGAAGAAGTTCAAAAGCTCGCGGACATGCTGCTTTCTCTGATCAAAATCGCCTTTGTCTCCGGAAGTCTCCGGGATCAGATCGTTTGCAAACTGTTCAAAGATTGTCAGAGTCCTTGCCGGATCAAAGTCAAAGACATAGGCGTTTTTCTTTCGCCAGGAATTGCCCTGCGCATCGTGGAAGAGGCAAGGGTTCTGCGCACGGAAAGCAGCCTGCATATAAAGGGCAGGAGAAGCCATGTTGGAGAGCATGAGCACTGCCGTCCATTCCGGGATCGTAACTCCTGTCGTAAGCTGCCCGACAGAAAGCGTGATCGTCTTGTCGTGCGTCTGGATTGCTTTCGTCACCTTGTCGAATGACTTCTCATTCTCATCATCGTCATCAAGCTTTCCGTCTCCGGCGGCCAGAATAATATCGTAATCCTTGAAGACCGGATGAAGTTCCAGCTTCTTAGCCAGAGCTTTTGCGCTTGCCACACGGTTTAAAAGCCAGAATGTATGCTTCAGTTCATTCCTAAGTTCCGGAGTAGAGAATGGGAACTTGTCCTGCGTTGTCAGCGCATCCAGAAACTTATCGACATCTGCATCATGGATAAATTTACCGGATTCATTTGTGCTGAAGAATTCATTCAGGTCGAATGCATATTCCTCAACGTCATTTTCTGCCAGCTCGATTCCCTGACGTACCTTGTCACGGATGATGTCCGACATCTGGTAGGTGAAGAGAGAAAGACGCGGCAGATTCTCATATGGATTTTCTTCTTCCCTAGAATCATCCCAGTCGCGTTTTTTCTTCTGTTCATCTGCGTATGTCCAGTTATAGATGGCATCTTCAGGAAATTTGTCGTTCGCCAGAGCCTTGAAAGGCGTACCGGAAAGATGAAGCGTGTATTTCCTGCGGATGTGATTGAAAGCGGTATCCGTCTTGTAGGTATCGACACCCTCATGGGCTTCATCTATGATAAGGATGTCCCACGTCAGACCTATTTTTTTCCCATCTTTTACTTCATCACTGCATTCCGCAAGTTTTTCATGCTGACCTCCGAAGTGAATGGAGCCTTTCAGATCCTGAAGACTTACAAATTCGATCAAGCCCTTGATTTTTTCGTCCGAATCATTCATTACACGGTCATGAAATTCCGCATAGGTCATGACGTACTTTTTATTTTTGATTCCGTCCACAGAGCTTACAAAAAGGTATCCTGACTTCGGTCCGAAAAATGTCTCGTAATCTGAATACCAGGAATTTGCTATCGCGGGGCGGTTGGTCACAATGAGGACATTAGTGACATCAAGCCGTCTGCAGAGGTCGTACGCGGAGAGAGTCTTGCCAAAACGCGGCTTGCAGTTCCATAAGAATTCGCCCTTCTCATGAGACTTGAAATAATCATACGCAGACTGAACCGCGTCGTTCTGTTCATCGCGAAGCTTATATGGAATCACCGCGTCTGTATCATCTGCGGAGACAACACCGTGGTTCTGTGTAAAGTCAATAAAATCACCCTTAGCAGTATTCGGCTCAATCTGGAACCATTCAGTTCCTGCTTCGCGGTCGACACCCAGCTTCTTCAGATAGGCGTGAAAATCCTTGTCGGTAAAAGTGCCATAAGGCTCGGTCATATAGGCGGCGCGCATGTGCCACCAAATCTTTGCATCGACTCCGACCGTGTGCGTCTGCTCATTGATGCGGGTCTCTACATCCCTCTCGGTAAATCCTATCTTAGTCCAGCCGTCGTGTTTCGGAACACCCGGAGTCGTATAAGCGTAGCACTGAGGAGTGACCTTTGTGGCTGTGTTTATCTTTATTCCTGCCATTATGCCATCTCCTTTACATGTGATTCAATAAACTCTATCTCGTTCTCATCCAGTCCGTACTTCCGATAAAGCTGCAGGTCTATGTCGTGGACGGATTTCGACCAGTCGATGTCGGAAGAGGGCGTGAAGTCTTGAAGAGGAATGTAAATAAAGTTCCGAGGCGTTATGTTTTGTGTCTTCTTAGTAACAGACAACAATGCCCGAGCAAATTTTCCTTTTAAGTACAGATATAGATTCTCTGCTTCCGCCTTTGAATCAAAAGCTCCTTCACTAAAAAAAGTTTCTGTATGCCCAGTGCCTGGTCCTACTACTATAGAGGGTCCTAATACTTCGCCAAACGCTCCAATACCACTTGCTTTGGGAATGAGCAGTTTGTACTTATCAAAATTGCTAACGTCATTCAAATAATCTCTGCGAATGTATTTTGACACTCTTTCATTATTCGCTCTTCCGATAACGATGGCGTATTTACAGCCATCATCGGGCTTTTTATCAAGAAAAACAGATGTCAGTTTTTCTATGATATTTGACTTTAAATCGTACTCGTGTCCTTTACTCTGAAGACTTCTCGCCTCAGGATGATCGTTATGCATCCTCTCAGTAAAATGATACGAGTATCCAGAAACGCCTATATCTGATATCGTTCCTCTTTCAAGAGCTGGAATCACCTTCTTCAAGATGCTGTTCATTTCTTCATACGGAGTGAATATTTTTATTGCTCCAAAATCGGATTCTTCATCATGATAAGTAATTGCAACGCCGCCTTTTATATCCGTGTTAGGAAAAACTTTGGAAGCATCTTCTTCATATTTCATTACCTTCAGATGTGGATCATTTAACATGGCCTCATTCCATTGCTTAGGAGTGCTGCCTGCATTGAACAAAAATCTTGCCGGATGGATCATTTCAACTTTGTCAGCCACCTCATACGCACAATCAAGGAATTTGTTATATACCGGAGGCGCAAATCCTTTGTTATCGCCTAAAGTTTCATCCTGATACGGCGGATTTCCGATCACGAAATTAAAAAGTTTCTTGCCCATAATTAGCTCTCCTTCAATTTCTTGAAGACTAAAGAATTGTTGCTTCTCCAGTCATATATTTTACAAGGTATTGCTTCCTGCTCTTCTTCCTGCGGTGCTATGTCTGGAAGCATCTCAAACAACGTCATCTGGTGATATTCCTCATATGGTTTTCCAAGAGGAACCGTATCCTTAAGTCCGTCCATCTGCCAGATATTCCATGCAATCCGGTTTGCAATCTGCCGCAGCAGCTTTTCTTCCGGGGCTTTCTCCCAGCGTTCTGTGTAGTAATCAATGAACGTCAGTAGCAGATTCACCCGCGCAATCAAGAGATTGTCTCCCTGATATTCATATCCGTAAGATGCTTCAAATGCCCGGATAACCCATTTAAGCCATTCATCAAAGTCAACGGTATTTTCATTCACAATCCGCAGCTTCCGGTCGAGCTGCCCGATTCTGCGTTTCGGTGGGACAATTAACTCTCCGGTCGAGACGTCATATCGGGACACGAGGTACGGTGCTTCGCCGCAGGTGATTTCGAGCCGCCGGGAATCCACGTAATGCTTCCATGTTTTCCGTTTCGGGAACTCTACCGGCTCCTCGACCACCGTCCATGTATGGTCTTCATTCTCAATGTTAAAAACGTCTTTCCTGCCGAACCATTCCTGGTCGCAGTAATTATTCATCAGATTGCAGAGCCACACAGGAGTGAAGACCTCTGCTTTTTTCCGAGTTCGCGCAGCCTGCGCTTCCAGCGATTTCTGGATACGCGGTTTGATGATGTCCGCATGCTTCAGAAGCAGATCCCTGTCGATCTGCTCTTTATCTGTAAATCCGTTGCCGTACTCCTCGTAGGTGTCCGTCGCCCAGATAATATTTTTCTTTGTCGATTTATCCTGAAGAAGAATATCGAGGAGTGGCGCTACAGGTGCGCTTCCTATATCTATTAACTTTTCCACTAAGACAGCGTCCCTCCTTCCTCATTCCTCTGTTGTCGTCTTATTCTTTATGTGATACGCAATTCCTCTGCTTTCGCAGAAGTCAATCACGGTTTTTGCGCATTCATTATAGAAATGCTTGTGGTTGGCATACGCCGTAACCGTCTTGTTGTAGTTCGTACGCCCGAAAATAATCCGATCCGTAAAGCTGACTGCTTCCAATATCTTGTTCAGATCCTGCTCGATCAAATTCGGTGTAGGGTAAGGCTCAATGCTCACCCATGTCTTTGATCCCGCGTCGTGTAGTGCCTTCAATGCAGCAAGCCGATCTACATAAGGCGCCGCTCCCGGCTCCATCTTCTCTCTGTATTCCTCATCAAGCGAGATCAACGTAATGCCGTACTCATTCTCTCTGTAAAGATCTTTTAGCTCGATAGGTAGGATTCCCTTCGTTAAAACGCAGCATTTGATGTCATCTCTGTTGAGCCTTCTGATAGCGGCAAGACTCATATCCTGTATTTCCGGATAGTCCACCATAAACGGATCTGTTGTGAAGCAGAGCTGCACAGACTGTATCTTGTCCTTCAGTTTCGGTATTTCCTTATCAAGCAGCTGGATCGTATTCGATACGAGGAAAGGCCTGCGCCATCCATCGTAGTCCTTTATCTGGCCGAACCGCTTCTTCTGCAGGAAGGCATAGCACGGATATTTACAACCATGCGAACAGCCGAGCACATGATTCATCGTGTAATCACCGTACTCGACACCCGTCTGATAGAGCATGCTCTTTCTTTCAATGTAGCCAGCAACCTTCATTTAGTTCACCCACCTGACTGATACCTTCTGCTTGCTGTTTTCCGTCATAAAAGCAGACGGCTTTCCTTTCTCAGTAAACGCGGGATGACGGTCAACGGCAAGGTTTCCGTTTTTCTCCAGTTTCGTTAGTATAGGTCTAATAGTCTTTGTCGCACATAAAGGTCCATATTTCACATAAAATACAGCCAAGGCTTCCGTGAGAGATGTCCAAGTGTCACACTGAGAAAAATGTTCTATGACACAGGTTTTTATCTGATCCGGGTCAATCACATTATTATTGACATCCTCCTGGAATAAGGACATTTGGCCACTGTCCTGAATCTGTTTTAGAAGTTGCCAGCGATTACACATATTATCTGCCATAAGTACGCACCCATCAGGATGATTTGTAGCATGGATCATCCTATACTTTGGATGCTGATTTGGATGAATTCTTATAGGCATATTCAACACGTATTTGTAACTTTGACCTAACCGTTGACAATACTGTTCCGAAAAATATTCTTCTGCTTTATAACCGTCGATTTTCCCAGAAGCATACTGTTCAATAATATCTTTCCAATAATCGCCTCCTGCGATTTCGTTCAGTGCATCGACAGACTTATCTGATTTATCTAATCGTGTTGAATCATACTCAACCAAATCGTCAAAAAATGTTCCATCATCAAGCTCAAAATTCTTGCCCATGACGCGACAGCCCTCGCGGATAAAGCCAAAAGAGTTCATATTGATAAGGAGCTCTATAGTATTAAAACGGCCACTTGCAAAAGCGTCGAACTTTTTACAACTTAAAGCCTTGATTCCATACGGATCTATATACAGAAAAACGTTACTTCCATTTTCATTTTTCAAGAGCCCATCTATGCTGGTTTCGTATGCGCCCGGAATGATATTAACATTCGAATAATCGCTCAAGTTCTTATGCAAATCATCAGCATAATTGATGTCTATAAAGCTTGCTGTTATACGAGGGAGTCGGTCTAATCTGGTTCTGTCACAGCAATCCTTCATTATCTTCAATGCAATCAAAGGTGAACCGTCTTTGCCATCATCAAATTTTCCTTTTCCAGCAAAGCAGTCAATGTAGACTAACGGCCTGCGCGTATACAATATTTTCTGCATGTACGGTACAAAGTAGCAGCCTAATAACTGATCCTTTACTTCTGACCATGGCTTCTTCTCTACAAAAAAGTCATCATTCTTTTTTGACATGCCAGTTCACCTCACTTTCCTACTTCTTCAAAAAGGAATCCCATCGTTTGTTTCAAACGGAAGTGCAAATTCTTCTTCCTGCTGATCCTCATAAAACTCGTTATAAGGTTTCAGGAGTTTCTCATTAAACAGCATCGTCGGCTTTCCACAATACTCGCAGAATCTCGCGTTCCCAGCATTTCTGTGTATGTGAAACCCTTGGTTATTGCCGAATTCATCATACTCTGGAGAACCTTCGCATTCATTGTATGCTGGGAAACCACATATGCGGCAATACTCCGCGTCAGGAGAATATTCCTCATTTCCACAGCGTGGACATTTTACAAATCTGAGATTTCCATCTGTTTCGTATCCATCGTTATAAATCATTCGCTACAAGTACCTCCACATCGTTTCTCTCAATATCATCTGTTGCCTTTAGATAAGAAAGAACGACATTTTTCTCTTCTCTAATCGCTTTTGCTGCTGCTTGTGTATCAGTCACTATGATCACATCGTCATTATCATCGGAAAAAGCGTGTGAATATAATATTGCAGACTGCAAGTTCATCGATGCTCTCGACCTTGACCCTCGCATCATAAATTTCGTAAATTCCCAGTAGTCATAGTCAATCCAGTCTTCCTTATACACAGCGCCTCTATAGATCATCAGTGCACGAATACGTTTTTCATATTTAGGGTACCAGGCATTTGAGATCGTCTCAGTTCCATTACTACGCGAAAAGCAATCCTCAATCCTCTCTACTGGCTGCCCCGAAAGGCATTCATTAGTCAGTGGTTGTCCACAAATTTGACAATATTTTGCATTATCGGATATCTCATGATTCAAGCATTCCGGGCAAACAGTGAGTTTTCCATACTGCAAATTACCGTTGCCTACAGCTTTTTTAAATGGATAGCCTATATGTGACTTGCCCTCTATACTATGAAATTTTCGCTGCGCCTCGAGTCTTTCAAACATACTCCTGTACATTTTATGTTGTGCAATTTCTGCCCCACAATAAGGACAATATTTCGCACTTGGATCATCTATGTATGAATAGCATTCAGGGCATTTCCGGCAGACTGATACATATTTTTCCTTCCACGGAATTCCCCAGGTTCTATAGATGCTTTTATAAATCGCGTCATCTGCCCCAGTAATGAGAAACTTGTAGAAATTCCTTATTACCTTCTTATCGTATTCACCGTTTGGAAAATAACTGTTAGTAAAAACACGGTTATATTTCCTTCTAGCCGCCTCATCAGAAACTCCGAACAGCAAAGCAATCTCATCAACAGTAATTCCACTGTAGTATTTCAGTATTGCCGTAGGCATAAGAAATTCGGCAGCAAAGTAATGTGCTTCCACCTCAAGGACACCGTACTGCTTGCCACTCATTCCTCCACGATTGAGTGCGGTCTCATTAAATTCCACGAGGTGTCCGAGTATGATATGCCCAATTTCATGCATGATCGTCCACGAAATACGATCTGGACTATTGATGCTTACATCATCATAAACGATGTAATACATCCCCGTGTCACGCATTCGTATTGTTCTCCCTTCAGCCTTCATTTTTCTCAGATGAAAGGGATCGTCGGATTTAAACACGCGTTTTGCTTCTGACCAAGGCAAGCAGACCACATAATCCTTTAGTTCGTCCAATACATCAAAGGGAGAAATCGGAAACGACGTATAGCCGCACTCAAGTAAAAACTTATATGCCGTCTGCGTAACATAATTGAATCGCGGCTCATCAGGAATCTTTTTCTCTCTTTGCATACTCAATGAACATCTCCACTTGCTTGAAAAGATCGTCAAGATCCTCGTCTTTTAAATCGGCATTTCTCGAAAGACCATCAGCAATCTTCTCAACAGTCTCCTGCTGCTTACGGGTTTTAAGTCCATGAAAAGCGCGCTCAACCGCAGGAATGTCATCAGCCGGAGCATAGCCAGCGACCTTTAACATTTCTTCCTGTGGAATATTCAATGCGTCCGCCAAAGAACAAAGGACTTTTAACGAAGGCATTTTTCTTTCACTTGTCTCAATTCGCTGTACCTCGGTATGGCTTATGCCCGCCTTGGAAGCAAGCAGATTTCGACTCATTCCTAATTCAGTTCTTTTATTTTTTATATACTCGCCCAATGTCATGGTTTCACCTCCACTTGGATTCCGTTATTATTTTACACCAAGTTGAACCTAAAAGCAATTCAATTCGCAAAAAGTTTACTCCTATAGGTGCAACTCATTATTGACCCAATCGTCTATGCTTTGTATAATATTTCTGAACCTATAGGTGCAACTGTCAAGGCTGCCGTCCCGATCTCGGCAGCCTATATTTTACCGGATGTTGAACTTTTCGGTTCATTCACATGCATTTTCAGAACTTAAACGTTAGGAGGTGATGCCCATGAATATTGA
>DIQU01000023.1:0-1589 GCA_002426555.1 Firmicutes bacterium UBA5454 | reverse complement strand
GAGGTGATGCCCATGAATATTGAAGGAAGGAGGGAATGCGCCCGTGGAAGTTCGCGGCAAAAATGGTGAAGGCCCACTCTTGTTTGACTGGGATTCAGACACTCAGACAATCGACCTGATCCGCAAGGGCATGTACTACAAAGTACAGCTCAGGGAGCATTCATACAGCGTTAAAGAAGAACGCTCCAAGTATGAATGCTCGAAAGACAAATCCCACAATAATTAAATATTAACAGTAACTGATTCCTCAGAGCTGCTAGATGGCCAGAAGGATGTTGTATTCGCATACAGCATCAGTCTGGCCATTTTTGCGTCCTAGCTCTATGGGATGACGCGATTCGGCTCTGGAGGAATTCACCAGAAAACCAAAGGAGCCGATTATGAAACACTATTTTATTTACAACAGCAAGGAACAGGATTCAGAGAAGCTTATGAAAACACCGCGCCGTGAAAGAGGCAACATCAAATACAAAATCTATCACAAAGACTGTATTGAAGTATTTGAGTTATTTCCTGGCGAAGATGACGTTACAGAGATTGATGTAAAAAATTTTTATTCTGCTGAGGATTCCGAGGTCTATTACAACCTTAAAGCCAAGAGACCGGAACGAGACAAATGGCAGAAGGAACAGATTAGCGAATTTAAAGCAGGCTTCAACAGAAAGTTCAGGGAGCGTCACGGCTATGATCCCGACCCTGCCTATGTAGAAGACATTCTCAATGAGGCCTTTCCAAAGAACTGGACTGCTTCTATTGAAGAGCTCACAGAAGGTGAAACAGACGATGATTCGCTTGGAGACAAGAGTTCCATCATGGACAGCGCCCGCAGTATCTTCGGTGAACCGCATAAGAAGACGCCTGCTGAAGAACGTCTGGCAGAGCTTCGTGACACCTGGTCTGAAAGCTGGAAAGAAATCTATGACCGCGTCCTTCTTGGCGGAGAGTCCATTGTATCCATCGCCCGCGAACGTAATGTCAATGAATCTGCTGTTCGTAAGACGACCAACAAGATCCGCAAAGCCATCGCGGAAGACCCGGAACTTAACAGATTAATGAAGTAAGGGGGTACGAATTCGACCCTAAACCTTTGACGGAAGACTCAGGAGGAATTTTCACCTCCTGAGTCTTTTTGGAAAGGAGGAACGATGCATGTCAATGAGAAATTCTGAAGGTTATCCTGACCCGACAGCATATCAGGCGCTGAAAAACGTCTCTGCTCATAAGTTCATGCCGGTTGTCTACGTCTGCAGCCCCTATTCAGGCGACGTCGAAACGAATGTCATGAATACAAGGCGCTACTGCCGCTTTGCCGTCGATCAGGGATGCATCCCCATCGCGCCGCACCTGCTGCTTCCGCAGTTCATGCGGGACAACGATCCGGCAGAACACGATCTCGCCATTTTCATGGACCTGGTTCTGCTCAGTAAATGCGCAGAGCTCTGGGTATTCGGAGACCGGGTCTCAACCGGTATGGGAATCGAAATTACAAAAGCAAAACAAAAGAACATGACCATCCGGCACTTCACGTCGGAATGCAAGGAGGTAATGGAATGTACGAAACAAAACTGAATACCAGAAAAGTAAATGGC
>DIQU01000051.1:17163-17398 GCA_002426555.1 Firmicutes bacterium UBA5454 | reverse complement strand
GGAAGAAATGGCCATGATGACTACCTTAACCGGTGTTGTAATTGTATTGCTGATGGTGGTTAATTTAATAAATCAATTATTCCAAAACATAAAATCCATTTTTAAACTCTACTGACGACTAAATGTTTGCAGAATATGTATTAAGAGAATGGATCCAGGGGGTGATGGAATGGATATTATGCAGATTGCAATAATTGGTTTGGTGGCAGCGCTGCTCGTATCAATCGTCAAACAA
>DIQU01000051.1:16731-16869 GCA_002426555.1 Firmicutes bacterium UBA5454 | reverse complement strand
CATATCACAGAAGGCCAATTTGGATTCAATTTATCTGATGACAGTGCTTAAGGTAATTGGTATTGCCTATATTGCAGAATTCGGTTCGCAAATATGCAAGGATACCGGGGAAGGAACCATAGCTTCTAAAATAGAGTT
>DIQU01000051.1:15989-16570 GCA_002426555.1 Firmicutes bacterium UBA5454 | reverse complement strand
GGTGGAAAAGTTTTGATTATGGTATTGGCTTTGCCAATATTAAAAGCACTTATGGAGGCAATTTTAAAAATACTCTCTTGAAGGAGAAGTACTCGTGAAAAAGATAATTTGGATACCATTAATCGTTATGTTCAGCTTTTTTTTATTTCCAGCTGATGTTTTAGCAGCTGTAGAGGAAAATGGAAACTGGTATGAGGAAATTGAGAAGCTGATAGGGGAACAATTGAATGACCTGAATATTCAAAATTGGGAGCCCTACTTGAAATATGTAGAATCGGAAGAATTCAGCATTTTAGAAGGCGAATCAGCGAAGGAGATGATTCGAAACTTGCTTACCGGACAATTCTCATTTACCTGGCAGGACTTCTTAAATAATGTTGTCCGAATTTTTTTTAGAGAGTTGCATTTAAATTTGACTCTCATGGCAAAAATAATTGTTATAGCACTTATTTGCAGTATTTTCAGAAATTTTAATGATTCCTTCAATAACTCTTCCGTAGGTGAAATTGGATATTATGTTTGTTACGCAATAATAATTATCCTGCTAATACAAAGTTTTCTTCCCATTCTTGCAATTGGAA
>DIQU01000051.1:0-15661 GCA_002426555.1 Firmicutes bacterium UBA5454 | reverse complement strand
TCCCGCTTATTTCTCTTTCTGCTGTTATCACTATGGTGAACCATGTCAGCGAACGAGTGCAAATACAAAAGCTGGGTAAATTGTTGAATAATCTTTGTACTTGGATTCTTGCCTTTATTTTTACAATTTTTGTTGGGGTATTGACCATACAAGGAGCCATGACTTCAACATTTGATGGCATTTCCATACGAACAGCGAAATTTGCTATTGGAACCTTTGTTCCTGTTGTCGGAAAAATGTTTTCTGAGTCTTTGGATATTATTGTTGGATGCTCTTTACTGTTAAAAAATGCAGCAGGCATAGCAGGTTTAATAATCATTTCTCTCCTTTGTTTAGCGCCAGCTGTCAAAATATTTACACTTTTATTCCTGTATAAGCTGATAAGTGCATTACTGGAGCCGGTAAGCGATAAAAGGATAACAGAGTGCATAAGCGGCATCGCCAAGGTATTGAGTGTCTTACTGATTACTGTATTGGGTATTGCTCTTATGTTCTTTTTGACCGTAACTTTAATGATTGGAACCGGGAATACAAGCATGATGTTAAGATGAGGTGATGTAATGAAAACCATGGTAGGAGAGTGGATTTCGAATTTAGCGGTAATAGCCATTTTAGCAGCCTTGGTTGATATGGTTCTTCCTAATGGCAACCTGCGTAAGTATACGAGCTTTTTATTCGGACTGGTGATTTTAGTAATGTTTCTTCAGCCTATATTCTACTGGATAGGTCAGGAGCCAAAATTGGAATATGAAGTATTTAAAAATTCATTCAACCAGCAGACACAAAATACATCCTGGCAGAAAGAGTTAATTGAGGAAAAATTTGAGTCAAGACTGGAAGAGATGATGAAGGAAACACTGGAGAAAGAACTGACTCTTGAATTGAAATACAAGACAGGCATGGACGATCTCCTTGTTGGAATAAAGTTTGGACAAAATAATAGAAAAACTGATTATTCACAAATTCAAAGAATCGATATAACAGCTCCTTTTAAAGACAGTTTAACTCAAATCGATGGGATAAGTATTGGTATAGGGAAAAACCATGCGAAAGCAGAGAATGATACAGGCTCCAGCAGCACAGATATGATAAAAGAATTACGACAACATATATCAAAGCTGTATAATATTGAGCCAGGCATAATATACATAAATGGTAAATGAACTTGCTTTAAACCAGCAGATAAGGAGGGGATACTATGGAAAAAGCTTTCTCATGGAAAAAGTTTGTGCAGAGAGTGAAAAAAGTAAAGAATATCGAGTATTTTATTTTCATATTGGCCATAGCAATAATTATAGGCTTGTTTAGCAACTGGTTTCTACCAGGGGATGATGCACAAACAGTCAGTGGAACCCATGAGCCGTCAGAAGATTCAATGGCTAACAACCAGGAAGACCATTATGATCAGGAAGGTCGTCTAAAACAAGTGCTGGCAGCTATTAAAGGGGCTGGTAAAGTAGAGGTAATGATTACCTATAAGTCAGGTAAAGAGCTCATACCGGCCATGAACACCGTTGAGTCAAAAACTGAAACAGAAGAGCAGGACAGTAATGGCGGAATCCGCAGGGTCAATCAAGCTGATTCCAACTCACAGCCCGTTAGTATGACTACTTCAGAAGGAACTCAAGCTTTAA
The DNA here is from genome assembly GCA_002426555.1 of Firmicutes bacterium UBA5454. Lineage (GTDB taxonomy): Bacteria > Bacillota > Clostridia > Caldicoprobacterales > DTU083 > UBA5454. The sequence continues at coordinate 14,027 of DIQU01000051.1, read as the reverse complement.
TAACGAGAGAAATTCAGCCGGAAGTATTGGGGGTTATTGTGGTAGCTGAAGGAGCTGGTGACATTCGGGTGCAGATGGAGCTGCAAAAAGCGGTACAGACTGTATTAGGTATCCATTCCAATCAGGTAGATATCTTTGTAATGAAAGACGAGGAGTGAGAATAATGAAAAAAATGTTTGTTATCCAAAAGAAAAATATCGTAGTTGGTTTGCTGGTGTTATTATTGATTGTAACCGGTTATCTTAACTTTATATTTAACCAAAATGCGACACCTGCTGTCAATCCAAAAGATCCTGTATCATCATCTGATAAGAATGACAAGAATGCAGATGAAACTGCACCCGGTGGGAAGATTACGGTCAGTGATGTTGATGATACTGAAGAACCGGGAAACCAGGATCAGATCCAGGAATCAGGCGAAGCTTCAGTATCTTCTTTATCAACCTTTTTCAGAGACTATCGTTTTGAAAGAGAGCAAGAGCGCAGTAAGGAAGTAATGCATATTAATTCCATAGTAGACAACCCCAATTCAGATGGAGATATGATAAAAGAAGCTCAGGCTCAGTTGCTTGAACTTACTACAAACATGGAAGCAGAGCTTGTAATAGAAAATCTTATCAAGGCAAAGGGTGTAAGGGATGCTATTGTAATTATTCATAGGGATAATGTTAATGTTATAGTGGACAAAACAGAGCTTGTGCCGGAAGAAGTTGCCATGATTTTGGATATTGTCAAGCGTGAAACCGACAAGGATACAAAAAATATCAAAATTATCCCGAAAATTTAGAAAAATTTAGAAATTTTAGTAGATTCATTTGTAAACATGCTGTACATTTGGTATAATATCAATATAAAAATAAAATCAGGAGGTGGAAAGCTTGACACAACAGAATACGGATGACTACGGTAAAGTCACATTTGCTGATGAGGTAATTGCTATTATAGCAGGTCTTGCAGCAACAGAAATTCCTGGTGTAGCAGGCATGAGCGGCGGTCTTGCAGGTGGAATTGTGGAGATGTTGGGAAGAAAGAACCTATCCAAAGGGGTTAAGGTGGTAGTCGGCGAAAAAGAAACAGCCATTGATCTTTTCGTAGTTGCAGAGTACGGAGTAAGGATTCCAGAAATGGCCTGGAACATACAAGAAAATGTTAAAAAGTCAGTAGAGAACATGACTGGACTTACAGTGAAAGAGGTAAACATACATATTCAAGGGGTTGTTTTCGAGAAAGAAAACAAAAAGGAGGAAGCCCCACCCAAAATCAAGTAAGAAAACACCAAACCCTCTGAGCTTTCAGGGGGTTATTGATAATGAATAAAAAATACTGTATTGGAGAAAGGGCTGATTTTTATGAAATTTAAAATTGGTGATCGTATTTTACTTACTATATTGGTTCTTATTGTCATGCTGTTTTCCCTTGGTTTGCTTGCTGCATCAATTGGCATCATACCGGCAGAAGACATTGGCTCAATTTTTTCTGTTGCTGTAAGCGGCAGTTCTGCGATTATTATGACAGTGATTGCTGTTATCCTGTTTATTGCAGGTCTGCGTTTGCTGGTAGCATGTTTGATTCCTCCAAAATCCCAAAGCACGATATTGGCATCTACTGAGCTGGGTGTTATCCGGGTTTCTGTTACAACCTTGGATACACTTACTCAAAAAGCTGTACACAGTTTCCAGGAAGTAAAGGATGTTAAGAGCGTAGTGCTTCCCGATGCCGACGGAGCTCGAGTTCAGCTTAAGATAACGGTTTTGCCTGATGTCTCAATGCCTGAGCTGACCCGAACCATTCAAAGCAGTGTAAAAGAATATGTAGAATCTCTTTCTGGTATTTACGTAAAAGAAGTGCAGGTATACATAGAAAACCTTAGTGTTGCGAAACCAGTGCGGGTTGAATAGGAGGTAGGGAATGAAGGAATTTTTGATGCTCTCTTTTAAAAAACACAGAGGAAAAATCATTGGTCTCCTTTGCGGATTGTTATTTGGCATTTTCATTCTTTCATTAGGCTTATGGCGCGGTTTGTTTTTATCGATTTGTATTGCCGTCGGCTATTGTATAGGCAGGCTGTATGATAAAGAAGAAAATTTCACTGCATCTTTAATTGCCATTTTACCGGAAAACATTCGTAACAAGTTCCAATAAATAAAAAGAAGCATTCCCAGGAGGATACCCATGGCACGACGATCAGCCAGAGAAGCTGCAATGAGCTTATTGTACCAAAGAAATTATATTCAGGACTATGACTTAAATGCACTTGGAGATATGGTGGAAGAATGGGATCTTGACGATAAAGACATACCATACATCGATGATATTCTTACCGGCAGTCTACGACACATTAATGAAATAGATGATCTTATCCGCAGCAATGCCAAAGGCTGGAAATTTGAGCGAATTTCCAAGGTGGATTTATCCATCTTACGTCTTGCTCTATATGAAATCCTGTATAGAGATGATATTCCGGAAAGTGTATCCATAAATGAAGCAGTTGAGCTGGCAAAAAAGTATGGAAGTGAAAAAACCGGCTCATTTGTCAATGGCATTTTAGGTACGGTGGTACGCAGTCAGGAAAATTCCTCTGACACATAAGCCTTTATATTACCAAACCTGCTCTGACTAAAGATAATCCAGCAGACTCTGCACTGCCAGGCTTACAAGCTTGGAATTCGGACAAGCTTAAATAAAAATAAATGGAGGAATTTTATGGCTGAATTAATCGATGGAAAAAACCTTGCAAAACAAATTAGAAAAACCATCAAAAATGAAATAGATGAATATATACAACAATATGATCTTGCTCCTGGTCTCAGTGTTGTTTTAGTGGGAGATGATCCGGCTTCTCAGGTTTATGTAAGAAACAAGGAACGAGCATGTAAGGAAGTGGGTATCAATTCCACTGTAATCCGTATGAAAGAAGAAACTACGGAAGAAGAACTGCTGGCAGTCATTCAAAACCTTAACCTAAATGATTCAGCACATGGTATTTTGGTACAGCTGCCTTTGCCTGAACACATAAATGAAGAAAGTATTATTAATGCCATATCACCAAGTAAGGATGTGGATGGTTTTCATCCCATACATGCAGGAATGCTGATGAATGGTCAGGCAGGTCTGGAACCTTGTACCCCAAAGGGAATTATAAGACTTATTGAAGAAACCGGTCAAAGCATTTCCGGTAAGAATGCTGTGGTAATAGGCAGGAGCAATATAGTAGGAAAACCTGTTGCTCTAATGCTCTTGCAAAGAAATGCAACTGTAACAATAGCACATTCGAAAACACAAAACCTTAGGGAAGTTGCCAGTAATGCAGATATCCTGGTAGTGGCCATAGGCAAAGCCAAATTTATAGACAGCAGCCATATCAAGGAAGGTGCTGTCGTAATCGATGTAGGGACTACAAGGGTCAATGGTTCCTTATATGGCGATGTAGATTTTGATGAGGTCAAGGACAAAGCCGGCTATATAACTCCTGTTCCCGGCGGAGTCGGTCCAATGACCATAACCATGCTCTTGGAAAACACGCTGATAGCAGCAAAGAGAAGTTTAAAGTGATGATTAATCGTGTCGTTTTAACCGTCCATCAATTGAATGATTATGTGCGTGTTCTTCTTGCCCGAGATCCTTTGTTGCAGAAGGTGAGTGTAAGAGGTGAAATCTCCAACTTCAAGCATCATTCCTCCGGGCATATGTATTTTTCTCTTAAAGATGAGCAGGCTCGCATACAATGTGTCTGGTTCAAACAGAAAAGAACAGGTGCAGTCTTTCCTGTTAAAGACGGTATGCAAATGATAGCAACGGGCAATGTTTCCCTTTATACCAGAGATGGTCAATATCAATTATATGTAGAAGATATGGAACATGATGGACAGGGAGATCTGCATCTTAAATTTGAAGAGCTGAAAAAAAAGCTTCGAGAAGAAGGCTTGTTTAATGATGAATATAAAAAGCCTTTACCTTTGCTGCCGAAAAAAATAGCAGTGATTACTTCTCATACTGGTGCAGCTGTTCGAGATATCATTCGAGTCATAACCCAGCGAAATCCCTATGTCAGCCTGTTGGTAATCCCTGTAGCCGTACAAGGACAAAATGCTGCAGAGCAAATAGCCAGAGCGATAGAATATGCCAATACAAGAAATGATTTGGATCTAATCATCACTGGTCGCGGCGGGGGATCCATTGAAGAATTGTGGGCTTTTAATGAAGAAATAACTGCAAGAACAATTTTCAGATCACATCTGCCTGTTATTTCTGCTGTCGGGCATGAAACGGATTTTACCATAGCGGACTTCGTTGCTGATGTAAGAGCCTCCACACCATCCAATGCAGGGGAACTGGCTGTACCTGAATCGATCAACCTGCTGTCCATGGTTAAGGGTATGCAAAAGAGTTTGCTGAATGCCATGGATTTCAATATAAACCGCAAGCACCATAGTCTGGAATTGCTTGTGAATCACTATGTTTTCCAGACCCCGCGCCTATTGGTAGATCAACACAGTCAATACCTTGATCTATTGATTCAAAGAATGAATTATGCTGTAGAATCACATTATAAGCATGCCAGGGAACATATGTCACAACTGGTTTCCACGTTGCAGGCATTGAGTCCCCTTAATGTTTTAGCAAGGGGTTATGCGATTCCTTTTAATGAAGGGTTGACAAAGCCAATAAGGTCTATCCATCAATTAACACCCAAACAACGGATAAGGTTGTTGCTTCAAGATGGACAGGCTGTTTGCACAGTGGATGAAGCAGATGACGCATCCCATTATGCAGAGGATAATATAAGGAGAAAATCATATGGAAAATGAAGCATTGAAAAAACCGGATCTTGCTTTTGAGGACGCCATTAAAGAATTGGAAAAAATTGTACAGGAGCTAGAAAAGGGAGATGCTCCTCTGGAAAAGTCTTTGGATTTATACAAACGCGGAGTTGAATTAACAAATCTGTGTAATAAACAGCTGACAGAAGCCCAGGGTATAGTAAGAATATTATCGCGAAACTTAAATGGAGAGCTGCAAGAGATGGAATTTAACATTGATGAAAGGGAGCTTCGCTAAATAATGGATTTTAATACAGTTTATAAAAAAAGGCTTGCCTATATCAATAAAGGTCTTGACACCCTGCTGATGAGTCGGGAAAGTCATCCTGCAGTGCTTCGTGCCATGGAATACAGTCTTTTAGCAGAAGGGAAACGATTACGCCCAGTGTTGTTTCTATCTGCATATGAACTGGCGTATTTATATGATAACAAACAGAAAAAAGCGGTTCCCGAATCGGAGCTGGATTTCATCCTGCCTATGGCATGCGCCATAGAGATGATTCATAACTATTCTCTGATTCACGATGATCTTCCCGCTATGGATAATGATGATTACAGAAGGGGAAAGCTCACCAATCATAAGGTGTTTGGAGAAGCTGCGGCAATATTGGCCGGCGATGGACTATTGAATCTGGCATATGAAGTAATGCTGGAAAACATCCTTGATTATCCACAAAGTTTATCTCATTATATAAAAGCCATGGCAGTAATCGCCTATTCTGCAGGAATATCGGGGATGATTGGTGGGCAGAGTGCAGATATGGAAAATCAAAGCGAAGGAAATGAAGAAGAAGTACTGAATTATATACATACCCATAAGACAGAAGCATTGATTACAGCTTCTTTAAAAGCAGGCGTATTGGCGTATCGAGAAGAACCAAAGATCTTGGATGCTGTTACAGGCTACGGTAAAGCTCTAGGTCTTGCCTTTCAGATTACCGATGACATATTGGATTTAACCGGTAATTTTTATCAGTTGGGAAAAGCTACCGGTCAGGATGAAAAAATGGGAAAACAAACTTACCCTGCTGAATATGGTCTTGAGAAATCCAAGATCCTGGCCCGTAAATATATAGATAAGTCAGTTTCCTATTTAGAGCCTTTTGGAGTAAAAGCAGACTTTTTAAAATCTTTGTCCTTGTCAATTTTAGACAGAAAGCGATGAGGGAGGACAGCAGTTGGCATTAATTACAGAAATTGCGCAAAATCGAATTCTATGGAATAGCATATTAGCCTGGCTTATTGCCCAGGTGCTTAAGGTGTTTTTAACCCTCATTTTGGACAAGCGTTGGGATTTTACCCGTTTCATTGGTTCTGGAGGAATGCCCAGCTCCCACTCGGCAATCATGACTTGTATGACAACCTCCATTGGTATGCAGGAAGGCTTCAACTCTTCAATCTTTGCTCTGTCAGTAGCTGCTACCCTCGTAGTCATGTATGATGCAGCAGGTGTTCGCAGAGCTGCTGGAAAACAGGCAGTGGTATTAAATGAAATAGTCAGAGAACTGCAAACCCAACACACTGTAACAGAAGGGAAATTAAAAGAATTGTTAGGGCATACACCGGTAGAAGTCATAGCCGGTGCAATCCTGGGAATCCTTGTAGCGGTGCTTTAACCCCTCCTTGATGAATTGCTGAACTAGTGATATAATCTTTATTTGCAACAACAGTCTTATTTTGTTCGCGGAGTAAGTGACAATTCAAAGAGAGGAAAGCATAATGACATTGCTGGAACAGATAGAGCAAGTTAGTGATTTGAAAAATTTGAGCCAGCAGGAACTCCTGCTCCTTGCACAGGAACTGCGTCAGTTTATCCTGCATAAAGTATCGGAAACCGGAGGACATCTGGCATCAAATCTTGGTGTAGTAGAACTTACTTTGGCACTCCACTATGTGTACAACAGTCCTATCGATAAAATTATATGGGATGTGGGACATCAAAGTTATATACATAAAATACTTACCTCCCGCCGGGATGAATTTCATACTCTTCGTCAATACGGCGGACTTAGCGGCTTTCCCAAAAGAAAGGAAAGCATACATGATGTCTTTGAAACCGGACACAGCAGCACATCAATTTCTGCTGCCCTGGGGATGGTCAAGGCAAGAGACCTTAAAAAAGAATGTTATGACGTAGTAGCAGTCATTGGAGACGGGGCATTGACAGGCGGCATGGCATTTGAGGCTCTTAATGATGCAGGCAGGCTGAACAGCAGCTTAACTGTAATACTAAACGACAATGAAATGTCGATTGCTCCAAATGTTGGTGCTATAGCCTCTTACTTGACAAAAATCAGATCCAACCCCAGGTACAAATGGCTCAAAAAGGGATTTGCCCAATTCTTGCGAAGTGTTCCTTTGATAGGAAAATGGTTGGCAGAAAAGTTGGAGAAGCTTAAGAACAGCTTGAAGTATTTGCTGGTACCCGGGGTGTTGTTTGAGGAATTGGGTTTCACTTATATAGGACCTGTGGATGGTCATAATTTACCCAAGCTGGTATACACCTTGAATCGAGCAAAGCAATTACAAGAGCCGACTCTTGTCCATGTAATAACTCGTAAGGGGAAAGGGTATTTATACTCGGAAACGGATCCTGCTCAATACCATGGTGTTGCTCCTTTTGATATCGAGAATGGAGAGAAGACATATAATGGCAAGTCAACTTCCTATTCAAGAGCTTTGGGCATACATCTAAGTAAGCTGGGTTTTGTGTATCCTGAACTAACAGTCATTACTGCTGCAATGCCTGATGGGACCGGGTTATCCTATTTTCAAAAAAGATTCCCCGATCGTTGTTTTGATGTTGGAATTGCAGAGCAGCATGCAGTTACCTTAGCGGCGGGACTGGCCATAAGCGGTATGAAACCAGTAGTGGCTATCTACTCGACATTTCTGCAAAGGGCTTATGACCAAATAAGCCATGATGTATGTCGCCAAAATCTACCAGTAGTCTTTGCTATTGATCGAGCAGGATTGGTGGGGCAGGATGGAGATACACATCATGGTATATTCGACCTGAGTTACCTGAGCCATATTCCAAATCTAACAATTATGGCACCAAAAAATACAGAGGAACTGACGTACTTGCTGGACTACTCATTGAAAATGAACTCTCCCGCAGCCATACGATATCCCAAGGAAAGTACAAGGCTGGTTCAAGAATTACCTTCCGGGCATCTTTCCGACTTAAAATGGGAAGTCTTGCAAAATGGGCAGGATATAGCCATTTTTGCAGTAGGTTCAATGGTAGAACTGGCATTACAGACAATAGAAATATTACATACACAGGGTATCAAGCCAACAGTTATAAATGCTCGTATTATCAAACCTCTGGATACGGAACAGATGAGCCAACTGTCTGAAAGCGGTCATCATCTATTTGTCACTATGGAAGAAAATGTATTGACAGGCGGATTCGGAAGCTGCGTTAATGAATACATAATGAAAAATGGCAATAATACAAAGGTCATAAATATTGGTATTCCTGATACCTTTGTTGAGCATGGCAATATCCTACAGTTGAAGAATTCCTTGCACTTGGATCCGGTTTCCATTGCAGCGCGGATTTTTAGCGAAGCTGGAAAGGAGATATGCTATGCAAGACTCACATAAAGAACGAATTGATGTCCTGTTGGTTGAAAAAGGCTTGGCTGACAGCCGTGAAAAAGCAAAACGAATCATTATGGCAGGCTTGGTTTTTGTAGATCAGCAGCGTATAGATAAACCTGGAACCAATGTTCTTGCCGACAACAACATTGAGATAAGAGGGGCAGCGAATCCTTATGTCAGTCGTGGAGGACTGAAATTAGAAAAAGCGCTCAAACAATTCAACATACAAGTAAAAGACCGCGTATGGCTGGATGTCGGTGCTTCAACAGGAGGATTTACTCATTGTCTGCTTGAAAATGAAGCCAAGCTGATATATTCCATGGATGTTGGTTACGAACAGCTTGCCTGGGAATTACGGCAGAATTCCAGAGTTATTGTTATGGAGCGGACCAATATTCGATATGTAAAAAAGGAAGACTTGGCATCTGTTCCTCAAGGCGCAGTCATCGATGTATCTTTTATTTCCCTGAAACTGGTTCTGCCCGTAGTTGTCGAATTAATAGCTAATAACAGTCCCATCATAGCCCTGATTAAACCACAGTTCGAAGTGGGCAAGGGCAAGGTAGGAAAAAATGGAGTCGTTCGTGAAAAGGCACTGCATATAAAGGTTTTAACTGAAATATCAGGATTTTCTGAAACTTTGGGTTTGGAGCTGCAAGGATTGGATTTTTCACCTATCACTGGTCCTGAAGGGAATATTGAATTTCTGGCATATTTCTACAAAGGGAAATTGGATCCGATGGTTCAGAGTCTATCTGTGCTGATAAATGAAATTGTTTTTAAAGCTCACAATTTTTTTAAGAAAAAGCAGGTGATTATATGAGTAAGGTTGGTATCATTTCCAACTTATCCAAGGATATCTCAGGAGAGTACACAAAAAAAGTTCTGCAAGGGCTGCAGAAAAGAAATATGAAAGCTTTGGTTACTCCCTCTGTATATCAACTATGCCAACTGGGTACCTTGTCATCAGAAAACGAGATATTCAACAAATCAGATCTCATATTGGTGCTTGGCGGTGACGGCACCATATTACACACATCTCGAAAAGCTGCTGAATATCAGAAGCCTCTTCTGGGAATTAATTTGGGTCATCTGGGATTTTTAGCTGAGGCAGAGATGGCTAACCTGCCTTCCATACTGGATTCATTATCATGCAAAAGTTATAAAATTGACAGACGTATGATGTTGGAAGCAAAGGTGATACGAAATCAGCAGATTCTGAAACAGGAGCTGGCATTAAACGATGTAATTGTCAGCAAAGGTGTCAATGGAAGAATCATACACTTGAATTTGAAGATCAATGGAGAATTTGTCAGCTGCTATGCAGCGGATGGCCTATTAGTTTCAACTCCGACAGGTTCAACTGCATATTCATTGTCTGCTGGTGGTCCTGTAATTGACCCAGGTATGGAATGTCTGCTGGTAACGCCTGTTTGCCCCCACACCTTGACTTCTCGACCTATTGTTACTCATGCCTCTTCCTTGATTGAAATAGAAGGCACAGACAAAAACAGAGACATACAGATAAGCATTGATGGACAGCAAATTGTCAACCTGGCAGAAGGAGATCACATCAGCATTGAAAAATCTGCTCTTAAGACCCATTTAATTCGAATTTCCGGTTGCAGCTTTTATAATATACTACGCTATAAATTTTCCACACGTAAGGAATGAATATTTTTCCACAGGAGATTTAAATAACAATCAGGAAGGTAGTGTGAGAGATGAAATACAGTAGACATGCCATGATTCTAAAATTGATTGAGGAAAAGGACATTGTGACCCAGGAGGAGCTTGCAGCCGAGCTTCGGGGAAAAGGCATTGATGTTACTCAGGCCACTGTATCCAGAGATATTAAGGAGCTGCGGCTTGTTAAAGTCATGGGAAAAAACGGGGTATACAAATATGCTGCTATGGAGAAGCAAGATTCAGATATGACAGATCGTTTGTTCAGAGTCTTTTCTGAGTCTGTTATCAGCATGGATCATGCCAACAATCTAATTGTTATTCGTACCATAGTTGCAGGTGCCCAAGCTGCAGCGTCTGCTATTGACTCCATGAGCTGGCCGGAAATCATTGGTTGTGTTGCAGGTGATGATACCATTTTAGTCATTGTACGAGAGAATTCCATGGTAAATGATGTATTGAATCGATTCTCAAATATGATGCGATAAGGAATTTGAACTTATACAAGAGATAAGGTTGGGGGGATAGCATGATTCGAGAGATTTCAATTCAGAACATTGCCCTTATCGATGAACTGACCATTGCTTTTGAAGAAGGGTTCAATGTGCTGACTGGAGAGACCGGAGCTGGAAAGTCAATCATCATTGATTCCGTTAATTTAGCATTAGGTGAGAGAGCGGATCGTGAGTTAATCCAAACCGGTAAAGATTTCGCAAGGGTTGAACTTCTTTTTTACCTGACAGATCGAAGATTGGATGAAATCCTTGTAGAATATGGAATACCTGCAGAAGAGGATGGGAGCCTCCTTCTAATGCGAGAATTATCCATACATGGGAGAAACTTGTGCAAAGTGAATGGACGTTCCGTCACTCTGAGCATGCTGCGTGAAATCACAAGCCAATTGGTGGATGTTCATGGACAGCACCAACATCAGTCATTATTGAGCTCGGAGTCTCATGTTGCTTTTTTGGATCGTTTGGGCGGTTCGGATCTAGGAGATACAAAAACAGAATTACGAAAAGCATGGTCAAGCTGGCAAACCACTAAAAAAGAAATTACAAAACTGCAGGGTTTGAACGAGAATGGAGAACGACGCAGAGATATTCTACGCTATCAGATCGATGAAATTGAAAATGCGGCATTGCAGCCTGGTGAAGAGGAAGCTATCCGCAAGGAACGTTCAATTCTTGCCCATGCAGAAAAGATAGCCAATTCCATAGCGGATGCTTATGAGATTTTGTATACAGGCAACGCTGGTGCTGCTTCAGTGTTGGATGGACTTTCCGGCGTTGTCAGCCAATTAAAACTCATACATGGAATCGACGATAGACTGGATATCATAATAGAAAGGCTGGAAAGCTTGCAATATACCTTGGAAGATACTGTTCAAGAGCTGAGGGTTTACCGCGACAGTCTCGAATACGAACCTGATCGATTGGAGCAGTTGGACAATCGGCTGGAGATTCTTTTAACTATGAAACGCAAATATGGAAAAACCATAGAGGATGTACTGCAAATAAAGGCAGAAATGGAATCAGAACTGGACTTGTTGGAAAACAGTCAGGAAAAACTTGATGAACTGCAAATACAATATTGGAATCAATACCAGTATGTGCTTAAGCAATGCAGAATATTATCCAAAAAAAGAAAAAGTTCTGCTCACATGCTGGAACAACAGCTGACCAGAGAACTTGCAGACTTAAACATGGGTCGCACCTTATTTGAGGTGGCTATGACTTCGACAGATAATGCGACTGCAGAAGAAGTTGAAATTACCGGGATTACCAGGGACGGTTATGATGATGTAGAATTTCTTATCTCACCTAATCCAGGTGAACCCTTGAAACCCCTGTCTAAGATTATATCCGGTGGAGAAATGTCCAGATTGATGTTGGCATTCAAGACCATTCTAGGAGATCTGGACGAAATCCCTACCATGATATTCGATGAAATTGATGCAGGCATCAGCGGCAGAACCGCACAAAAGACAGCTGAGAAAATCGGAGGTATTTCCAGAAACCGTCAAGTCATTTGTGTTACCCACCTTCCTCAAATTGCATCAATGGCAGATTGTCATTTCAGCATAGTAAAGAAGCAGAAAGATGAATATACCCGAATTGAAGTTTTCAGATTGGAAATGCAGGAACGAAAAGCAGAAATTGCCAGAATGATCGGTGGCAGTAAACTGACAGCTTTAAGTTTGGAACATGCAGGCGAGCTGATAAAATCCGCTTTGCAGCAAAAGAAAGAACATAGCGTAAACTCAAAGTAAATTGTTTTTTGCTTATTATTTCCCGTATAAATCATTCTTTATAGGTTACCTTAAAACTAGTTATAGCAAGTTCATTTAAGGTGAAAAGAAAATGATTGAGCGGGAGCGTGCAGTATGAAAAAGCGAGTGTTTAAGAAAACATTTGGAATCTTATTATCAATATTATTTCTTTTATTTAATTATTCCCCAATAGTACAGGATATAGTTCGCTTACCTGCTGAATTGCAGATATTCCAAGGTGATACTCAAATACTGGATTTCAAGCTGCCCATACAAGCTAAAATAAGTGACAGCAATGATGTAAATGTACTGAAGTTCAATGGTGATTCTTTAACAAGTCATCAAGTTTATGATATAGGAAAACCTTTAGCTATAGAGTCGATAAATCAAGGTAATGTAGACCTTGATTTCATGCTGTTTGGATTCATTCCCATAAAAAAGCTGACCATACATGTTACATCACCTAAGAAACTGATTCCAGGAGGTAATTCCATCGGCGTATCATTATATACAAACGGCGCATTGATTGTTGGAACCTCCGAAGTAACGGATGATAAGGGAATTACTCATTTTCCAGCCATCGATGCCGGGTTGCTGCCTGGAGATATTATTGAAAAGGTAAATGGTGTAACGGTTAAGGATGCAGCTCATTTAACCAAATTGGTAAACAAGGTAAAAGGTAAATCAGTTGAGCTTGGCTGCAAAAGAGATAATCGACTATTTGTAACAGAAATCTATCCAATATTGGATGCATCGGATAAAAAATTTCGAATAGGTTTATGGGTTAGAGACAGCACAGCAGGTGTTGGTACACTGACCTTTGTAGATCCTGATACCAAATATTTGGCTGCTCTGGGTCATGCTATAACTGACGTTGATACAGGAGCTTTGTTGTCTGTAAAGGATGGTGAAATCTCGGAATCTACCATTATCGATGTAAAGATTGGAAAGAAAGGGCTCCCTGGTGAATTGGTAGGAAACTTTTCCAGCAATAAAAATGTATTGGGTACCATTGTAAAAAACACCAGATACGGGATTTATGGGAAAGCAGACCGTAAAATAAACAATCCAATATACACCAAGCATCTACCGATAGCCTATCAGCATCAAATTAAACCAGGTAAAGCCACCATACTGACAACAATTGATGATACTGGAATACAAGAGTTTGATATACAGATTACCAAAGTCATAAGGCAGGCCTCTTCAGGATCCAAAGGCTTGGTACTGGAGATAACTGATCCAATATTGCTGGAAAAAACCGGAGGTATAGTTCAGGGAATGAGTGGCAGTCCTATCATACAAGATGGAAAAATCGCAGGTGCAATAACACATGTATTCGTTAATGATCCGACCAAAGGTTATGGCATTTTTATCGAATGGATGCTGGAAGAGACGGATAAAATTATTGAATAGCGGAAATTGAAAATATTCATAATTTTTCCATTAGACAAGCAGGATTCATTGATGTTTTGTCGAATCCAGTTTAATAAACATACATGGTAAGTTTTTCTAAAATATGAAGTAATAATCTGGAGCTTCAAGACTAATTGCGTTCATCTCATATCAAAATGCGAGTGTTCGGCAATTGTATATAAAATGATAGAATAAGGGGGTATTTTAGATGCAAGAAAGGCTGA
>DIQU01000036.1:15046-20261 GCA_002426555.1 Firmicutes bacterium UBA5454 | reverse complement strand
ATATCATAAAGTCTATCATCTTCTTTCTGCAGCTGGAATTGATACAGCATACTGGCAATCATTATATCACAAAAACAATGCAGCTATCATTTCTTTGTGAATTTATGAAGCATGAAAAAATCAAAACATAATCATTTTATTATTTTNNACGGAATTTAGCCGCCAATGCGGTTTGCCAGTCACTTGTCGGTATGCTGTTTTATGGTTACTCCATGACTCTTCGAGCATGAACTACCAAACGTGCATCATCATACTCATAGGTACAGGTAGATAATGTCAAGATCTGATCATCCTCTGACAGTTCGTTTATCATTACTGAAGCATGAAAAAATTAAAACATAATCATTTTATTATTTTACATACACAGAATTTATGTCTTTGAGAACATCACCCATGTTACTACTCTCATCACACTGCATTCAAGCGACTGTAATACCCGCCCAGTTCCATTAGGGCTTTATGATTACCCCTCTCTATAATTCGACCATTGTGGATGATAAAGATCACATCAGCATGCCTTATTGTGGACAAGCGATGAGCAATAATCAAGGTGGTTCGTCCAGCAGAGACATTTTCTATGGATTTCTGTATTAATTTTTCTGTTTTGGTATCAATATTGGCTGTAGCTTCGTCCAACACAAAAATTGATGGATTGTGGGCTATGGTACGAGCAAATGCCAGTAATTGTCTCTGACCTGCTGAGAAAGTACTTCCTCGTTCACTCACAGGCTCATCCATTTTGTTAGGAAGCTCATCGATGAAGCTGTCTGCACAAGACATCTCCAAGGCGTTTTGCACTTCTTCCTCAGAAACAGGGCTGTGCAGCGTAATATTATTCCTTATACTTCCAGAAAACAGAAAGACATCCTGTAAAACCACAGATATGTTTCGACGCAAGTCCTTCAGGTTAATATCATTGATAGGTATATTGTCTATCAAGATCTCTCCCTCCTGAACATCATAAAAGCGGGAAATCAAATTTATAATAGTGGTTTTCCCTGAACCGGTAGCACCAACAAAGGCTGCAGTCTGCCCTTTTTCTATTCGAAAGCTGACATCCTTCAGTACCCATTCCCCTTCATTATAGGCAAACCATACATTTTTAAATTCTATATTGCCTTCCAGCCGCCCAACACGTTTTCCGGAGTCATATTCCTCTAAGTATTCTTTTTGATCCAACAGTTCATAAACACGGTCAGCTGAAACCACCGCTGATTGGATAATGTTGTACTGCTCAGCTAAATCGTTGATGGGGGCAAAAAACTGCTTGATGTAATTAGTAAAGGCATATAAAACCCCTATGCCCAGGGTGTTATCCATAATCCGCCCCATGCCATACCAAACAAGAAGGGCAATAGCCAAAGTGTTAAAGATTTCTATAGCAGGTCGAAGTAAAGTATGGAGTTTTAACCGAGTAAGGGAAGCGTCATAATATTGGTCGTTTAGTACCTGGAACTCCTCTTCCTTCTCCTTTTGCATATTAAAAATCTGCACAAGCTTCATCCCAGCAATGTTCTCTGCAAAGAAACCGTTGATTTGTCCTGTTAAGCTTTTTATATTAACAAAGTTTGCCTTCATCTTCTTTTTTACTACATTGGTAATGAATAAAATAAAAGGTATAACCGTAAAGCCTATCATGGCCAGCTTAAAATCAAGGCTTACCATAACGATAATAATTCCAATCAGCAAAAAGATATCTTTGAATAAATTTATAAATACATCGGTAAACATTTCACTTAAGGCTTCCACATCATTGGTTGCCCGGGTAATCAATCGCCCTGATGAATGCTTATCCAACAGAGAAAGGGGCATTTGCTGAATATGAGTATATACCTCGTTTCGCAAATCTGCAACAATGTCCTGACTGGCATGGTTCATAGCATTGACCTGCGCTACTGTCAGAATTGAGCTTATCACTATCAAAAGCATATAGATGATACCCATTGCAGGGATGGAATAAAGTCCATGCTCCAGTTCATTTGCAATCAGGAAGTCATCAATTACAGTTTCCATGATAAGAGGCTTATATATCTCGGCAATATTTACAATTATCACACTTAGTAAACAGAATAATATAATTTTCCAATAAGGGGCGGCTCGTTTCAGCACTCGCCATAAACTATTATGCCTCATTTCTAAAAGCCTCCCTTTTCTCATTCTCATACTGCTCTTCATATAATTCCTGATATAAGCCTGTCTGTCCTATGAGCTCATCATGAGTTCCTCTTTCAACAATTTTTCCATGATCCAGCACTATAATTTCATCAGCATGACGTAAGGCAGAAATTCGGTGTGAAATGATGATGCCGGTATGACCGCTCATAGTTTGTTTTAGATTGGTCAGGATAGCTTCTTCGGTTTCGGTATCAACTGCAGACAAGGCATCATCAAGAATGTAGATAGCCGGCTGTTTGATTATGGCTCTTGCGATGGAAATTCGTTGTTTCTGACCGCCGGAAAGATTTACTCCCCTTTCCCCTATGCGGGTTTCAAACTTAGCGGGAAATTCCATAATATTATCATAGATCATACTGATTTTGGATGCATCCTCAATATCATCATCATTATATGTATCATTGAAATAACGGATATTTTCATTGATGGTAGCAGAGAACAGGAAGTTGTCCTGAGGCACATAGCCAATGTTCTCCCTCAGATTTTCTACGGTATAATCATTTATATCTCGACCGTCAATTGAAATTTGTCCTGGTTTGACATTAAAAAGCTTTAACAACAAATTAACTAAAGTAGTTTTTCCACTTCCCGTGCGGCCAATAACACCTAAAATCTGCCCCTTTTCCAGCTTGAAAGAGATATCCTCAAGTGCATATTCATTATGACCAGGATAAGCAAAAGACAAGTTGTTAAGCTCAATCTGACCTTCCAGTTTCTCTGCAGCTTCCTCGGAATCAGGCAGAGCATCGTCTTGAATTTCGGGTTCTACGCTGAATATTTCCTCCAACCGTTTATAAGAAGCCATTCCTCTTTGGAACACATTGATAATTCTACCTATGGAGACAACCGGCCACATAATCATGGTCAGATATCCGTTGAAGGCAATAAAGTCTCCTAAAGAGATTTGACCTGTTTTAACAAGAGAACTGCCATATATCAGGTTGATCACAAAACTGATACCAAAAAACAGCTGAATTGAAGGTCCCATGAGAGCGGAAACCCGAACCAGCCTGATATTAGATTTTTTCATTTCCTGGTTTAGAACTTCAAATCGAGCAACCTCATCTTCTTCCTGCACATAGGTCTTAATTACCCGTATACCTGATATGTTTTCATTAATCCGATCAGAAATCGATGCAAAATTTGCTTGAACCTGGCGGAACCTTTTTCGAATGGAGCTTCCCATACGGGTAATTACAACAATAACAACAGGAATGGGAAGAAGAGCCAATGCTGTGAGCTTGGGATGAACTACCTGCACCATGGAAAACACAGAAAGCAAACCAAGACCCAGGCCGTTTAAAATAAGCGCTACACCGGGTCCAAAGCTTCGACGTAAGGCACCAATATCGTTTACAGCATAAGCCATCAAATCGCCGGTTTTTCGACTGCTGTAGAAATTTACTGACATCTTCTGAAGATGCTTAAGCATTTCCATACGTAGAAAGCATTCCATATTACGAGAATTGCCCATGATAAAATAACGCCAGATGAATCTCGAGACAAAGACACCCAGAGCCACTAGGAGCATTAAAGCAATATACTTTAAAACCTCTTGCTGATTGATGACCGGAGTATCGAGCAAATCAATAATAGTGCCTAGATATTTCGGAGACAGGGTTGCTATGTATACGTTGATCAGTAGAAAAATAGCACCCCAAACATAGTTGAGCCCGTATCTTCTAAAGAATTCAGGAATGATTTTATCTTTCATTTAACCCTCTAACCCTCATATCTACCCTTAAAGGTTTTGATTTCATAATGTACTTTTGTCGTATTTCAAGGCAGGTCAAATTGACCTGCCTTAGTGTACGGATTTATTATAGCATACTTATACGTATAAATGAATGGGCTTTGCCTAATTTCTCATTTAAAATATGAGTCTGTTATCTTGTCATCCTTAATGCTCGTATTGCTGATATCTCGTGAACAAGAGGTTTGCTGCTGATAAAATTATCAATATCATCAAGTACTGCCATAGTTGCATACTTCCTTCTGTCTACAGTTGGACCTGCCATATGAGGAATTAGGAGTGCATTGTCCAATTTTCTTAAGGGACTCTCATCTGATAACGGCTCTTCCTCAAATACATCCAACACAGCCTTAATACGGTTCGTTTTCAGTTCCTCAACTAGTGCTTCTTCATCGATTACGCTGCCCCGAGCTGTGTTTATTAGAATTCCGTCATCCTGTATCATCCCAAGCAAGCCTTTATCAATCATATGGTAAGTTTCGTCTGTTCTAGGTAAGTGAACAGAGATAATAGGGCAGCTTGTAAAAAGCTCATCCAGCTCAACCTTCTCCACACCATATTCCGCCATGGTCTCTGCATCTACATATTCATCAAAGGCTTTAAGCTTAGCTCTAAATGGTTTCAGCATAGGTGCCAGATACCTGGGAATCTCACCAAAACCTACAAGGCCGATTGTTTGGTCAAGTAGTCCCCTATTATAATAATCTCCCGATTTCCAGCCACCTTGCTTCATATCATTCACATAGTAAGGTATATCCCTGAGGGCAGATAGCAGATAAGCTATTACGCTTTCTGCAACGGATTCAGCAAATACCTTATTAGCACTAACTACACGAACTCCTTTTTCGTACAATTCATCCGAAACCAAATTGGCAACAGAACCTGCAGTATGTGCAACAAGTTTTAAGCGATCGGCATTTTCTAAAACCCTGGCACTAAACCTGGGTATGCCCCAGCCAGTAATACAAATGTCTATCCCTTTTATATGTTCTCTTAATACTTCCTCAGTAAAGTCAGGTGGGTTTCCACTAAGCCANNGTCAATAGACAACTCCTCATAGACCAAACTATTTACAGCAGTTTTTCGATACACATAAGAGATTCCAATCTGCTCGAATTGGAAGTCATATCGGAACTCAGCAAAATCACTACTACTATCTGCATTAAGATAATGATCATATAAGCCAGGTGATACATTTTTATCAGTCAAATGTGTAGTTATATCAAATAAGGCTAACCCTATGTTACTTTTGCCTACAGCATTTCGACCATAAATAATAATTTTGTT
>DIQU01000036.1:13806-14812 GCA_002426555.1 Firmicutes bacterium UBA5454 | reverse complement strand
ATCGGTAAAGTCAAGAATTATTCGATTTGCAAAATTCTTAAAATACGTTACTTCAAAACGCTTTAACATATAATCACCTCTCCATAACATCAGTATATACTTTTCAAGACTATAAATCAATATTTGCCGTAAAAAAATTACGAATAATAATAGTATAGCCTTAAACACAAAAGTTATTCCTGATAAGGCAGTAAAGATAAATCGAATATAATGCCACTGTTGGATGTTATGTTTCAATCTTATTAAANNTGTTACAAGTATGTTCATTGATGTACCTCCTAGTCTCTGATAATTCTATAACAATAGTGACCTGCTCCCACCACCGGCCTAATAAATTACCGGCCTTTTCAATGTTATGCTTAATAACGGTGCTGCATTCTTCTCGGCTTGTTATGAACTTGCTGTAGCTATTCCCCTTGGATTCTCTGTTTACACGTGTTTTATATGTTATGTTTCAATCTTATTAAAACTACTCTTCACATTTCCACACAATACTTACATTCCATTTTACCAGACAAACTCCTTCATATTTCTTTTAAAATATTTATTGACATTTTGGTTTACAACTGATAGACTCAAGGTATTAAGGTTGATACCTTATAGACTAGGGAGGTTTTATCATGAAGGAGCATACACTTGCAGAAAGTGAAGAAAAGTTTGCTGTATTAATCTGGCAGCATGAGCCCATTGGCTCCGGCGATCTTGTTAAGCTATGTGAAAAAGAAATGAATTGGAAAAAGTCTACAACATATACAGTGCTGAGAAAGTTGTGTAATAAGGGGATTTTTCGAAATGAAAGTGCTGTAGTTTCATCTCTAATCACAAAGGATGAATATTACGCCAATCAAAGCGTTCGTTTTGTTGAGGACACTTTTGGAGGATCCTTGCCGAAATTTCTAACTGCTTTTATTAGCGGGAGAAAATTAAGCAACCGGCAGGCTGAAGAGTTGAAAAGATTAATAGATGAGCACAAGGAGGTGCAGGAATGAGCGAACTGTTTCTTACT
>DIQU01000036.1:1266-13621 GCA_002426555.1 Firmicutes bacterium UBA5454 | reverse complement strand
TTTTAAACATGAGCCTTACGGCAAGTTATGTAATACTCCTTGTGATACTTGTTAGGCTGTTACTTAAGAAATCTCCAAAATATATCTCCTACGCTTTGTGGAGTGTGGTTGCTTTTCGGCTTATCATCCCATTTTCATTCGAAAACAAGTTTAGTCTTATGCCACGTAATACAAATGCAGTTCCGATTCCCCATGATATTATCTATCAACAAAATCCACGGATTGACAGCGGGATAGAAGCAGTTGATTCCTATGTAAGTAAATCACTTCCTGTACCGGCATCGACTGCTGGCGCTAGTGTAAATCCATTACAGATTTATACGGAAATAGGGTCATATATCTGGGTTTTAGGCATAAAGCTGAAAAAATACAATGAATATGCAGTTGAAAATAATAAACTATGGGAAGAAAAGTAGTTCCCAAATCAGTCTGATACTAGTCAAAGTAGTGAGCCATAAGGTTTATTTATATGATAGCTTCCTTATGCGTAATACCAAGGCAGTTAGGACAAGACCCATTGGTAATAACAAGAGCAAGGGGGCAGCATGGGCAGCATCTTCGTCTTGACTTAAATCATCATCTGGAATAACATTCGAACCCTTTTGAAAAAGAGCGGTTATTTCAATATCTTCAGTTGGGATAATGGTTAAGGTTTCCGATTCTTCATCGAATCCCTTCCATCCAACAAAGCTGCAGCCTGGTTCTGGATGAGCCGTTATTTCAATTGGAATACCGGTAAAATAGCTGCCCGTCCATGGGTAGTCGTCCTCTCCTATTTCTATATTGCTGATCTTAAGCCTTCCATGCTGGGGATCAGAAATAACTAAGTTCACATTCGAAGTTTCTTCCAAGTCAAAGGCCTCGGATAAATGGTCCAGCATGTGTTCAGGGCGCTGGGTGGCATATTCCCGCAATTTTTCAATGGTTTGGCGCCATCCGCCTATAGTGGAGCGGGGATATCCGTTCCATCGATTGATATGCTCTTGCATCTCCGGTAAAAGTAATTCCTCAAAATAATCAATTCTATCTATAATTCTGTCTGTCTTTACAAGGGTATTCATCTGGGTGGCAAAACAGCTGATTACCTTATTTCTAAATTCATCGTTCTCCAGCAGATCTCTAAATAACCGGGTTGACCAGTCCGATTTTTCAGAACCTTCTTTCTCCGTCAGCATAATATCTTTAAGGGTATTATAGGATACATCCTTATAACCGAAGGCACTATCCAGGTCGTAAATCATCCACCTCCACCTTCCGTCAAGACCATGTGGCGCATCGGGATCATAATCGCCGGTGTATCTCCATATATAAACATTATTACCGGGCCAGTCGTAATTTCCTATATATATTTGAAATACCATATAATTTATATAATTGTCTATATCCATCAGTGTTTTTACATACTCATAATGTCTTTCATTCGACATATCATTTATTTTTACATAGGAAAGCATAGCTTTATAATGATTTTCACTGCCCGGCTCACCTTTGTCCAAAGCACCATTGGAGCCCAGGATGGCAACCTGGCTGGTATCCACATTATATTGATTCGCCAGATAATGAAGATCAAAGCGTTGTTGTAGATTGTGAATACCCCAATATTCCCCGTTAATAAATACTATGACAGGACGATATGATTGAATATCAATATCCGTATCTTCCATTAAGCTTTGAAGCATCATATCCTTAATGATGGTTTTATAAAACTCCTGACCTCCATTGCGGAGTATCAAGGTTTTATAATTTGCCTCGGTCTTTCCGGATTTTTCCGCCTCCTGAAAAACATCGTAATTTATTATGTTTTGGGCATCATATTCGCCTCTGGCGTAAAACTTCAGGGATTTTTGCGGCAGCACCCTGCTCGCTGAACCATGAATCCTTATTCCTCCGTTCAAGGAAAAACCAGCAGCACCATTGGGTTCAAAGAAGGAAATATGAGCAGGTCTCTCCCATTCCCTTCCCCTTTGAAAATAATTTGCATTGGGTACTCCCCAATAACTCTCACCATATCCTTCTTCTTCATATACCTTCCCGGGAATATATATTCCTTTCTCGAAATCAAACAGATCATCAATCTCCATAGCTAGGGATACCACGGGAAGGGTATATCTTTCATTCATATTTTCATTCACAAAATAGGTATGGGTAATAACCTCACTCATATTCCCATGGGGGTCGTAAGCCCTGGCCCTAACCACAACTGCCTTGAAAATTTCCTTTTCAGGAGCACGCCATCTCATTCTTTCGTCGGCCTCCGCGGGATTGGTTTCAATATATGAAAGCGGGTATTTAGGACGGACCCCCTCAGTAATGGTCTGGACGGGAAAATCCGTTGAAATGGACTCTTTTTTTATTTCGATGGGAAAATCATACCTGATTGAATCCTTTGCAGGCACAGAACCATCCAGTGTATAATATACGGAAACGCCAGGCTCAGCTGATATCTCAAGCTCAAAAGCTTCATTATAAAAACCTCCCGCTTTTGAAAAAACTGGATTAAGGTCAGAAAATACCATATCAGTGTCTGCTGAGGTATCATTATTTGATCTTCCGGGAGATGCATTGGCGTGATTGAAATATACAAAATTATCCTTTGCATCAGGCTGTCTGCCATAGGAAACATTCCTAGACATTTTTGGAATCTCAATATAATCAATAACTGTATGTCCGTCGGGACCGGTGAGAATCAAGGGCTCGCCTTCTCTGTTAATGCTGAAGCTGGTATGAATCTCTCCCCCGTTTCCCACCTTGTCCTTTCCGGAAGCCCAAATTAAAAGATATCCCCCCGGCTTCACAATTGTCCCCCTGGGAAACATCCATTTCAAAGTATTTTCAAGATCGTCAGATAAATAATGTCCGGATAAATTCACAGGAGTAATTCCGGGATTGGCAAGCTCAATCCAATCCGAAAAGTCACCATCTTCATCAGACAAAACGAAGGCATTGGAAGACATCACTTCATTAATATATACCTTCCTGGTCGCATTATTTGAACCCAGGTGCATTTGTATTGAATCTGCAAAAGCACTATGTTTTGCATGACTACTTCCAAAAGTGGCTGCTATGCCAATAAAAGCAAGTAATAACACTGAAACCCTTAAGGCTGAATTCAACGCCTTCCCCATGGATTATACACTCCCAATTTCGCATCTAACTTCTGATCTGGAATTTTCGGTTTGTGAAATTTTGTTTTAGACTTGACCTATCAAATATACGGTTTGACATTTGAGCATCAAACTGTACAGCTGATGGAGTCACCACATCCGGTTGTGCCACCTGTACGCTTTGAACATATTTGCTGTTAGCGATAATCTTGAAACCGCATTTTTTAACTATATTCATACACCAGACAGGTTGTTTATCACTGTACTTTATTTCAAGGATTACCCTTCCCGGATGATGGGGTCTTAAAAACATACAGTCAGGAAAAAGCTGCCGGCCGGTACAGCTGCTTACATCATGGTCAAAAGTAATTCTCACATTGTCACCGAGCCTGGACTTAAACCCCTCCCGATAATATTGGACAAGGGTGGTGGGGCGCAATTGCCGCAGGTGAAACAGTCGCTCAAATTCCTCCAAAACCGGGCTGGATCTATCCGGCCAATGTCCCTGTTTTATGAAATTCATGTATTCACCATAGGATACAAAAACACTGTGTTTGTGCACAATGTCACCTTTTCGAGTCTTCAATTCCACTGATACAGGCTCAGCCAAGTCAGGGGATTTGGCATATGTCCTAAGGCGCAGCTTTATCCTTCCATAATTCCCATTTTCCTTCTCGTGAAATGCTTCATAATTACAGGTATCGAAATACAGGCTTCGTACGAAATATTTCCCATCGTTTCTGTTTACTGTATACTTATCCGGCTGAATATACGGCATAAGAGCATTTTTGAACTGATAATACTGTGACAATGCCAGCCTGTATTTTTTCTCGTAACGTGCTGCATTTCTCATATGGGTAAGGATCCTCCAATCACATGGGTAAGGCCAATTGTGGTGCCAGCATGGAAACCTTGTTCACGCCCTCAAGATTGTTTATTTCATCTATTAGAGACTCTACCATACCCTGTTTCACATTAGCCGCCTTCAGTTCATATATAATTTCCCATTGGTCATCTTGTACTTCTTGAGTGCGAATTTGACTCTTTATATTGCTATTTTTAAGCAATTCGCGAAGGGGCTGGAATTGGAAAGGTCTTGTCCCGGAGACCACTAAAACAAAATCTTTGTGCTTGGAGCTTCCATATTTGATCAAATACAGTACACACATAAGAATGGCTATGAGTATAGTAAATATAAGTGTCATGGTCCAGTTATTGGTGCCGCATCCCAAGCCTGCTGCAATTGACCAAAACAGAAAAACCATGTCCCTTGTATCCTTTATTGGGGTTCTGAATCGTATAATGGAAAGGGAACCTACAAGGCCCAAGGACAGAACCAAATTCCCCTGTATTAAAAGCATTACCATCGTAACGATGGGAGATAAGGCAACCAGGGTGGTAATAAACGAGGGCTCATAATTCATGCCCTTATGGGTAATCTTATAAATTACGGCAATGACTGCCCCAATCAATATTGATAAAACCACTGATACAAGAATAAATACGAATTCCTGCCAGGTCAAAAAGAAAGCTTCCAGAATGTTGCTCCACATATTATTTACCCCTTACATAACAAGAATACTTTCGGAAACTACGATGGCCTGTATTATTTATCACAGACAATACAAGATGAAAATCGCTTCCTGGATCTTCTTGTTATTTTCCAATTTTTATATAATAGAGAATGTTAATATTAATCTATATCATTGTAACATGCAAACGGAAAATTTACAAAGAAGACAAAAAATAAGGCCACAGAATCTCCGGTGACCTTATGATAGCTTAGTAACTTTAAACCCAATTAAAAGCAATTTGAAATTTTATTAAAGTATGAGGAGATTATTACTAATTTACAGCATTTAGCAAATCTCTTTCATATATCGGGGTATCCCAGATAAAATGTCCATCATCCCAAGGTTCCCCTTCTACTGTTACCAATACTCCATCTATTGAATCGAATTGGGTGGCTGTGAATACAAGTGCTTGCATTGTTATCGATCCTCCCAATGTGCCACCTGGATGATCAGTCAGCAAGGCCTCATCAAAATCAATAACGGCTATTCTATCCTGTATACTCAGCTTGTTAATCGTAACAGTGGGAGGGAGAACTGAGCCCAGGTTTTCTTCACCTGATGTCGGACCTTTGATTAATTCGTTCAAAGTATACTTTAGAATTCCAGTAGTTACCGGCACTTCCCTGATTGCTGGCGTAACAAATCCATAGGGACCAGGTTTACCTTTCATGACCAAATCACGATCAGCGAAAAAGAGTTTTACGCTCCAGACAAGATCCGGTTTTCTTGAAACATCCGGATTGACTACAACAGCTACCGGTAAGGAGTCTTCTAACTCATCTTTGAGACTCACTCTTACAACGACCAAATCAATATCAGCTTGAGGTTTATCGATGCCTTCAAATTCTAGTTCACCATTAATATTGGATGTGTCTGCTCCGTTGGAAGACTGACTTTGCGATACATCGGAAGAATTCGTATTGGGTTCAGATGACTTCAAAAAATCTGTTAAGCTGCAGGATGTCAGGAAAAGAACCACTATCAACAAAGACCACAGCCTGTACTTGCGTTTCATCATAATCAGCAGCACCTCCTTCCAAGGTGTCAAGGTATAATGCTTCATGTTTATTATATGCAAAGCAAGCTGAAGAAATTAATAGATTTCTTGTAATTATCCCTCATATCGAAGCGATGTGCTCTACAAAGTATATTCTGCATGCCCAAACTATTCAAGTCAAGTCCAAATAAGTAGTCATAATGCACCTGGGTGTCAGAGCTGCTCGGATGAAAAATCAGCTGTCATAAGCATAAGCCTTTTGAACCTGTATTCACCTGCAATCTGTAAACCCAGCGGCAGCAGGCATAGAAAGACATATGTGGCTAAGAACACATATGATAGAGGCGTTATCCTGTTCAGGATGATTTCCGGATTATACAGAATATGCGTTTGATCAAGAAGAATCCCCATTACAAGCACAGTAAAGCAGAAAAACAGAACTATCACGAAGCTCCTGTCACGATTATCGAAGCGGTATATGGAAAACGCCGTGCGACCTCTTAGGGAGCAGCCGCGGCTGCGCATGGAGTCTGAAGTTGTAACAAAGCTTTCAAGTACCCAAGTGACCACTATTGACTGTATGCGGAAAAAATTATAAATCCGCCTAAAAATATTCCCCTGGTTCATTCCTTTCCTAATACATTTTTGTGCAGTATTAACCTTTTTTGCATATGCTTTTATACGAGGCACCATACGCAGAAGTATTGAAAGGAACAGCGACAGCTTGGGAAACGCCCTGCCAAGCAGATAGATCACCTTGTCGCTTGATATCACATTATGTACGCAAGAGAACCACATGAGTACAGATGCTGTTTTTATCCCTATGACGAAACCAAATACAAAAGATTCCAGCGTAATTTGGTTGCCAATGAAATTAACAGCAAGGTTCGTTACGCCAAAGTGGTTGTAGGATGAGTAATAAAACGCAAACAGCGCGACAAGCGGTATGAGCACGGTGTTAAAAATAGCAGATCTTCTACCATTTAGGGCAATGGAATAAATGAAAGGACAGATATATGAAACAGCCAGAAACATCGGCTGGTCGAATGTTATTGCGGCAGTTATAACTGCTGCAAAGAATATGAAATTTATTGCTGGATGATATGAATCAAATCTCAATGTTAATCCCCCATCATGCCATATTTCAGCTTAATTCTGTCGAGTTTCTCCAGCATAGGCTTTGAGAAGAAGAACAGCGTCAGTACAGTCGCCGTTGCATGTATGGCGTTCACAGGAAGCCCTGAAAGGTATATAAGTCTTGCACTTTCCCATGAGATCCCGGATGCCATGGTGAACAACGCACTAGTGTCCAACAGAGGTCCAACAATGAGCATCACGGTAAGCCCGCCAAATATACAAAGGTGCAAGCGCTTCTTTTTTAATATGCCTTTGTGCATTAGTATACCAGCCAGAAATCCTGCAATACCGGCGGCAAACATCTGCCAGGGAGTCCATACTCCCTGCCCGAATATGAAATTGGAAACAAAACCAGACACGGCTCCGGTGAGAAAACCCGCTGTTGCACCAAATGCTATTCCTGTTATCATAACAATAGCCGTCATAGGTTTGAAGTGGGGTGCCCATATGAATGCAGCCCTCGACACCACGGCTATGGCACACATCACAGCAATAACTACCAGCTCCCTTGCCTGAGGCTTACGTTTCTCGTACATCAAAAAGAATGGAACCATACTGTACAAGATGATAAGAAGGCTCACAATATAATGCTGTCTGTCCGCAAACTTCCATCCCAAATATATTGTGGCAGGTACAGCTATGAATATCAGAAGCGCAGAGACTGCCGTGCGCCAAGTACTTTGCTTTTTGTTTTCCTTTTGTGTTTCCGTTATTTGTTCAGTCTGCACAGCTCTATCACATCCTCGTTTGTCACTGCGTTTTCAAATATATGTCTGCTCATGCGATTAGCGGCGGTTGTATAGAAACTATTCTGTGAGAAGAAGCGCCCTGGCGTGTTAGTTGTTATCACACTTCCGTCAAAGAACATGGACACATTATCCGCATATTTGGCACAAAACTCCACGTCGTGGGATACCATAATGATGGTTACACCTTTTCCGTTCAAACGTTTCAATATCCTTGACAGCTTAATCTTAAAAAAACTGTCTATCCCCTTTGTAGGCTCATCCAACAGTAATATCTCCGGCTTGCACAAAAGCACTTTAGCCAGGGCTGTGCGCTGCTGTTCGCCACCCGAAAGGTCATATGGATGGGAAGAGAAAAAAGCCGTTACCTCACAGATATCCGCAACTTCTGATACCAGTTTTCCCTTCTCTTCCTTCGTGAGCCATTGACCGGAAAGCATTTCATACAGATCTTCTTTAACTGTCTTTTTGACAAACAAGCTCTGTGGATCCTGCGGAAGCATGGCAAGGCAGCCGCGAAACAGCTCATTTTGCTTATATTTATCAAGGCGTTTACCATTTATTAATATCTTTCCCCTGTATGGCTTTACCACACCGCATATAGCCTTAAGCATGGTGGATTTACCAGTGCCGTTACCCCCTGCAACTGCAGAAAGGCTGCCATTGGGTATTTTCAGATCTACGCCCTTCAACACGTCCGGCAAATCCCTCTCATACCGGAACCAGATCTCTTTCAGTTCAACAGCTGTCTTATCTGGATCAGGCTCCTCATATTCAGTTTCTCCCGGCAGACTAGTGATTTTGATCTCTCTGTCTGTAAGCTCCTTTGAAAGCCAGCTTCTGCCTTCCCGTATGGTTAGCGGGCAGGCAAACGTACTCTCCGTTGCGTAATATATCTGTATGGGTGTTGGCAGTGCCGCAAACATATCGCTGTCCTGCTCTTTCAGTATATCACCTACGCTCCTGGGCGTGGCGTCAGCTGCGATATGACCTCCATCCATTACAAGCACCCTGTCAGCTGAAGGAAATACTTCCTCCAAGCGGTGCTCTGAGAGTATAACCGTCGTACCAAGCTCCAAATTAATCTTTCGTACAGTGTTAAGAAAATCCGCTGCTGCTATGGGATCAAGCTGGCTGGTGGGTTCGTCGAGTATAAGAACAGTAGGCTGCATGGCCATTATGGAAGCGAGATTCAAAAGCTGCTTTTGACCGCCGGAAAGCTCAGCAACATTCCTGTGAAACCAATTCTGTATGCCAAAATAGCTGGCCATTTCAGCAACGCGAAGGCGCATAGTGCGCTGGTCACAACCAAGGCTCTCCAAGCCGAATGCCAGCTCATGCCAAACCTTATCCGTCACAATCTGGCTGTCTGGATTCTGCATAACATAAGCTATTTTTGCACTTTGATCCCGCATGGACACCTCAGACAAAGGCTTGCCTTCAAAATAAACATTTCCGTTTCTTTCTCCGTGAGGCGTAAGTACAGTTTTGAAGTGCCGTAAAAGCGTGGTCTTACCGCTTCCGCTTTTGCCACACAGGGTGACATACTGACCTCGTTCTATTTTCAAACTTATATCGTTCAGAGCTTTCTTTTCCGTGCCCGGATAGGAAAACGTCAGATTCTCGATCTTAAAATGTTCCAAGTGGCTTCCTCCCAAATATGTATTATCGAGGGCAACAGTAAAAACGCTGTATACCCAATGACTCCAAGTATAGTGATGATGTTTGCTTCTGGCAGGATAAATACAGGGAAGTACGCAACCTCCATCCCACCAAGGGCAGCACATATTATCGTGAGTACAATACAGAAAAGCATAATGATGCCTGCTGCCATGTCCCGCACACTTGGACGGTATATGGAGAAATTGCTCTGCTTACCGCTGCCATAGCCGCGGCTTCTCATGGAATCTGCGGTGACAACCGCTCCCTCCAAGGCCCATGAAGTCAGCACAGAAAGCATATCCATGCTGTTTTGCAGCTTTTCTTTTTTATCTCCGTTGACAGGAGCCTTGCCAACGCACTTTCTCGCTCCTGCGATGGTCATGATCTTTACTTTAAAATTCGGTACCATCCTAAGCACCATTGATAAAAGCAGAGATATGGTTGGTATGCACCAGCCGAATAGATATATGAATTTATCGCTGGTCATAATGCAGTTATAGCAGGCGAACCATAGCAGTACGCTTACAAACATGCCACCAGTTACAAAGCCGTACATCAGAGCTTCCAGCGTGAAAGGTCTCTCACCTATATATGTAAACAATACGGTATCGCCTTGCGTATTCAGTAAAGGGTTTATGAAGGATAAGGCAAAGAACAACATCAGCATGGTGCAAAGCAGCTTTATACCTTTTCTTCCCATCAGCAACAGGTAATAAAGCATCGAAGTAAATACCGAGGCGCACAGAAAAGCG
This sequence comes from Firmicutes bacterium UBA5454, assembly GCA_002426555.1. Lineage (GTDB taxonomy): Bacteria > Bacillota > Clostridia > Caldicoprobacterales > DTU083 > UBA5454. The sequence goes on along the minus strand of DIQU01000036.1, from coordinate 3,649 downwards.
GAATGTGTAAAAAACATCCCGAATACAATTGCGCCAATGAAAAATATGAAGTTAACGGCGGGATGGTATCCCGAAAAAGCATCATCCATTTATATTTTCCTTAAAACCATATGAATCGGCGAAGGGCGGTAAGGAATTTCCGCCCTTCGCAGCTTCATGATTTCATGTTCCTTGTTATTTCTTTGTGCTCAGATATCATACTTCTGGGCTCTCTTTTTTCTGTTTAAGGATCACAATAACAACAACGATGAGTACCGCTATGCCTATGCAGCCAAGGAGTATCCACAGCCACAGCAATGATGTTTCAGGCTTCTGTGCAGTGCCACCAAGTTCAGCTAAAGTATCTTCTGCATTTTCTGCATCCCCAATATCTTCTTCATCAAGCACTGCTATAGCTTCACCGCTGCCACCAATTAGTGCATAGTAGGAGAAGTTCTCACTTTCCCATATCAGATAACCATCCTCGACCTTGCAGTCGTAATATTCAATGCGGCCGTCGTTTCTATAATGGGCAATGCGGATCTCTTCATAGCCGGAAAGGTCTATACCCGGCACTTTGATCCTTACCGCACCGGCAGGTTGAAATTCTTCATCTGTCAGCAGATCAATAAAGCTGATGTTCCATAGCTTGATTATCTCGTTATTACCGATACTTCCAGCTACTGTATTGTATATATCGCCGCTGGCAGCTTCCTCTACAAGCATTTGAATATGCCAGTCAAGCCCTTCAACCTGCATACCAGTAGCAGAGTCTTTGTGATTCTCCACAGCAAGCTTGTTGGTAAGGGCTTCCAGATCATCGTAATTGAACACCTGGGCTTTCATATCGTCATTCATTCCAGCGTATAGTTTGTATAAATCAATGATATCCTGTCTATCCGGGTTTTCAGCTTTTATAAGTGAATCAATGGTTTCCATCAGTCCTGCAGCAGGTGCATCTACCATGTAGGTAACATCGCCGATAACCACCCTGGTATCACCATCGCCTATGACTTTCATATTATCCTCGGGATCATCATTAATGGATTTAGTATTGCCCCTAGGTTCAGGATCCGGTGTATTATCATCTGTGTCTAGTGCAGCAAATTTTCGTTCTGCAGCAGTCAGTGTGGAATAGTTGCTAACCAGTGTTTTCTCTTCAGTTGAAAGAGCGTTGTATGTCTTGCGCGCTGAATTGATAGCGTCTTCGCTGTCCTCAGTGACCTCACCGATTATACTGATTAAATCAACAACCTCCTGTGCATTCCCCAGCTGTGAATACGTTTTTTCAGCTGATGTCAACATGGCATAGTTAGTTATATAAACGGCTTCTTCAGATGAGAGGTTGTCATAAGCTGTTCTTGCGGCGTTAATTCCTTCCTTTGTCCCTTTATCATATTTCACTGTGCCAATGGCGTTTATAAGCGACTTCACATTGTCAATCTTATCTATGATCGCCTTGTAATCCACTTCAGCTTTAGTCAAAGCAGCATAATTTGAAACCTTTGCCTTTTGTTCAACTGTCAGCCCGTCGTAAGCCACCCTTGCAGCGGTGATGGTGCGTTCACTGCTCGGTTTTACCACATCAATACTATCAATCAGCATTTCAACTGCATCTACCGTCTTCAAGTCGTTTAACACGGTTTCTGCTGCAATTAGAGCACTGTAATTGGTGACGTTTTGTTTTTCATCTTCAGGCAGAGCATTATAGGCATTACGAGCGATAGTGACAGCGTCATCTGAATCCAGCGTTACTATGCCTATGGCATCGATGAGCTTCATTACGCCTTCCGCCTGTGGAACTCCTACCGCCAGAACATTGGCGGAATCGTTTTTGTAATATAGAGTACCATCCGGCCCGCAGATCAGGCTGGAGATGCAATACTGCTGGAATCCTGCCGCATCATAAAGCTCTATAACCTCTGCACCATCTGCAGTGTTCTTTGAAGGATCTACTTTTATCATCGTGATGCCGCCTGGTTTCGCATTGTAGGTAGAGTATAAGTAGATATACCCTGTTGATACCTCGTATGCTGTCGTCATGAGCATCGAACACTGTGGATATCCTAAGAGATCCTTATGGTACAACAGTTCAAGAGTGTTGGCATCAGCCGCAGCGAAACTTCCTGCGGTTCCTGTAGGTGTCATGCCGCTTCCAGTTCCAAAGTATACTTTACCTTTGTAAACCAGTGGCATACTGGTGGTTTGTGCATTGTGATTCACACCTTTGAGTCCTGACAGATCACCTGTTGCACCGTCCACATTGGCGCTGTATAGATATCCGCACTTGGTAGTAAAGTATATTTTACCACTGGCTGAATCATAGGCGATTGAAGACCGTTGATCGCCAACTATGTCAAGTGAGCTTATGATATCACCTGTGTACTTGTTAAATGAGTACAAC
>DIQU01000036.1:0-1098 GCA_002426555.1 Firmicutes bacterium UBA5454 | reverse complement strand
TGTACTTGTTAAATGAGTACAACATGGCAGGTCCATCTAAGCCACTCATTCCATCGTCCGTACCGACAATAACAGCATCTCCAACTATCACCGAGCCTGCCCAGTAAAATCCCCCAGCCTGTGTATGTTTCCATGTCGCTGTCTTTTCTTCATTGGTTTTTGTCACATCTTCATCCGTCACACTCAAGCATATAAAATTTGCATCCTTGGTCTCGCCATTCCAAAATCCAGTATAGATATATCCATCTGAGTAAGTGATTGAGCTAAGTGACTGTCCGCCAAGCTCGTCCTTATACACCCAAAGCGAATCCAGGGTTTTGGCGTTGAACGCCTGAATTTGTCCATTTGTCAGCGGAGCGAATATCATGCCCTCTGCATAGATTGGAGGAGTGTACCCCCAATTTGGTGCAGCCACCATTTCTCCAGCAGCCAGTATTTCACCTGTCTGCAAATCCAGTTTATAGATATTGGTGCCTGCCATAACTACGAGTGCATTATCCACTATGATCTGGACACTTGGTGCAGCACTCCAGCCAGTTCCCATTTTTTTATTCCACTTCAGATTTATATTCGTGGTATCTATCGGCAGCAGAACATTTGTGATGGCCATATTGTCATCGCTGCCTCTAAAGTTTTTCCAATATGCATTTACATCTTCAAGTCCATCATCTGCTGCCTGCTCGAGTATTGCCTCAATTTGCCCGCCAGTGCTTGGAACAAGACCTGATACAGTCACATAGCCGTATTTTGTTACCGTATAAGTATAGGAGGAGGCGCTGAACATACCTGTAAAACTGCCGTCGCTGTTTTTAGTCACATTTGCACCCTTTGAATCGTAGACCTTTACAATAGCGTCAGAGGGTATCGTGTTCACCTTGAAATCAAGCTGTGGTACCTTGTTCAGATTCAGCACATAAGTGGTATTCAGCGCATCTGCGCCTGTACCCGCTGTAACAGTTACATTGATTTTGCTTATGTCTGCGACTGGCACTGTGTATGACGAATCTCCATTATATGTAATGGTATAATGATTAAGGGGTTTATCACATTTCCCACCCAAAAAAGAAGCTGCATATCGTAGTAAGTAATGCAGCAATA
>DIQU01000004.1:893-12800 GCA_002426555.1 Firmicutes bacterium UBA5454 | reverse complement strand
CACCGCGAAGCGGTTTAGTGCAATTATCATTTTTGGGAGATGCAGAAATGATTAGCTCATTTAAGTTGTCTGGAACATTCAGCGTGTATTCTGTGGTTGCCGATGAAAAGGTCTTGTCCAAATAAAGCTCGGCAGCGCCTGTTCCTGCACTTATGGTTGTCAGAGAAGGCATGCAATCCACATTAAACGTATAAGTAGCGGGCAACTTGGATGAACTTTCCGGTGGTGTCACCACAATGGTAAGTACATTTTTACCACCTGTAAGACAGTTCGCCCACTTGGAGCTTCCGCTTGTCCATGTGATATCTTTTGATTCTTCACCATAATGGAGAGTTACCTTAGCTCCTACTTCAGCAGGGTTTGCTCTGAAACGGAGCTGAGTGACACTATCTGTCTGTGTGTCCAGAGTATATGAAAGAGTATCTGTATCAAAAACCTGCCCGGAAGTATAGGAATCTGAAGCATTCTTCAAAAGCACATTAGCGTTCGCAGGGCTGAAAGATGTGTGTATGATCAGCGAATTCAGCTTGGAATAACCCTGTGCCACGTCCATTGTTACCGTATAGGTATCTGTACTATCTCCCGTACTATCGTTGGCGGTGAACACAAGCGTGTAGATGCCTGTCACATCTGGTGTAAAGCTGTAGCTCACATCAGCTGCAACTGCCTCTGCACCATTGATACTGACTTTGTAGGATAGCGGATCGTTGTCCGCATCCGCAAAGATTGTAGAAAGATCAAGTGTATATATGCCGCCAAGTTCGATCGATGATGTCGCTGCAGCAGCAACGCCATTCGCCAATGTTGGTATATTGTTTGTACTTCCACTGCCTTCTATGGCTACGGTAAAAATATATGTCACCGCTGGTACGCTGTCCGCCGTGCCATAGCTACCACCGTTCATCGATGGCCAGGAAGGATCGCCACACTTAACTGTTATGACAGTATCATTTTCCACAGGCATTGTGGCACTGCGCTTGTACTCTGTATCGCCAATGCTGGTACGCACCTGAAAATTCTTATTTGTCGCTGTAGGTGTTACTATAACTCCTGCTGTTCCAGCAGGTAAGGTTAATATGTACTCATGTGTATCCTTATCAAAGTTCTTATCAAGCGTTCCCTCACTGAAAGAGACTTCTTTAACTGTCTTATCGTTGTTATCCCATGTACCGCCTAAATCCGCGCCGTAACCCTGTGTCGTATACATGATTCGAATCTCGTCACCTTCTGACAGGGTTCCATCTGCAACTGTATAATCACCAAAACCATTGTTGGTAAACCAGTCGTTTAGTGTACCCATCCAGCCGCTCATCCAGCCACCATCAAATGCTGCCAGACCGTTGATTGATGAAATATAATTCGATTCTGCACCTGTGACGCCCACAGTACCCAATGCAGTGACAACTGAACTCATCATCGTGGAACTGTTGTCGATGTCCACCCAGGTATCTACCAGTGTACCATCCCATGGAGCACCTTCAGCCATGGTGTAGGTTGTATTCTCTACAATCACCCGTACCTGTCCATTATGGCTGCTGTCTGCAATAGCTGTGGTCGGAACCAGCCCAAATAACATTATGGCAGTCAGCAGTAGTGCCAAAAAACTCTTTGTCCTCTTAAACATTTCATACCCTCCCGTTAAAATTTGAAATTTTCTATATTTAATCGCATTATGCGTTTAATATAATGAGCCGCCTACATCCACTCCCAATCCTTTGCAGGTATAGGTCCACACGATAACATCTCCATCCTTGAGAGTGTAGACCGAAGCGCCGTAATTGGGAAACCAGCCGTTTACCTTATACATCCAGCCCGACTCCGGGCCGCAGTCAAACTCGTATAGGTGGTTGATGCCCTCGATATAATGGCTGTTGTACATGGGCGTCCAAGAATACTCAAGCTGTATACCCGCCAAAGAACATGCCCGTTTGAGTACGTCAAACACTGTTTCTCCCTCCTCAAAGCTCATCTTCGAAGTGTCAAGGATAACACCATTGGCAGGGACATATTTGTTTTTGCCCTCGGTAAGGTCTTCCATGTTGTCAAGTATGGTATCACAGCGTATTGTTATAGTGCATTTTAAGGAGTCTACGACGTCAATATTGTCACCATCATCTGTATTGTTATTGTCCGTTTTGCTGTTGTTCGACTTACTATCATCCTTTTTCCTTTCGTCTGTTTTGCCGGTGTCTGTTTTACTGTCATCTGTTCCGTTGCTGCCTGTGGCATCATCCGTTTTAGTGGTTTTGTTACCGGTACTGCCGCCGGTTGCAATTTTATCTTGTTTTTCCTCGTTTTCCCTCCGCTGCTCCTCAATTGCCTGCGCATTCACTTTCTCTAACTCTCGAATATCCTCGGCTATTTTTTTTGCTTCCTGGCGTTCCAGCGCAAGCTGCTGAATCTCGGCATTTGCAAAGCACAACATTTTTGTATCATTAACCTTTGTTACCTTTGCCAGATCAAAGCTGTTCAGGGACTGTATGGACAGTGCCGCCGTATGGATGCCATCTGCAAGAATGCTGGCGATATTTCCAGCCTTTACCTCATGTGTGCCCACCTTCACCATATTTTCATACACATATACGCTTGCACTTCCATATGGTGCATTTGCAGAAAACACTCCACTTTCCACAGCTATATTAGTATCCATGAGTTCAAGGGTGAGCGGTTCGAAGATATCCGCAAATAGACCGCCGCCAAAGAGAGTGAAAGATATACCACTGTCCGTAACATGAACAGTTACTTCGCTGTTCTCATCCAGACTCACAGTATTCTTACCGATAAATATATCAATTGATGTACCGTTGAGCGTTTGGATGATATCGCCGTCCTTGAGCTTCGTTCCATCGGAAAGAGAGTAGGCTATACCCTTCCGTTCAATATTAGCACTGCCTATCTTGTTACGAGCTTCGACAGTAACGGCTTCTACTGTACCATCCGGTTGAGTAAATTCGATTGCTCCATCTTCATCAAACCAGCCTTGTAAGCTGCCTACCGTCATAATACCTGCACCGAATATGAGGACGATGGCAGCAACCATGATGGTGTTCAGCATTCTTCTTTTAATCTTGATTTTGTTACTCATAGATTAATCTCCTTATTCTACTATTGTTTTTATCGCACTGAGCTCTCTATGCATTGTGAGGTCTGTTTCCCTGCTAAAAATAGTCTTCTGTCTGACTGCTTTTTTGCATAAAAAAACTCATTGTATGGCAACCCGATACAATGAGAATCAATCAATAAAACAGTCTATTCATGTACACACCCTCTATCTCTCGTAGAGTTGCTCGTGTTCGAAACAGGCTGGTATCTGGCTTGAGAATTTTTATCTCTTCTACCTATTAATGTGGCATATATAAAGAGATTCTTCTCTTACAGTGGCGGGACCGCGTGGGACTTTCACCCATCTTCCCAATTAAGCAGCTGCATTTTTATACATAAAACTACAACTGCGCCTGTTTCGATTGATATTTAATTTTCTTTACATCTGGACTATATCATATAATATATAGAATGTCACTTATTATAATAAAACTTTTGCAGTAATTTTTTATAAATAGTAGAACACGGTATAATTATCAGATAACACCCAATAATTACAAATCGTAAAGCGAATAAATAAATAGCTGTTTCACGAACACCCTGTGGTGGCACCACAATCTTCACATACCTTGCACGTACCGTTTTTTCGCAAACGTGAACTGCCGCAGCTGGCACAGACTTCGCCATAGACCCTGTCTTCCTTCTCTATCGGCTCATCCCTCTGATTTGTCCTTGCTGCTGTTGATTCAATAACAGTATCTGCTGCCAGAGGGGCATCGTAGTCAGCCGCAGTTACAAGATCTCTTGATGACAGCACCAGTTCCCCATTTTCCCCGTCGGGTTTAACCTGACATCTGGAAAAGTCTCCTAGTTCGATGTCGATGATCTTGCTTACCAGATCGGAAATGGAACTGGCTTGCTTGATATAGGGATGCCTGCTGACAAAGCCTGAAGGCTCATACTGCTGGCCTCTTAATGTTCGGGAGATCTCACGAGGGGGGATATTGTATTGCAGCATATTGGATATCGCCTTGGATAGTGATGCCAGCAATCCCTTGACTACCGTACCTTCCTTGTCGGTGGAAATAAACAATTCTGCTATTTTACCATCAGGGTAAAAGTTCACTGTGACATAGAGCTCGATATCGCCAATCTTGGCACTGTGGGTAAAGCCAGCTCTTCGCCCTCTGGCTTTCACTCGAACCGGTACTTTGCTGCGGCTTGCTTTAGCTATATCCAGCAGCTCCTGGTAAGTCATATCTTCCAGCTTCTTTTGAGAATTGGCAGCAATTCCTGAAGTCAGAGGCTGGCTGGCTTTGGAACCATCTCGATAGATGGCAATGGCTTTGGTTCCGGTGATATAAGCCAGCAGATGAATCTGTTCAATATCCTTTACGGTGGCAAAATTCGGCAGGTTTACCGTTTTGGAAACAGAGCCTGATATCATTGGTGTAATGGCTGAAACCATCAAAACGTGACCTTCAGGGGAGATATAACGTTTCCCTGTACCACACTTGCTGGCAGTATCAAATATGGGATAATGCTCCGGCTTGAGATAGGGAGCTCCCTCTATCTTGCCGTCTATGATATTGCCCTTATCATCTCTGCGTAAAATATAGCTGACTATGGCATCAATCTCTTCCTCGGCATACCCCAAATTCTTAAGGGTAGATTCAATCACCGGGTTGACCATAACCATTGCGCTTCCGCTGACCAGCTTCTTATATATTACATGTGCATAGAAAGGTTCGATGGAGGTAGCACCACAGTCCATAGCAAAAGAGATGGTGCCGGTGGGGGCTACTACGCTTACCTGAGCATTCCGATATCCAAAATGAGAGCCGCTTTCAATAGCCAGATTCCAAGCCCGCTTTAAAGCTTCGCTGATATTGCTGCATCCCAATTTCTCAAGTAAATCGTGGTTTACTTCCATGGGACGATAGCTTAAGCCTTCGTAATCATCTTCTCTGGCACCGGCCACTCGGCTGTGGTTGCGGAGAACCCTCAGCATGTGTTCTGCATTCAAGCTGTACTTTTCAAAGGGGTTGAGTTTTTGCGCCATTAAAGAGGATACATAATAGGAGTAACCTGTCATTACACCTACTATAGCAGCTGCCATAGTCCTGGCTTCTTCAGAATCATAGGGTAAGCCCGCTGCCATTAACAGTGAAGACAGATTGGCAGGCCCCAAACCAGTGGTGCGAAACAAATGGGAGCGAAGGGCTATCTGCCTGGTGGGAAATTGGCCCCAGTGAATGGAAGCTTCCAATACCATCTGAATTAGTGCAATAGTATGTAAATAATCTTCAATATAAAATTCTCCGGTATCGGAATTGTAAAATCGATACAAGTTAACAGACGCCAGGTTGCAAGCGGTATCATTAAGGAAAGCGTACTCACTGCATGGGTTTGTGGCATTTATTTGATTGTGCTTCGCCCATAACTGACCGTCTTCCCCAGCTGGACAGGTGTGCCATTCATTAAACCTGCCATGAAATTGCAGTCCTGGATCCGCACAGCTGTAAGTGGATTGGTTGATGGCATCCCACAGTTCCCTTACCGGCAATTCCCTGTCTACATCGGAATCTACCCTGCCCATTAGAGTTATGAGAGCTTTCGGATCATTCTCCAGATTCAATACCTTGCTCATGGTTTCATCAGACAAGCGTATGGAATTGTTGCTGTTTTGACCGGATACGGTGCTGTATGCATCTCCGTTGAAGTCAGTATCGTAGCCCATTTTGCCCAGGGCGCGAACCTTGTCCTCTTCTACGGCCTTCCATGTTGCGAATTTCATTATATCCGGATGATCATCATCGACGATAACCATCTTGGCTGCTCGACGGGTTGTGCCTCCTGATTTAATGGCACCGGCATTCTTGTCAAGACCCTTCAGAAAGCTTAACAAACCTGAGGAATAACCACCTCCGGAAAGCCTCTCTCCTTCTCCCCTCAAAGTAGAAAAGTTTGTGCCTGTACCAGAACCTCCTTTAAATAGCTTGGTTTCAGTTAAATATTGCTCGGAAATGGATTGTTCGCCCATAAGCTTGTCCTGAATGGAAAGAATAAAACAAGCGGAAGCCTGAGTGCGGGTGTAACGATCTTTACTTTCCACTACATCTTTTTTGTCTATGTCATAGTAATATAATCCATCGGGGTCACCAGCGATACCATATGCCAGATTCAAACCAGTGTTGAACCACTGAGGAGAATTTGGTGCCCAAGCTTGGGAAAGCAACAAATAAACCAGTTCATCATAGAGAATCTGCTTTTGTTCCTCATCGTCAATCATACCTTCATCCAACATTGCACTTGTCCAAAAATCGACCATGCGGTGAGCGACTTCACGCATGCTTCTTTCATGCCCTGCTTCGTTGGAAACGCCTGCTTTTCTAAAATAATGTGCAGCTATGATATCACAAGCATTTTGCGAATATGAAACTGGGAACTCCAAATTTTTCATATCACAAACCACTTTGTTTTTTGCATGGTCTTTAATCATCACATCTGCGTTTTTCCACTCAAACAGGTCGTAGACGCTTTGATCAGGGTTGTTTTCTAGAACTTTGGTAAACCTTCTTACTATCAAATCCCGAATTGTTTTCATACTGCGCCTCCAAAGAAAATTTGTAAAAACCACATTATGTAGTATGTTTTCATTATACCATACTACTACCTGTAGTGCAACAGTAAAAAGTCATTTAGAATATAACAAAGTTCAAACAGAGTTCAAACCCCTTGGGAAAAACTCCTCGATATATTCTAAATGACATTTTGTTTGTTACCCTTATGAAATTTTAATTAATTCAGCTGTTTGATTCCTTAAGTAAATCTCGAATTTCTGTAAGCAGGACTTCCTCTTTCGACGGTTTCGGTTCAGGTTTGGGAGCTTCCTGCTCTTTTTTGCGGAACCTTTGAAAGAATCGAATCACCAGGAAAATGGAAAGTGCAATAACAAAAAAGTCGATAATATTCTGTAAAAATTGCCCGTAGTTCAGAGTAAGCGCTGGTTGGGTTTCTCCCGCTGCTTCCCGAATCATCCACTTAGCCTGAGTAATGTTGATTCCACCAGTAATCAGCCCCAGTAATGGCATGATGACATCATTTACAAGAGAAGTGACAATTTTCCCAAATGCTCCGCCTATAACAACACCAACTGCCAGATCAATTACATTACCCTTTAGCGCAAATTTTTTAAAATCCTCCCACATAATGAGATACCCCCCTATTGAAGTAATTATATGCCCATACATATCACCCTGAGCATTCGCGAAGGATCTTTCCTGCTCAGACTCCTCGGTAAACTCAGAATGACAAGATTTAAGAGTTAGAGCATACCAATATTGTTACCCAAAAACACATGTGTGCAACAATAATATCGCGAAACTGTTATTTCAGCTGACTGGGGTGCTTCTTAAAGAAGTCTACCCTGGGTTCCAGTGTTTTCAGTTCGTGCTCCTTCGGAATCTCCATAAAATCATATACTGTATCCAAAATTCGACTCCAATCCCAAAATTCCTTCCCAAAACCCAAATATTCGCATACCATTTCCGTCCCTTCCGGCGCTGCGGGATGCATGAGGACAATGGCAGTTCTTAGCATATGGAATGAATCCACAACAATTTGAGCTTGAAGATCCATATCGCCGGTATCCTTTACTTCCTTCATTCCGCTGGACCAATACTTATTGGCGTTGCGAATATAGGTATCCATCAAGTTCATAATATTGTGAAATTCATACCTGTACATGAGCTGTTCATATTCCAATATTGTTTCCTTTGCACTTTGCAGCACCTCTTCCCTTACCTGCCCTATGGGAATTTTACCCTCATAGTATTTCTGGGAGGTGTAGAAACATGAACGAGCAAGCCGGTTAAGTACATTGGTTAGCAGGTTTCCTTCCTTTAAAACAGGATCGCCGTCTCTCTCATTGGCTTTGGGATTCAATGGCTTGGGTTGAAAACTAACGCTTCTGATTCCCAACCCCAGCCCTAAAAAGTGTGCCCTGAGCTGCTCTGCTGTGTAATGCTCCAGCAATTCTCTTGCCATTGGAGGCTTTACCTCACCGCTGCTGCTGGCCTTTTTGTCAAGGAACAATACATGACTGTTGGCTATTAGATTGGGCAGCTGTATGTGACCCTCTTCGGGATGAATTGAAAGAGCTCCTTTTCCTTGAAACGCCATAAACATAGCCGGTTCTGCCAGACCATAAAAATAGATATTGTCTTCACCTATAAACTGATAAATTCCGGCATCTGGAGAACACCACCATTTTTTCCACTCTTCATCTCCCAGGTTTTGCATCTCCAGATAAGTTCTGGTGAAGGAGACAGGTGCCCATAGTGACTCCGGCCATACCCAGAATGTCAGTCCCTCAACACCTTCCCTTTCAGGTGCCGGTACGCCCCATTCCGCATTCCCGGTAAGTCGGAAGGGAACCAAAGTCTTTCCTGTACGATATCGGATATTGTTTTCAGTCAATTCATTACAGGCTTTTTCTCGATCCTCCAGATTTTCAAAGATCATTTCAAAGGAGGTTTTATTTTCTTCTTCCTCTGTTTTAAATTCCGGCAGACGATTTCGAAGCGCATCGACTTCACTCTGATGGTCTTTTTTTACATAAATCACTGGCGGCTTTAAAAACTCCTGCAGGATATTAGTTAGAATGGGACGGGTATTGGGAAGCTGCATCAGATGATCTACCCATTCCTGCAAGAGAGGCTGGAAATCTTCCAGTTTGAAATACCAGTTGGTAACATCCCGCAAGACCGGCTTGTTCCCGGTGAGTTTGCTTCGAGGGTTAATCAGTTCAGAAGGCATATATTGATGCCCCAGAGAACACTCATCTGCGTAGCCTTTATCAGACCGGCAGCCTTCAATAGGACAATACCCTTCTACCTGCCGACCGTTAAGATAAACATCCAGTTCAGAATCGTAAAACTGAGATGTGGTGTTCTTGCTAAGATAACCATTATCATAAAGACAATTAAATACCTCTTCCGATACCTGTTCGTGAATTTCCCTGGCTCGTCCCAGCCCGGAAGCAGAAAACAGATTGAGGCTTATATTGTACTCCTCCAATGCTTCCTTTTGCAGCTTGTAGTTGTAAGCTACGAATTCCTCTATGCTGCAGTCCGCCTCAGCATTTTCAAGCAGCTGACGGTAGCTCTCTGATATAGGGGAACCGTAGCAGTCGGTACCCGAAACAAAGATTACATTGTCCTCACCTATACGATCCCGCAGAAACCTTGCAAAAAAATCGGCATGAACAAACACACCACCAACATGACCAAAATGCAGTTCCTTACTGCCATAGGGCATTCCCCCGGTAACAACAGCCCGCTTGGGAAATACAGGTCTGATATTTTCCGTATCCATGTATCTGATCTCTCCTTAAGTCATAAAAGAAATAAAATGCCCTCTTCCTCATCTGAAGACGAGAGCCAGTGCATTCAAAAAACTCAAATCCTTATGTGCTATAGTACCATAATTGGCTTGATATGTAAATAATCCAGTGTTAAAATTGGATATATCATAATAAATATTTAAATGTTAGCTTTTATTCACACATAGTTCACAAAAAAATGTTATAATGTATTTTATGTATATAAAAAATAGAAAAAAACAGAGGTGATAAGATGTTTGGTTTATCAGAAGAGAAAATCGCAAAATGGGCTGAAAAGGGTAAAGGTGAAAAGCTGTTAAAAGCTGCCAACATAAAAAACCCTGAACTCCGCAAGGCTGTCGTAAAAGCTATGGGTAAAGTGGAAAATGAGCAGGTATTCAATTATCTCATTATATGCCTGCGCGATCGCAGCTCAGATATCAAATTGGCTGCTCTGGACGCTTTAGAGCAACTCAGCAACAAGAATTCAGTAGAACATATTAAGAGTCTGATACATGACTCCGACAGCAAAGTTGTTGATAGAGCAAGAGAAGTTTTAAGAGCAATAAACATAAGCAACGGTCACAGCGAATAAGTTCGACTGGAGAAAGAGCTGTTGAAAGCCGGTCCAAGGTTTTCAACAGCTCTTTCGATATCATCCCAAGCAATTGGGTCGGATCTTTTCTGTTAAGATTCCTCGATGAACTCGGATGACAAGATTTAAATGAAAATATTTAAGTGTTGCAGCATACCAACTGTGAATAATAACGAGTATTACTGCGTTATTACGCTGATGGTGCTGCCACTGTTGCTTTTTTTAACTACAAGCTGCCTGTCAATCCTTTCTTTTAATTCACTTACATGGGAAATGATGCCAACCAGGCGGTTGCCTTCTGTAAGCCCCGCCAGCGTTTGTATTGCCTGCTCCAATGATTCTGAATCCAGTGCTCCAAACCCTTCATCAACAAATAAAGTGTCAATTTCAACACCACCTGCATAACTTTGTATCACATCGGAAAGCCCCAGAGCCAGCGACAGAGAGGCCTTGAAGGATTCACCGCCTGAAAGCGACTTTACCGATCGAATTCGTCCGGTATAATGATCCAGCACATCCATATCCAGCCCAGTCTTGGAGCTCAGGTCTGCAGCTTCTTCCCTTCGACGAAGCTCAAAACGATTATTGCTCATAATCTTCAAGCGCTTGTTTGCCTCAAAAAGTACCCGGTTGAAATAAGAAGCCTGTACATATTGCTCAAATGCCAGCTTTTGCCTGCCGGCCAGCTCACCGTTTGCTGTTTTTGAGAGATTACTGACAAGCATGTATTCCTGCTGGTAGACGTCAGCCTTCGCGATTGCTTCGTCAAGAGCTTCCGCTATTGGTACATTGATTCCTGAACGCACTATTAACATCTTTATGGAATCCTCCACCTGCTTTATTTCCTGATCCAGCCTTTGTTTTACTCTCTCCAGCTGTTCCATATTCTGTCTTTCTTTGTTTTCTGTTTCCTTGGTAAGCCTCTGTATATTCTGTTCTACAGTTTTAACTTGATTCTTATACTTTTCAATGGAATCCTTTAAAAAGTTGATCTCTGATTCCGTCTTTCGTGCCTGGTGATAGGTCTCCTCATCAGGAAAACTGCATTCAATCAGCTTTGCAGCATACGCCTCAAAAGCCTGTTGTTTGGACTGAGTCGTAATTGTCAGCCTTTTTCTTTGATCGGTTAAAAGAATATTGTTCCCATCCAATTTATTCTTTAGAGAATGATAAGCTTCTTCTGCTTTATTGAATGCTTCTTTCAAAGAACCAAGATTCAATTTCCACTTTTTTATTGATGCTGCAGCCTGTTTACTATCTTCATACTCCAATGAGGATTTCAATGTTTTAAATTCTCCGGTTCCGGCAGCAATTTTTGCAATAATCTTGTTTTTTTTCTCTTCATTGTCAGTGATCTCAACTTCGTTCTTCTGTAAATGCTTCTCATTTTCAGCAAGCTGTTCCCTGCATTCTTTTTTCCTGGAGACTTGCTTTCTTAATTGAATATATAAACCATCGTTCTGTTTCTTCTTTTCCCTGTTTTCTGTCAATGCAGATTCAATTCTGGAAGTAAGTTGTTTCTGGTTGAAGCTCTCATCCATGTCGGAGAAAAATGCTTTGGAAGCATGAAGCAATCGTTTTTCAGCCAGCTCGATTTCTGCCTTTTTGTTTGATGACTTTTCGCTGGCAGCTTGCATATTCTTACGGGCAATATCAGTCTTTTGTCTTATTTCATTCAGCTCTGCTTCGCTGGGTGCATCGTCAGCCAAGCATGCCTTGCTGGGATGGACAATAGAACCGCAAACAGGACAAGGGTTACCATCCTCAAGTGATGAAGCCAGAAGACCCGCCTGTTCACGGAAATAAGCTTTTTCTTTTACAATGTAAACGTTATTCATCATTTCAAAAGCTTTTTCCTGATCCACAAACTTTTTCATAAGCTTGG
>DIQU01000004.1:536-763 GCA_002426555.1 Firmicutes bacterium UBA5454 | reverse complement strand
ATTTCAAAAGCTTTTTCCTGATCGACAAACTTTTTCATAAGCTTGGTGCTGTCTCTTTGAAATCCTTCAAGTTGGTTCAAGGATTCCTGAAGATCAAGCAGCCCGGTTTGAGAAGTTTTAAGCTGCTTATCCTCCTGTTCACAGGTCGCCACTTTTACTTCTATATCCCCCAATTGCTCCAATTCTTCATTTAAGACATTTTTCCGGTTCTGATAAGCTTTCTTTTC
>DIQU01000004.1:0-320 GCA_002426555.1 Firmicutes bacterium UBA5454 | reverse complement strand
GGTTTTCTCCTGCTTAGCCAGCTCACTTTTTAGAACTTCCAAAGTACCATATTGAGGAAGCATTTTATTAAGGCGATCAATTGCAGATGCCAGTTTCTCGCGTTCCGGTTCTTTTTCCTTCTCTGCCTGATAAGCTGCCAGTGTTTTCTCCAGCTTTGCTGTCTGTAGCTGTATTTCCCTTTCCAGCGTTTCGATACTCTGCTTTAATTTCTTTTCTTCTTTTTGTTCTCGTAGGTAAGAGGTTTCAAAGGGAGAAACGGTGTGCAGCGCTTTTTCTGCATCATGTAGCAGCTTTTTCTGTGCAGCATGTTCTTCCTGGA
>DIQU01000008.1:3849-7662 GCA_002426555.1 Firmicutes bacterium UBA5454 | reverse complement strand
ATGTCTCCAAAGTGACCTTCGGTCCTTAGATTACTCTCTAATGTCAATGAGCTTGTTATAGCAGCCCGGCACCGATAAATCCGGCTGTAGTGATAAATGCAATTACCCCACTGATGCTGCCTAGAACAGTTATGTATTTTAGCCCCTGAGTAGTATTTAAGTTAAACAGAGACGTTCCAACCCAGAAACCACTGTCGCTAACATGTGAACCAATCATCGTTCCGCAACCAATCAATATTGCGATTGCCGGAGCACTTAGCCCTAACTGACTAACCATCGGTACACAGATTGCTGCAGCAGTCATCCCTGCTGTTGTTCTGGAGCCAACTGCAATCATCATAACCATTCCAATCATAGCTGGGATTAGCATTGAGGGAACACTGGTTTTCACAATTGCATCCCCCAGTGCTTCCATTCCCGGATATGATTTAATAATTGCACTAAAACCACCCCCCATTGCCGTAATAATCAGAGGCAGAAGTGCAACCTGAAGAGCATCTCCAACCCAGTTATTCAACATAATCTTAAAGATGCTGTCTTCATTGCTGCCAGTACATTCCTGATAATTTTTGATAACATTAGTGCGCTTCGCTGCACCGATGAGGAAAGTAATAATCACTCCAATGAAGAGTGCAATATTCTTATCACCTATTGCGTTCATTACCGTCCTGGCCACATTTCCTTCATGTAATATCATGTTAGCAAATGATGATGCCGCAATCAGAATAACAGGAACCAAGATTGGCGATGCTGACACCAAAACCCCCGGCAGTCCCTCTTCAATGATTAACAAATTGCTATAATCACTGTTATCAACCTCTTCAATTCCCCGGACATAATCCTCACGTGGTTCAATCTGCTCCTTAGCAACCCATTTACGACAAGTAATCCAGGTTACAAGGAATGCAATTAAAGTTACTACAATTCCCCAGGCAATGACCATTCCTAAATCCGCACCCAGTAATATCGATACCGCCAATATTCCAGGAGTTGGCGGCACCAGTGCGTGAGTCAGTGCAGAACCGAGTATGGAGAAGCCAGCCATTGTTGACATCGATTTTTTATCTCTTTTAGCAATCATTGAAGCAATTGGTGCCGTTAAAACCTGCGTGATATCACCAAATACTGGTATCGACATTATATATGATGCTAAAGCAGTTGACAGTTCCATACATTTTCCTTTAAATAACTTAATAAAGAAATTAACCATTGATTTAATCGCACCAGTATCACGAATCCCCTGAGCGATAATCGAGCCGAAGATAATTGTACAACCGATGCCGCCTAAGGTTGCTCCAAATCCTTCGGTAAAAGTTGTAATTGTGCCGCCAACGCCATAGCCAAAGCCAATACCGGCAATTATCCCGCCGATAAAGATTGCTAAGACTGGATGGATGTTTAACTTTACGATTAGGAATACAAGTACTACTACCGCTGTTAATAAAACAATTAGTGTCTTTGCCATGTTAACCCCTCCTCATCAATTCACAATGTTAACCGGCTGCCCTGCCAAAAATGCCTTTAGGTTTTCAACTGCGATGTCCATTAAGCGCTGCCGTGACTCGCGCGGTGCCCAGCTGATATGAGGTGTGATTATACAATTCTTTGCTGTTAGCAGCGGATTGTCACCGCTAATTGGCTCAGTTGATACAACATCCAGCCCTGCTGCGTATACTTTTCCACTGTTAAGAGCCGCAGCCAGATCTTCTTCCACAATCAGCGGCCCACGGGAATTGTTCAGAATGATAACTCCATCCTTCATTTTTGCAATACTGTCCCGATTAATGATTCCTTCTGTTTCTGGAAATAGTGGACAATGCAGAGCTATCACGTCTGAGGTCTCCAACAAGGTCTCTAACTCCACATAAGCAGCAATCGCTTTACCGCTTTCTGATTGATAATTATCGAATGCAATCACATCCATACCCAGTGCTTTGGCAATCGCTCCTGTAGTCTGACCAATTCGGCCAAAACCAATAATGCCGATAGTTTTACTGTCCAATTCAATTAGAGGATAATCCCAGAAACACCAGTCCGGACTGGAATTCCATTTCCCTGCGAGTACTGCCTGGCTGTGATAACCAATATGATGGCAAATCTCCAGCAGCATGGCAATGGCGAATTGCCCAACTGCCGCTGTTCCATAGGTAGGTATATTTGCTACTGGAATATTTCTGCTGCGGGCTGCATTAACGTCTACCACATTATAGCCAGTTGCCAGCACACCAACAAATTTAATGTCTACACAACTTTCAAACACTTTCTCCGGCAGTGGTGTCTTGTTGGTGAATACAATCTGTGCATCCCCTATGCGTTCGATTATCTCATCAGTATTAGTAAGGGATGTTCTCTCATATACTTTACACTGCCCCAGCTTCTCAAACTCATTCCAGCTTAGATCTCCCGGATTGAGGGTATAACCGTCCAGAATAACTATTTTCATCTTAATCTCCTCTTTTACTGCAGCACCTCCGGGTTCACCACGTTATCAGGAATCTTGCCATCCAGAACTTTAATCAAACCACTGAGTGCTTCTTCACACATACCGATCCGGGTTTTCAGGGTACAGCTGGCAACATGGGGGGTCAGAGTAACATTATCCAGTTTTAACAGCCGCGGATTGACTTTTGGCTCAAACTCAAATACATCCAGACCAGCCCCCCGCAGCTTGCTGCTTTCCAGTGCATCGGCAAGAGCCTCTTCATCGACAATCGGCCCCCGGGCAGCATTGACCAGATAAGCTCCTGTCTTCATCTTAGCAAAAGTATCGGCATTAAATAAATGATAGTTCTCCGGTATATAGGGCATATGCAGGCTGACACAATCACTTACTTTTAACACCTCATCCCATTTCATATAAGTAACACCGTACGCTTCCTCCACTTCTTTTGAAGCTCTAAGCTTATCATAATAAATTACCTTCATCCCCAGACCCTGGGCTTTTTTACATACTGCTTTACCGATTCGGCCAAAGCCAAGGATTCCCAAAGTTCTCCTGGTCAGCTCCGAATTAAGATCAGAAAAGACCGGTGAATTCCAGATGCTCCGGCGTACCTCCTTATCGTACCTGGCTACTCCCCGCATCGTCGCGGCAATTAAAGTTACAGCCATCTCTGCTGTAGCATCCGTAACCTGAGTTGGGGTGTTAACCACCGCAATACCCTTTTCTGTCGCGTATTTCCAATCGATATTGTCATATCCAACCCCCAGGTTGGCAACCGCCCTTAACTTAATGCCGCTATCAATTACCTGTTTATCACCCTTGTTATTAATAATAAAGTATGCATCGTAATCAGCTATTTGCTCAAGTACTTCATCATAGGTGTATGGTTTTTCCGGTACAGTAAATTCATATCTGCCTTCATAAGATTCAAGGCATTCCACAGGCACCGGCTGAGTAATTAATATTTTTTTCATCAAACTTCCCCCTTATTTCAAACCTTCTGCTAGTTCCTTGACCTGTTTTGCGGGCCCATTCCAATATGCCATCTGATTTCTAAACTCATCACCGACACAAAAATGCTTGACCCCAAGGCTCTTATAATATTCTGCCTGCTCTATGGTATCAATCTCACAGCGCGGTGCCACGCCATGCTCCAATGCCACCTGAATCATCTTTTCTTCTGCTTTACGTATTTCATCACGATGATCTTTGAGGTTCCAGCCTTTGCTCATACTATAGTCAGACGGACCAAACTGAACCATATCAACACCATCAATAGAGCAGATTTCTTCAATGTTGTCCATCGTTTCAGCTTTTTCTATCATGAAGGCCTTAACCGTACCCTTCACCATCGCTGCATACTTCATCTG
>DIQU01000008.1:1445-3502 GCA_002426555.1 Firmicutes bacterium UBA5454 | reverse complement strand
TCTGTGCAACATAGAAACGGTTTTGCAAATCAACCTTAATCATCGACGAGATGTTATGTAACTCACATGCCCTGGCCAGATTCTCCAGGCCGAGCAGATCATATGGTGCATATTCTGCAACGAATTCAATATAATCAAAACTTCCGGTTGATGCGCAAGCTTCTGTCAATGTCGGCCAAGTACTCCAGATTCTTGTTCCAACCGTAGCCTGACCATTTACCAGCATATTGCGTAATTTGTTCTCTTTCATTAATTAGTCCCTCTTTTCTTTGAATTTAAACCAGTTAACTATGTCGTTGTAATAAATTTTACAAAAAGGGAACAGCTATATCAATTGAGAATCCTACCTCGATAATGTCATTTATAAAAGCAAATAAAATTAGCTATTTTTACCACTTATATAAGTTCATTTTTTATTCTTTGTGCATAATAGACAACCCATATCCAAATTGTATAAAAATAAAGCAAAGTATTTGTGGATTCCAAACAAATACTTTGCTTTTCTTAAATAATGACAAAGATAATGTACCTATATCTATATTGCTATTTTAAACATTTCCACTCACAATCTTACCATTTCCAACGACTGTCAGACATCGCGGTTTTGCCAATTTGACCAACGCCACTTCTCCGGCCCAATACCATTAGATTTTTTAAATACCCGATAGAAGTGACTATAGCTATTGAATCCCGTCTGCTGCGCAACCTCTGTGATTGGTAATGTACCTGACAGCAGGTATTTTGCTTTCTGTAACCTCTTTTCCAAGATATAGTGATTAAGTGTACTGTTGGTCTCCTCCTTGAAAATCCTGCTGATATGAGTTACGCTGTAGTTCGACATTGTTGCCAGATCATCCAAAGAGATGTCTTCCTCCAAATGAGTTTCAATATATTTTACCAACATTGTTAACAGCTCAATCCGTTTAGAGTTTACCGGCTGCGACAATCTCCCTTTATAGCTGTCCTCATATAAATAAGCCAAAATTTGATAAATTAAAGAGCGCTCTCCCAACTCCCTGCAATACTTCATATCCAACTTTAACAGCTTTTCAATTAACTCCATATATTTCTGAAACCGCCACACATCTAGGCGGATAATCGGCTGGTTGTTGATGTTGTCAAAAATCTCCAGAAGATTTGCATGCTGCGTTGAGTATGACAATAAGATGCGGGGATCCAGACCAATATTAAAACGTTCATGTTTTTCGTTCCGGGCACATTTAAACATATGAGATTGAAACAATCCAGTGAGAATAACATCGCCCTGTCTCACCTTGCATTCTTTTTGGTCAATCACGTAAATTCCATTTTCCTTGCCGAGATAAAAAGAAATTTCATAATAATCGTGGTGATGGAGAAATGGTGCATCCGGCAATCCGTTCTCATGCAGAATAATATTGTATGCGTCTTCACAATTGGACATTTTGTGCTTATCTAACAGCTGTGATTCCTTACTAAGATTTTGCTTCATTTTAGCCCATGCCTCCAGTAATTCTTGTTACACCGCCCTTTTCTCATCATTCCTAAAATATATGCTATGACTCAGCCTTTTATAATACTTTTGCAGCAGCCCCTTAAAAAGCAACTATTTACTATTCTGCTCAAAACATAGCTCTCTTCTATTACATGATAAAAGCCAGATGATTTTTCGTGTTTGAAAATCACCTGGCCATATAATTAAGTTTTTTTTCCTCTTAACAATAGTAAAACTTTCTTTGTTATTTTATTCTGTGGCCGGACCAGTTGTCTTACGCACAATCAGAGTCGGCTCAATAATTACCCGCTCCGATTTTACCTCACGGTTCTCTAATTGTTTCAGCATCAGCCTGGTCGCTTCTTTGCTCATCTTGTCAACATGCTGGCTGAAGGTTGTAAGTTCAATACCCGCCATTGCCGCAAAATTAATATTGTCAAAACTTATAATCGATAAATCTTCCGGTATCCGGAGTCCTTGCTTGCGGCAGCCATCCAACAGCCCAACTGCCGTCATATCGTTAACGGCAACCACTGCACTTGGCCGGTCGCGTTCTGCCAAAATCTGCCCGGCAATGTCTTTT
>DIQU01000008.1:486-1284 GCA_002426555.1 Firmicutes bacterium UBA5454 | reverse complement strand
AAAATCTGCCCGGCAATGTCTTGCCCCGTTTCCATTTTCAAATCACTGGAATAAATATACGCCTGATTAAATGGAAGGCCGAAGCTTAATAAAGCCTGCCGATAGCCTTCATACCGCTGCGTTGATGCAGAGGATGCGCTTGGGCCGCGGACAAAACCAATATTTTTATGGCCCAAATCCAATAAATGCATTACTGCTAAATACCCGGCCCGAAAATTATCCGTCAAAACTGAGTCACCGCTGTACGATGGCAATATTCTATTAACCAACACTTTGGGAATATCCATCTCGTCAAGCATCTCGACCATCTGATCCTTTTGAGCTGTAATTAATATGAGACCGGCAAAATTAAATTGTGTGATCAATTTCAAAAATTCAATTTCCCGCTCCGCCTCATATTCGCTGTTAAATACCATCACCATATAGCCTTTTTCGCTCAGTTCAGTCTGGATATTAAATGTCAAGTCTGCGTAAAAAGGATTCCTGATATCGCCTAAGATGAGGGCAATAATATTTACCTTTCCTTTGCTGAGCCCCTGAGCAAGTGTATTCGGTTTGTAGCCTATTTCATCTACAAAATCCAGCACCTTCTGTCTGAGTTCATCACCAACTCCCTTAGTACCATTGATAGCCCGCGACACAGTTGATTTTGACACCCCTAACATTTCCGCCACTTCTGAAATGCTATACCTTTTATTTTTCATAAAATTAGCTTCCTTGTCTTAATTTATCGTGCTAACTTTATTATACTCATTCTTATTTAATATGCAACCTCAGCTTAAGTTTCTGTTATTTTCC
>DIQU01000008.1:0-330 GCA_002426555.1 Firmicutes bacterium UBA5454 | reverse complement strand
CAGCTTAAGTTTCTGTTATTTTCCCATAAAACCGCCGTCAACCGGAATCACCGCACCGGAAATATAAGCCGACGCATCCGATGCCAGAAAGACTGCTAATCCCTGCAGATCTTCCATATTTCCCCAGCGCCCCATAGGAATTCGTCCGGTAATTTCTTCATATTGCTTTGGATTTACTTCCTTCATATTCGAGGTCAGTTCGGTCGCCATGTAACCCGGTGCGATTGCATTTACATTCACCCCTTGACTCGCCCATTCATTCGACAAGGCCTTCGTAATTTGTGCAACTCCGCCCTTACTTGCACTGTATGCCGGAATCAATACACTGCC
>DIQU01000048.1:4522-14704 GCA_002426555.1 Firmicutes bacterium UBA5454 | reverse complement strand
TAGTTTTTTTCGTGAGCGATATATGATAGTATACGAACTGTTGAAACAAACGGCATAAACAAATCTTTGTTAAATTATTTACATACTTTATGTTTTATGCTATGATATAAGTAGGTGAATATGGGCTATTTTTCGACATTAAGAAAGGCGCAACAGAATTTGCTTTCAAGAACTTTGTCAATTTTTAGGGTGTGAATCATCATTTTTGAATTATTCTGCCCTATTTATATATAATATAAAACGAGCTGGATTATAACATATTTCACCTAAAAAAAGAAATCTTTTAAGGAGTTGATATATTTGAAGAAGGTTCATATCAGTGAAACCGTTCTAAGGGACGCAAACCAATCTTTGATAGCCACCCGAATGCCTTTCTCCGACTTTGAAGGAATATTGGAGACATTGGATAAGGTTGGCTATCATTCATTGGAATGCTGGGGAGGTGCTACTTTTGATTCCTGCCTCAGATATCTGAGTGAGGATCCCTGGGAAAGGCTGAGAAAAATCAAGGATAAATCAAAAAACACCAAACTGCAGATGTTGCTGCGGGGGCAGAATATCCTGGGATACAAGCACTATCCCGATGATGTAGTCAGATTGTTTGTAGCCCATGCAGCCGACAATGGAATGGACATCTTCCGAATATTTGACGCACTGAATGACTTCCGTAACATTGAAGTTGCCGTAGACGAAGCATTGAAACGGAATACACATGTACAGGGTGCAATTTGTTATACTACCAGTCCCATCCACAATCTGGAGAACTACACACAGTTGGGTAAAGAACTGGAAGATATGGGCTGCCACTCCATCTGCATCAAAGACATGGCAGGTATTATGGGGCCTCAAGACGGCTACGATCTGGTAAAGGCTTTAAAAGAAACCGTTAAAGTTCCCATCTATCTTCATACTCATTCCACTACCGGTTTAGGGCCAATTACCTGTATCAAGGCAGTAGAAGCAGGCTGTGACGGTATAGATTGTGCCATTTCCAGTTTCTCAAATGGAACCTCTCAGCCAGCTACGGAAAGCCTTAATTACGCTTTGAAACAGGCAGGGTATGACACAGGTCTGGATGACACTCTATTGAAGGCAGTCAATGATCATTTCAAACCTGTTAAAGAGAAATATATCACATCAGGTCAGATGGATCCCTTCGTTATGGGCGTTGAAACCGATGCTCTGGTTTACCAGATCCCTGGCGGTATGCTGTCCAACCTGATTTCACAGCTAAAGGCACAAAATGCCATAGACAAACTGGATGAGGTGCTGATTGAAACTCCCAGGGTAAGGGAAGACCTGGGCTATCCTCCACTTGTTACGCCTATGAGTCAAATGGTAGGTGTGCAGGCTGTAATTAATGTCCTCTCTGGAGAACGCTATAAAACCGTTGCCAAGGAAATAAAAGCTTATTTTAAAGGTGAATATGGTAAAGCTCCAGGTGAAATCAACCCGGAGTTGATGAAACAGGTTATGGGTGACGAAAAGCCCATCACGACCAGGTTTGCAGAAACTTTAGAGCCGCAATTTGAAAAAACAAAAGAAGAGCTGAAGGGTATAGCCAGATCCGATGAAGATGTTCTTTCCTATATTGCATTCCCACAGGTTGCTCAAAAATTCTTCCAGGAAAGAGAAGAACGGGAATCAGTCAGGGTCAGCTATTCCATAGTGAAAAAGTAAAGGGTGATATATATGCATATGACTTTTGGTGAGAGTTTGTTAGTATCCTTATTTAGTATGTTCATTGTATTCGTGGTACTGGTCAGTATATTGGTGCTGATTCAGTTGTTTTCCAAACTCCTGGCACTGGGCAGCACGCAGTCAGGCAGCTGTAAGCCTGTTGAGTCGGAAAAAAGAGTTCAACCTGCAGCCCCTGCTCCTGCAGCATTTGTGCCAGGTCCGGAATTGTCAACAGGTGAACTGAGGCTTAAGAATGTAGACGAAAAGACAGCTGCTATGATTATGGCTATTGTCAGTGACGAGTCCAGCATTCCATTATCAGAGCTTCGTTTTAAATCCATTAAATTAATCGAAGAAGAATCCTAAAATAGAAAAAGGAGGTTTTCCAATGAGATATGTTGTTACGATAAATAATAAAAGTTATGAAGTAGAAGTGGAAAAAGGACAGGCCAATATTCTCCAGATAGAGGATGTAACAGCTCAGGCTGCCATTCAGGCAGCACAGAATACATCCGCAGCAGCACCGGCTCAGCAAGCAGCCCCGGTTACAGTTCAGGAGCCGGCAGAACCAGCTCCACAGCCTAAAACCAAGCCCGCTTCTGCTCCAGCAGCAGTGCCGGTTAGCGGTGAACAGATTAAATCGCCTATGCCTGGTACCATATTGGATGTAAGGGTAAGCAGCGGACAAGCAGTAAAGAAAGGTGATATACTGTTTATTTTGGAAGCTATGAAAATGGAGAACGAACTCATGGCACCTGTTGACGGAACTGTACAGGTTATCACTTCAAAGGGCGCTACGGTTTCTACCGGTGATGTCCTTGCCAGTGTTCAATAATGGGAGGGACTGTAAATGTTTATTGATGCACTAAAATCCATATGGCTGGAATCAGGATTCTCGGTTCTGACATGGCAGCATTTGGTTATGATTGCTGTTGCCTGTGTGCTTATCTATCTGGCCATTGTAAAAAAATTTGAACCTTTATTACTGTTGCCCATTGCTTTTGGTGTTTTGTTGGCAAACCTTCCCTTAGCAGATTTAATGAAGAAAGAAATAGGCGATATTCAAGGTGGGTTATTGTACTATCTATACCTGGGTGTTAAAAAGGGAATCTATCCGTCTCTTATTTTTCTTGGTATCGGATGTATGACCGACTTTGGCCCGTTGATTTCCAGACCTTCCAGTCTTATTATGGGGGCAGGAGCTCAATTTGGTATTTTTATGGCCTTTATCATCGCCAACTTGCTTGGCTTTACACCTCAGGAAGCAGCTTCCATTAGTATTATAGGCGGGGCTGACGGTCCTACTGCAATCTATACCACTGCACGACTGGCACTGGATCTTCTAGGTCCTATAGCCATCGCAGCCTATTCATATATGGCACTCATACCAATCATCCAACCTCCAATTATGAGAGCCTTGACTACCAAAGAAGAAAGAGAAGTCAAGATGGAGCAGTTGAGAGAAGTATCGAAGCTTGAAAAGATCTGTTTTCCTATAATCGTTACGATATTCTGTGTTCTGCTGCTTCCTTCAGTTGCACCTCTAATTGGTATGCTTATGCTCGGTAATCTGTTTAAGGAATCCGGCGTAGTAGACAGGCTGTCCGATACTGCACAAAACGCTTTGATGAATATTGTAACTATATTCCTGGGAGTTACCGTTGGAGCAACAGCAAATGCGGAGAATTTCCTACAGCCGCAAACTCTGGCGATTATTGCATTAGGTTTGTTGGCATTTATGTTCAGCACTGTAGGCGGCTTGTTAATTGGCAAACTTATGTACAAACTCTCAGGCGGGAAAATCAACCCCCTTATTGGTTCAGCTGGTGTATCCGCTGTTCCTATGGCAGCGCGGGTATCCCAGGTGGTAGGCCAAAAAGCCAATCCTTCTAACTACCTTCTCATGCATGCAATGGGTCCCAACGTAGCTGGGGTAATTGGCTCAGCAGTAGCAGCCGGCATTTTAATGGCTTTGTTTGGATAAAGTAATATAAAAATTGAATTTTACACGAAAAGTAAGCTGAATACCCGGTGTGATTGGTACTCAGCCTTCCAAGAGCCAACCAAGACTGCAGGAGATTCCCTTTGATTCGAAAGGATTTTAAAAAGGAATTTTGTTCTTTATTATATGTTTCTTTTTTCCAAGGCCAAAAGGTATTCTTTTACAGGCAAGCCCCCGCCATAACCAACAAGTTTTCCATCTGAACCGATGACACGATGGCAGGGGATGATAATGGAGATTGGGTTTCGATTATTAGCCATGCCTACAGCCCTGCTTGCCTTGGGGTTTCCAGCCGCTATTGCAATATCCTTATAGCTCCGTGTTTCTCCATATGGGATATCCAACAGGGCTTTCCAAACCTTTAACTGGAAAGGGCTGCCTTTAGGCGCCAATGGCAAGTTAAAAGTCTTTCGCTGTCCGCTGAAATACTCCATCAACTGCTGGTTGGCCAGCTTTAGCAATGGAGTTTCAGTCAGCACAGCATCTATATGGTCCATAAAATGGGAGCCCTTCCGGCTCTCTTCCTTTTCGAAATACAACTCAGTTATTTGAGAGCTGTTTTCTTTGATTCCAACTTTCCCTATAGTTGTATCATAGAAAAACAAGGTATTAATCATGCTTTCTCTCCTTTTCAACCCAAAGCCGGTTGAAAATCAGTTCAGATTTTTCTTCCTGCGTTTGGTTTTAACATGAAGAACAGGAGAAATACCTCGTAAACTATTAGCAGCAGGAAGACTATGAGCAGCATCAGGTCGGATTTTGGAGCCATTCCTATAAGAATCAGCATTGGTGCTCCAAATAAAATACCGAAACTGCTGCCTCTTAACAGATTGTTGGCAGCAGGTGTTTTATATAGAGGATCTACTTCCCGAAGAAGCATAACGCCGGAGCTAATGGTGCCGGTCATCATTCCATACATGGACAAAAATGACTCATGATAGTAATCAGGATATATCCTTTTACACAGCCTTTGGAGATAAACCAGAGTAACATAGCCGCCTGCTATTGCCAGGACAATGAATGGAAGCCACAGACCGGACAAATCCTGTATGTCAATAGCGGCAATGCCTGCAACTATCATAAAGTCAAAGGCAAACCCCGATATCCGGCTCAGCAGATAATTGTTGGGATATTGCCGTTTCATCAATTTTGCCTTTCTAAACCAGCTGAATGACTGGCGGAACAGCATGGCAAGCAGAGCACCAACAATGAAATTAAAGCCCCAAATCAGGGGAGAAACAGTAGAAGACAGCCCTGGAGCTGCAACATCCAGTAAGCTGGTTATGCCCCAGGAAACTAGATAGGCAGCCAGGTAAACCATTAGAACCATTGACATTTGTATGGACAAACGATCGACGGATTGCGAAACTGGAATTTCATTTTCTGATTGGAAATCTTCAATGGTCAGGTTTTCTGCCTTTTCCTGGATGTCCTGGATATTGATTTGTTTCTTTTTCTGTAAGACGTAAATATAGACAACACCAACTATACAGGCACATAAAAAGCCTGCTGCTGCTAAGGAAAGGCCGAAGGATTGACCGCCAACAAAGCCCAACTGTTCATATGTTGCGCCTACATTATTGGCTTGCCCGGGCCCCTGCCCATATCCCATAGGCAGCAGTATGCCTGACGCTTTGAATAAGCCGGGGGACAGGGTATATGACAACCCAACTGTAATGGCAATACCCAAAATTCCTTGCATTAAATAAGTGCTGACAATAAGGGCACCGCTCTTAGGTCCGACCAGCGGGTCTGCCTCGAATTGCTTTGAGTTTTTCGGTATGCGAAGGGATAAGGCAATAAAGCCTATGGCGATGGTATGATAGGTAATAATTTCTAATAAGACACCATCTAAATGGAGGATGCCTGCGGCACGTAGAATAAGAGCAATAAAACCTCCTATTACAGCAGTAGGCGCCAGGCTTTTCTGGATAAAAGCAACTTTTCTGCGCATAACATTGGATATAAGCAGAATTGCAGCCAGAATACCCAGTTGAATTACAAAATTCCATAGTTGTGTGTTGCTGGCTGAGTAATTCATGGTTAATCAGTCCTTCCCTTTATAAATGTTGTGTTCACCTGTTAAGGCTTTATAAATCTCATAATACTTAAGAGCACTGCGTGGCACTCTGGATCTTAATTCGTAGTAATCTTTATTGATGGTTGTAAAAATCAGAGTTTTCTGCCCGTGAATGGCAATATCGGAGATTTGCGACAGCGGGAAGGTAAATGCCTGACCATCTGCGGCTTGAAAGGCCAGTTTATCGGCAAACAACTGTAAACGTCCCTCGGCCAGAAATCGATTTCTTTTTGCCTTCTGTGGCTTCCAAAGGGACTGGTCTTCATCACTTGTAATAGCTTCATCTTTTGGATGATTTCTTAACTTAGCGGCCATTTCTTCGATTCGGCGGGACTGCCATCGGAACCAGCTCAATACGGTGGTAAAAGGTGCCTTGTCATGCGTAAAGGATTCCAGATAACCATATACTGTATACCGGAGCTTCAGCCCGCAAGTACAAAACAAGGTATTGTCCTTACTTTTCAATTCACCTATTTTATCGCAGGAAGGGCAGAGATAAAGGGTAGTCTCCAGGTTTTCTGCCAGATGATTACCTCGAAAAGCTATAGGGCTTTTGCGCTTTTTCTGCTCTTCATATGCATTGGTATACAAGTCCTCACTTATTCGCTTCATCAACTCTTCTTCCGACATGTTCTTTATTTCTTCCGGGGTATATACTTGTACCTGATATCCAGCCATTGAGCCCCGCCTGAGTGATCTGGACCAACGAGGTTCGGTTAGGTAACCTCCTTCTATACGATATGTGATCAAGCCTGCACCTGTATGCTTGATTAATTTAGCTGTAGTTGCATGCAACTCTTCCGTTTCACCGCCGAAAGTCATATTTCCTTCTGGAAAGATGCAGATATTGTGACCTTCTCGAATGAGTTTTATAATACTGGACACGGTTTTCCAATCAGTTGATGACTTCACACGGGGAATTGGAGCGACCAGAAATACCAGAAGCCTGCTGATCCAGCCAAGCCTGAAAATATGATCGCTGGATACATAGTACATCATCCTGGGTGAAGCAATACCTACCAGTAGGGGATCCCAGTTGGTTACATGATTGGGCAGGATAAAAGATGGTTGATCCAATAGAGTCATCTTTTTAAAGCGATAGTTGAATTTCCATTTTAAAAAAGGCGTTAGAAAAAATTTTGCAGTTTGGTAAACAATTTTATGTCTTAATTGGCCTTTCAGAAAAAATCATCCTCCTGTCCCAGCAATGCAAGCATAAAATGTATAGGTTAAATGTACATATTAACAATAAGACAATAAAAATCACCTGTCAAGTAGTTTGATGGGATTTTCAGGAGACTTCACAGGAATTACTGACTGCGCAAAGCTTTCACCGGATCTTTTCTTGATGCTATTCTCGCGGGAATAAATCCCCCTAATAAAGTGAGTGTAATACTGATAATAACCAGCAGAAGGGCATGTCTAATGTCAAGCTGAGCTACATCTTTCAATGTAGTCAGCTGATACAGGTTGTTATTTACAGGTATGGTAAGAACTGCTCCAGTCAGTATACCCAGGATTCCAGATACAGCACCTATCAAAAAGGTTTCAGCATTGAATACCCGGGCAATGTCCTTCTTCCTGGCCCCCAGAGCCCTTAGTATACCAATTTCTTTTGTGCGTTCCAGGACAGAAATATATGTGATTATACCTATCATAATAAGTGAAACAACCATAGAAGTGGCTGCAAAGGCAATTAAGACCAAAGTTATGCCTCGCATGATCCCTCCTGTCAGTTCAGTAATGGTTCCCGCCAAATCCGTATATACAATTTTATCCTGTACTTTTTTTCCTTCATTCCAGGCATCCAGATAATCAAGTATCAGATCCTTGTATTGAAAGTCCACTGGGTATATGTATATCATAAAGGGAGTTCCCCTGGCACCCAGTATGGAAAGCAGAGTCTCCTTCTTTGAGCCGCTGGATTGAAGTTGTGCGCCGATTTTACTGCCAAAGGATCCGTTTCCTATGCCTAAACCTCCTCTATGGATGCCTGGTGCAGCTCCCGTGATTCCTGCACCCGCAGGCATTGTGTTGTTGGATGCGGTAAAGGGCTCACCGGTGAGCACATTATAATCTGCTTTCTTTTGAGCTTGTACAATTGCAGATTCTTCAGCATCCTTGATAAAGTATTGATTCAAGTCATCGGAATAGCCAATGCCGGGCAGTAATGCAGGGATTTCAGTTTTTCGGGCCGGACGTACAATCCCGGCAATGCTTAAGGTGATGGCTTTCTCATTTTCATATAGTTTCTGAGGGTTTTTTGGGTCATCATTTAGAACAAAAAGCTCTGCTGTCTGCTTATAAAATATATCATTGGGTATGACCTTCAATTCCAGACCCAATATGTCCTGAAAGCTGATGCTTTTTACATTGGACTCCAAGCCCAGTTCATCCAGGACAGCCTTATCCACCTTGTTGTATTTATCGGCGACCAGAACCAGTTCATGCGTATCTACCGGATACTTTCCTGCCAGAAGATCATATGCTGTCTCCAGATAACCAGGTCGATTTTTGTCTGGATTTCTGGGATAGGCTGTCAGGTTTATTGCATTTGTATCTACAGAAGCAGCAACTTTTCCATCGGAGCGAAGCAGGTTCAGCCTGATCAGGCGGGTGTAGGAAATCCCATTGTGCCACTCTGAATTCATATTTTCCACATATTTTAAATAAGTTTCCGTATAGGAATTGGTATGAACCTTTTTGCTCTTTTCCGGATCGAGAGGGTAAATTTCATTATCATCCGGATATTTGTTCTCTTCTTTGTGGTCTATTCCCATAATCATGTCCATATCGACTTCTTCGGTTTTCTGTGTAATAATAATGGGAAAACCGGACAAGGTGCTGGATTCGAATTTTGCTATCTGTTTGTTAAACCCATTGGAAAGAGCCAGGATTAATGCGATTCCAATGATGCCGATACTGGAGGCAAAAGAAGTCAGGGCAGTTCGGAACAGTTTGGTTCGTATATTTTTACCGGATATCTTCAGTGCGGTAGCAAATCTCATACTGGTTTTCTTTAATTGATATTCAGATTCTTTTTGAGAAAATTGACAGGGCTTGGAATCTGCGACAATTCTGCCGTCTTTGAATTCTATGATTCGGTCTGCATATTTGTTTGCCAATAAGGAGTTATGGGTTACCATGATAACCAGCTTGTCTTTGGAAATTTCCTTGATAAGATCCAGCACCTGAGTACTGGTATTGGTATCCAAAGCACCTGTTGGTTCATCAGCTAAAATGATATCAGGATCATTTGCCAATGCCCGCGCAATAGCAACTCGCTGCATCTGACCTCCTGACAGCTGATTGGGTTTTTTGTCAATATGGTCTTTCAAACCTGCCAGAGACAGAACTTCTACAGCTTTCTTACGCCTCTTGTCTGCGGGTTCTCCGCTTAAGGCAAGCCCCATCATTACATTATCGGTAATGCTTAAATGGGGGATTAGATTATAGTTCTGGAACACAAAACCAACACTGTTGTTCCGATACGCATCCCAATCACGGTCATCAAAATCTTTTGTAGAGTTTCTGTTTATTAATATATCACCCTGGTCGTAGCGATCCAGACCGCCTATCATATTTAACAATGTGGTCTTTCCCGAGCCGCTGGGACCCAAAATGGCAGCAAATTCACTTTTACGAAAGCTGATGGTAACCTCATCCAATGCAGTTTGGGTAATTTCCCCTGTGGTATAGCGTTTTGAAAGGTTTTCCACATGAAGCATGTACGTTTCTCCTTTATTTCTCAATAGGATTAGCTTGTACAATGCATGGGATTTTTATCGTGGTTTTCTATAAATTTTGATTGTCTTCTTTCTTCCCTATCCATTTCCAGGAGTACTATTTCAAAATTTGTTGTTTACTTTTAATATGTGCTAAAATTAGATGTGTCCAGCATATACCAGGGTGTCCACCTTTAGCGAGGGATATTGTGAGATTTTTTAAGGTACTACTTAAGCATCTATAGATATAACTATGAACTCATATTTGTGCGGAGGTGTTTTTATGTTTTGGGAAAAGAAACCTAAAAAGAAAGAAGATGAATTAGACCTTGTCGTTCTAAAGACAGTACAAAACAATATTGAACTGGAAATACTGAAAGGTATATTAAGGGATAGCAGCATTGCCTGTATAGTTAAAGATCGTGGTTCCGGTGGATATATGAGAATAGTTACCGGCGATTCTCTATTCAATGTAAGTGATATACTGGTGAACAAGATTGACTATGAAGCAGCAAAAGAACTTATTGATAATATGAAGTTAGAATAAGAAAATACAACATGCGATGAATTTTACAACATTCGATACATCCTACAAAAACATAGGGGTAGACAACTTGTCTACCCCCTGTCTTATTATCTTATTACTCTTATATTCTTACAGCTTATCTACCGAATAATGGAAACCAGTAGCTTGC
>DIQU01000048.1:3906-4495 GCA_002426555.1 Firmicutes bacterium UBA5454 | reverse complement strand
CAGATGTTCTGGAGCTGGACCTTCATGCTTCCAGAGATGGAGAATTGATTGTCTTTCATGACGACACAGTAGAAGTATTTGCAGAGTTTCAAACATCCCATATTCGAATCAATATTTAAATCAAGCGCAGCTTTCCAAATATTGAAAACAAGAAAATTGTACAGCAAGCATTATTGCTCAGTATCTATTGTAGTGGACTTTGCCGTAGAGTAAATCTTCCTCATTATGGGAAGGCTTGTCTTCGGCTGGGTAACCAATAGACAGGATACACAGAACTCGAATATGAGCTGGTATATCTAATATTTCACTAACAAAGTCCTCTGCAGTTGTGGAGTCATCATAAGACCTGTCTCTTACATGAATCCAACAGGAACCCAACCCTAATGAGTGTGCTGCCAACTGCATAAATGCTGCCGCAATGGATGTATCTTCAACCCAGGTATTGCTGCTTTCTACGTCTGCAGCAACGACAACAGCAAGAGCTGCACCTGATAAAAATTGAGAACTCTGCCTTCTGGTGTGTGAAAGCCTTTCAAGCTTCTGTTTGTCGGTTACTGCAATAAATTCCCACGGTCTGCTGCCCCTCCCA
>DIQU01000048.1:3486-3729 GCA_002426555.1 Firmicutes bacterium UBA5454 | reverse complement strand
ATCCCAGTTGGCGCCATCAATCCGCTTTTTAAGATAGCATCCAGCTTATCCTGTTCTACTTCTTTTTCTTGATACACGCGAATACTTCTTCTGGTTTTCATCCAATTTAACATTATTACATCGCCTCCATAATTAGTATAACCCATTTTTGCTATTGTTGGAAATATTCTAATCTGTAAAAAGTTCCTCAGGAAGTCCTTAGGGAAACTTTCTTCCCTCTCCATTTCCAGGAGTACTATTTCA
>DIQU01000048.1:0-3274 GCA_002426555.1 Firmicutes bacterium UBA5454 | reverse complement strand
ATCATGATAGAGCCATCAAAAGTTAAAGACGCATTTTGTACAGTTGAAAAGGAAAATTATTCATTTAGGAGATACTTAAAAAACCATGCCGATGAAAAAGAGTTGGATGAGCAGTTCTTAGAATTGCACGATCAATTATTTTCAGGATACGATTGTAGTAAATGCAGGAATTGCTGCAAAGAATATGCAGTATGTTTTGAAGAAGAAGAGCTAAATCCGGTAGCAGCTTTTTTGCGAATAACAGAAGCTGAGTGTGTTTTAGGAGCCTCAATATCATTGTATACCAAAAACCCTTTCAATGCTTTTTCAATAGATTGCTGTGCATGGTAACAAATAATTTCTATTTGCATGGGATACAAATCCTCAAACAAATGCTTTGCCACAATTAAATCATCTTCTGCCTTTTTAAACCATTTGCATATTAAGTCCATTTTGCTCATACAGAACGACCCCCTCCCTTGCTATTATTCTTTCGAGAGTAGGTTGGATTGAACGCTCTTTAAAATTGCTTGCATAGGAAGCAAGAATATCCACCGGTGTTACAATTTCTGTTTTAGCCAATTCTCTTGATATCTGTTTCATTGCCTCAAGCGGTTTTATGGTATTATCTGGAATTATAACGTAAAAATCATAATCGCTGTCCTCGTTCGGCGTACCATAAGCATAAGATCCAAACAAATATATTTTTTCACAATCTACCGTCGATTTTATTTTTTCAGCAATTTCCATGATCTCAGGGCTTACTTGCATTTGGAACGCCTCCTTTTATAACAACATTATCAACATTATTATACCCCAAAAATAGTAAAATGGCAATTCTACGGACAGAACAGATAAAACAAAAATAAAGGGGCTGAACCACGAAGGTTCGAATCCCTTTACTGCATTTTTGAATGGCGGAGAGAGAGGGATTCGAACCCTCGATACCTTTAAAGGGTATACACGATTTCCAGTCGTGCGCCTTCGACCAGCTCAGCCATCTCTCCACAAGGATTTTGTTTTTAACAGCGAATATTATTTTACACCATAGCATGTTTCTTGTCAATAAGCGGTTTCGAGATGTGGTTTTCGAGATAGCTTGGAGGGAGAGCGTAGTTTCAAGAAACTGTTTGGATTTAGGGGGGTATGAATTAAATTGTTTTAACTGCATTTATAAGCTATAATAACAAACATACAAAGGATAAAGTCACAGGGGGAATGGTTCTATTGAAACTGCTTCATATTGCGGATTTACATATTGGTAAGCGTGTCAATGAATTCAGTATGATTGAGGATCAAAAACATATATTAGATCAAATAATAAAGATATGCAATGAGGAAGAACCGGATGCTGTACTCATTGCCGGTGATGTTTATGACAAGAGTCAGCCTTCTGCTGAAGCAGTAGAGCTTTTGGACGAGTTTTTGACAAGGCTGATTGCTTTGGGACAAGCTGTTATTTTGATCAGCGGAAATCACGACTCACCTGAACGTTTAAGCTTTGGAAGCCGGATTCTGCGAAAAAATGGACTTCACATTGCCGGCGTATTTGATGGAACACTGCAAAAAGTCTCTCTGGAAGATGAGCATAGCATAGTCAATATTTATGCCCTTCCTTATTTGAAGCCGACGACTGTAAGACCTTATCTTGAACAAGCTGTTGAGTCTTATGATGAGGCAGTGTGTGCGGTCATTGCTGAAGCTGATATCAATACTTGGGAACGCAATATTCTTATAGCTCATC
Organism: Firmicutes bacterium UBA5454; assembly: GCA_002426555.1. GTDB lineage: Bacteria > Bacillota > Clostridia > Caldicoprobacterales > DTU083 > UBA5454. The sequence continues at coordinate 1,551 of DIQU01000048.1, read as the reverse complement.
AATTTGTAGTTAGCGGAACACAACGACCTGAACGTTCGGAGTCGGAAAATCTGTCTGTAGGCGGGCTGGACAGTGTTGATATTTCTGCCTTTGATGATTTCGATTATGTTGCCTTGGGTCATCTTCATAGACCACAAAGGATTGGACGGGATACGGTCCGTTATGCCGGCTCGCCTCTTAAATATTCTTTTTCTGAAGCACTTTATCAAAAATCAGCCACATTGCTCGAACTTGGGATAAAAGGCGAACTTTCCTTCCGCCAGCTTCCGCTTCATCCTCTGCATGATCTTCGTGAAATCAAAGGACCTATTGCGGAACTCCTCCGTATCGGCAGGGAAGAATCAGATAGTGTAGATGATTATCTACATATAATACTGACTGATGAAGAAGAAATATATGACGCAGTTGGACAGCTGCGCCAAGTATACCCGAATTTAATGGGCTTGGATTTTGAAAACAGCCGCAGTCAGGCATTTAATTCAGAAATTGCTGCTGTCATTGATGTTGCGGAACAAAGTCCATTGGATTTGTTTAAGGCGTTTTATCTGATACAAAACAATAATGAGCTTAGCTCGAAACAAACACAGGTGATGGAAAAGATCTTTGAAGAGGCAGGTGCTGATATATGAAACCCTTAAAGGTAGTCATGAGTGCCTTTGGTCCTTATGCAGGCAGAACAGAACTGGATCTGACAGTCTTTGGCGGTCAAGGCTTGTTTCTCATTACTGGTGATACCGGAGCTGGAAAGACTACTGTTTTTGATGCCATCTCATTTGCATTGTTTGGCGAAGCCAGTGGTTCCACCAGAACTGTTGACACCTTGCGAAGTGATTTTGCTGAGCCGACTGCCAAAACTTATGTTGAGCTGACTTTTCTTCACAAGGGAAAGAAATATTTCATAACACGAAACCCTCGCTATGAGCGGCCTAAGAAAAGTGGAGAAGGTTTGACTTATGAAAATGCGGAAGCAGAACTGTTGATGCCAAATGGAGACATGATTACTGGTTATCGGGATGTTTCTGCAAAAATAGTGGATTTACTGGGGATTACCAGTCAACAATTCAAACAAATTGCAATGATCGCCCAGGGAGAATTTCTTAAGCTTCTGCTTTCTGAAAGTAAAGAACGCGGTGACATATTCAGACGAATATTTAACACCGAACTGTATCAATCGGTGCAAAACCTGCTTAAAGAAAATGAGCGGAAAGCACGTAAATGCTGTGAAAGTGAGGAGCAGAGAATTCTGCAATACATCTCTGGAATTTTCTGCCCTGATGATGAGCAGGGAAACAGCCTGCAAGGTAAGATTAGCACAGCTGTCATACACAGTGCAGGGGATATACTGATGGAACTACAGACGCTAAATGAAATGGATACATCTAAACAAAATTGTTTGAAACAGGTTGCTGATAAGTTGGCCAAGTCGCTTAATGCACAGACCATAGCAATAACCCAAGCCCAGTATATCAATAAAGCTTTTGCAGAATTGGATACCGCACGAGAAGAGAAAAAGACTCTGGACAAGGTCCAGAGTCTTTTTCTCTTCTCGTG
>DIQU01000058.1:84565-102141 GCA_002426555.1 Firmicutes bacterium UBA5454 | reverse complement strand
CAAGCCGATTCTGTATTATTTGCAACCATTGCGACTTCCGGTATTCTTGAGTGATTTTTTGTGTATTCATACAATCGCTTCATTCCTGGTTGAAAAAGTTTGATTACTTTTTCAACCTCTATTGTTGCGATTGTACTATCTTTGATGCTATTATACTATGTGCAGGCGTACTTGACGCTTACGATATTCCTTAAATTCACTATGGAGACAACGGGACTGACTAAAAGAGTATCCAGCAATTTAGTCATATATGATTAACAACAGTGCATCAAGCACAAGTATGTAATAAGGTAGGTTTCACACTATGTCTATTATAGTTAAGGAGACTGGAGTCTTACATAGCGCTGCAGAGGATTTATTCATAGAATTATTTTGTGATACATTCGGTCCTGAAAAATCACAATTCCTATTTGCGCAATATCCTTTTACAGACATATATGGTAATAGGCGATATATAGATTTTGCGTTAGAGAATGATGAGATGCGGATAGCCATAGAGATTGATGGAGAAACATATCATAATCCAAATATGGTATCACAAAACAAATACTATGATGATTTATTAAAGCAAAACAGTTTGACTTATAACAATTGGAAAGTCTATCGGTGGATATATAAGCAATTAAAAGCCCAGCCGGATCGGGTAAGAGATGAGCTCCGCACTTTTATAGGTGATTTACCTCAGTTTAGGATGTTGGAGGATTATCTACCCAGGCAAAAGGGCAAGGTATTTGAACTAAAGAAACATCAAGCATCTGCCCTTATTAATTTGCAGCAAATGAGAGATTCAGGCGAGACAATAGCTCTATTATATCATGCGACAGGGACAGGCAAAACTGTAACTGCAGTCAGTGACGCAAAAGCTGTAGGTAAGAAAACCCTGTTTATAGCTCATACAAAAGAGCTTATAACTCAAGCAAAGAGAACATTCGATGCAATTTGGAAAGAAAAAAGTGCTGGTATCTACATGGGCGATAGGAAAGAGCGGTATGCCCATATAATTTGCGGAAGTATACAAAGCATATCGCAAAACATTAAAAGCTTCAGACCAGATGAGTTTGAATACATAATCATTGATGAGTGCCACCATGGGACAGCCAGTACATATAAGAAGATATTGGGATATTTCAAACCAGATTTTACACTTGGTCTGACAGCGACACCAGATCGAACTGATGGCGAGGATTTACTAGAGATATTTAAGACAGTTGCCCATAAGTTGGATTTAAAAACAGCTGTAGAGCTTGGCGAATTAGTACCCATCCGTTGTATAAGAATAAAAACGAATGTGGACTTGTCTTCAGTCAGAATCAATGGAATCAAATACTACTCGCAGGATCTGGAAAGCAAGCTCTTTGTACCAGAAAGAAATATTATTATAATCGATACTTACCTCAACTATGTAAAAAACAAAAAGACAGTAGTCTTCTGTGCATCTGTTTCTCATGCAAATGAAATAGCCGGCATGTTTCGTGAAAACGGAATAATCAGCGAAGCTGTATCAGGGTCTACCAAACATACGGATAGAATCAGAATACTTGAACAATACGAAAATGGAGACATAGATGTACTTTGTGCATGTGACTTATTGAATGAAGGTTGGGACAGCCCAAGGACAGAGGTATTATTCATGGCAAGACCAACTTTATCAAAAACCTTATATATTCAACAATTGGGCAGAGGTATGCGTAATTCACCTGGGAAAGAATATTTAATGGTCTTTGATTTTATAGATAATGCCGGCTTGTTTAATATGCCGTACTCAGTGCATAGGTTGTTTAATATAAAAGAATATATACCTGGTTCTTATGCAGTAGCATCTGATAAGCAGTTTGAGTTGGACAAAGATCTACTCGCAAGAGGAGAGAAGCCTGCTGTGTATCTTGAATTTCCTGTGGATATATCTGATTTTGAATTGGTAGACCTCTTCAATTGGCAGGATGAGGCTCAGAGAATGATATCACAGATGGAATTTGTACGTATGGTTGATGTGCAGGCTGAGACTGTAGAGAGATACATCCGTGATGGCCGTATAGTTCCTGATCTTGAGGTCCCTATAGGAAGCAATAGGAGCTTCAAGTACTTTAAAGATGAAACCGTAAAAAAATATGCTGTGGCATTTGGCTGGGATCTTATTACAGCTGCTAATATGAAGAGTAAATTTATTGAAATGGTTAATACGATGGATATGAGCTATTCATATAAACCTGTCTTGCTTAAGGCGATGTTAAATCATGTTGATGATGAGGGTAGAGTTCTAGTTGATGATATTGTGGATTATTTTATTGACTTCTATGAGAGTAGAAAGCTAGAAGGACAGATTGTTGAGAAGAAAAACAGCATATACATAAAAGACAGCTATTCAAAGAAGGATGTAGAAAGAAATATTTTTGCTAACCCATTCAAACGCTTTGAGGATATGCGATTCATGAAACGTTCAAAGGACCTGGAATATGTAGAATTCAACAGACATGTATATAAAACACTAAGCAAAGATGAACAAGCTAGGATCATCAAGCATTGTGATAATAAGTTAAAGGAATACTATGAAAGAATAAGTACAAGAAATTCCTAGTTTTTAGTCAGCAGCTACTTAAGAAAAAAATGATACAGGGGGCAGTTAATGAGTAAATACACAGCATTAAAGCAGTTTTTAATTTCTTCTGGTCAAGATTGCATAAATATGACTTTTTTAGAGCTTGAGAGAATTTTAGGATTTGATTTGCCTAAGAGTGCTTATACCTATGAGGCGTGGTGGGCAAATGGTGGTCACTCTCAAGCAAATGCATGGTTGGATGCAGGATATAAGGTTAAGCTGGCTAATACCATAGATCAGACTGTCTGTTTTTATAAAGCTGACAATATATCAAAGCAAGTATTGCAACCAAAAACAAAATCGCTAAAGACAACATCAGGAGTTAATACAACACAAATGCTTGTTGATTCAACCATGAAGACACTAAGGGTATTTGGATATGAATTCTGCTATATACAGCAGCTTATACCAGATTGCGATGTTAGTGGTTCGATAATAAAGTATTATCCTCAGAATGAGTATGATAACAAGAAGGGTCTGTTATTGTCGCATTTTGGTAAAGGTGCGTTTTGTCGGTTTTCAATTAACGCAGGCGACTGCCCTGGCGTCTATCTTTGGGTGGTTGATGATAGTATCATATATATTGGTGAAACTGAAAACTTGAAAAAGCGTTTCAACATGGGCTATGGCCGCATTGCACCGCGTAACTGTTATATTGGTGGTCAAAGCACGAACTGCAAAATGAACAAGGTTATTCTAAATCTGTACGAGCAGGGAAAAACGGTCAGCCTATATTTTTATAACACGACAAATTACAAACGGGTAGAACTTGAATTGTTGAGAAAAATTGATACAAAATACAATGTGAAAAGATACTGGTAGATCTTTTCGGTAGATAATACCACAACAGACTCTAATTGAGGCGTATCTCCCTCATGTATACCGGAAATAACACAAATAGACACATAATAGTATTATTCTTACTTAATATAAGCATATTTAACATATCATTCCACTGTGTAGATTATTATAATATTGTCAGCGGAGTATATATTTTCCCAGGTTATATTTTAAAATTTAGCAATGGAGGTTATCAGTTATGTTCACTACAGGAAACAAGAGTTCCAAGCGCCTGGTTTTTCGTTTAACAGCTATTTTATTGGTAATGTTGCTGCTTGTCAGCTGCGGCAGGAATGCTCCACCGAATGAAGGAAAGCCTGTTGATAAGGGGAAAACTGAAGCAACAGTAAAACCGAATGATCATAAGGATGATGATAAGAAAGATGACAACAAGGATCCCGGATCGAGCCAGTCCATAGTTGCCGAATCCTACTGCGCTTACATGGAAGCGAAAGGTGAACTGACCACCATAATCAGCGATGCACTGTCGGACAATCCCGGTACCGAGCTTGATTCATTGTCTTTGCTGGGTGTTATTTTGGTAGATCTTGCTTTGTTTCCTGCAACCAGCTTTGGTCTTGGTGAGGCTGCAGCTAATTCTGCCCTGGGGTTCTTAGGCGTGAAGGATGTTGATTATAAAGAAAACGGTAATCAATACAGTATCCAATATACCGACGATGAAGGCATGAAATATGAGTTGCAGGGTGTATATGACAAGTCAGCAGACTCACTCAAATTAACTGCAATCACAGATGGCAAGGAGACTGTCGTTTCCGAATACCGTAAATCATCCTTTGGCTATGTTGCTCAAACATATGTCCTGGATGATGACGACTCTGCATCAATATTCTATCTTGCCATTAGCGGAAAGAACGGCGCTATCGGCATTTCCGAAGCATCATCAAAGCCTTCGGACTTAACAGGCAGTGAATCAATCGATTTTCCCAAAACATCGGAAGAATGGTATGCTATAGATGGTGATGATTTCACCGGAGTAACTTCCGACGGAAGAGAGCTCTCATTTAAATACACTCCTTCGGACGATTAAATATAATTTATAACATGATTTATAGAAGATGAGGTGTTTGCTGATGCAGTCACCTCATCTTTTATTATCAGTACATATACCAAACCATATTACCATATGTACATAAGTAAATCCTGTATTCTGTATACTTGCTTTCCTGAGTTGGATTATCTTATAATAGATACTGGTTGTATACTAACTTATTATATGGAGGATACCAGCTTGAGCAAGAAAAAACTATTGCGTGTTTTTGCATCTTATTACAGACCTCATTACAAGCTTCTTATAATAGACATAATTTGTGCAATATTAGTAGCTGCAATAGATCTTATTTTTCCCATGATGACCAGGGAGATAACGGGAACAATTCTACCAGCAGGTGCAATGCGTACATTTTGGTTGTTTATCATTGCGATGGTAGTTATGTATCTTATACGATCCGTGCTGCTGTATGTGGTTAACTATTGGGGTCACATATTAGGCGTAAGGATGGAATTTAATATGAGAAAGGATTTGTTTTCTCACTTACAAACCCTGCCTTTTAAATTCTATGATAAAAACCGAACTGGACATTTAATGTCCCGCATGATCAACGACCTCAATGAAATAACCGAGCTTGCCCATCATGGTCCCGAGGATCTTTTGTTATCCCTGATCATGTTAGTGGGTTCTTTTTTCATGCTCATAAGGGTAGAATGGCGCCTTGCTGTTATTGTCTATTTAGCAGTGCCTGTCATGCTTTGGTTCGCATTGACTTACCGAAAACGTATGAGTAATTCATTCCGAGATATGCGGGTTAAGCTGGCAGATGTTAATGCTCAGTTGGAAAGCAGCATTTCCGGTGTGCGTGTCTCCAAGTCATTTACAAACGAAGCATATGAAGAAGAAAAATTTGGCAAAGGAAACAGGCGGTTTCGCAGCACAAAATATGTCGCTTATAAACATATGGCTGTTTTCCAGACAGGTATACAGTATTTTTCCCATATGTTGAATGTCGTAGTGGTCGCTGTAGGCGGCTATTTCATTTACCGGCAATGGATGGATATTGCAGATCTGCTTGCATTTATCATGTATGTAGGTGTTTTTCTCCAGCCCATCGGACGGCTGAGCAACTTCATGCAGCAATTTGAATCGGGCATGACAGGTTTGGAACGGTTTGTGGAAATCATGGATGTCGAGTCTGATATAGTGGATGCACCGGATGCAGAGGAACTTGAGGATGTTAACGGGGACATTGAATTCGAAAATGTCAGCTTTTCATATGATGAAAATGAAAAGGTGCTGCAAGAGATAAATATAAGCATACCAGCAGGGAAAACCATAGCACTGGTTGGTCCTTCCGGTGGCGGAAAGACCACTATGTGTCATCTGATTCCGCGTTTTTACGAGGTAAAGGAAGGAATTATCAAGATTGACGGACAGGATATCCGCAATTATACCTTGAAATCTCTGCGCAGGAATATCGGTTTGGTTCAGCAAGACATTTTTCTATTTGCGGGAACTATTGGAGATAATATTCGATATGGCAGAGTGGACGCTTCAGAAGAGGAAGTACAGGAGGCTGCAAAAAGAGCCAATATCCACGACTTTATTGTAAGCCTTCCTGATGGATATAACACTCAGGTAGGAGAAAGAGGCATACGGCTTTCCGGGGGGCAGAAACAGCGTATTTCAATCGCTCGAGTCTTCTTGAAAAACCCGCCAATTCTGCTTTTGGATGAAGCTACCTCTTCATTGGATAATGAGACTGAAATTAAAATTCAGCATTCCCTGGAACAATTGTCTCATGGTCGAACCTCTTTGATAATAGCCCACAGACTCTCTACCATAAAAAATGCTGATCGGATTCTGGTACTTACCGAGGAAGGTATTGTGGAAGAAGGAACTCATGAGGAACTTATGGACAAAGACGGCATTTACTCCGGCTTATATAAGTCCCAGTTTAAGACCAATGTTTCCGACGATAAATTCCTGGGGTGGCTTGAAGTGGATGAATAAGCCTGCTTTCTGGAGTTTTAATTGAGGCGTGCAATGAGGAGGGCGGCTGATGGATTATCTGTCAATAGTGAAGAATGCTGAACAGGAAGTGGTCATAAAAAAATCCAGGTTTATTGGACTGACCTATACTCTGACTTCTGAAGAGGAAATTGCCTTGTGTTTGGACGATGCCAGGGAAAAGTATCCCAACGCTTCTCATTATTGCTATGGCGCAGTTATTGGATTGGATGGTTTGCTTCAGCGTTTTTCAGATGATGGGGAGCCGGGAGGCACTGCCGGCATGCCAATCCTGCAGGTTTTACTTCAAAGAGAATTAAAAAATGTGATGGTCATCGTAGTGCGGTACTTCGGTGGCATAAAGCTGGGAGCCGGTGGTCTGGTCAGGGCATACAGCCGGACAACAGCAGAAGCGATAAATGAAGCCGGCATGGTAAGAATGCAACTCAGCAGCCGAGGAGTACTTACGATTAACTACAACCTATTGGGCAGTGTAGAACATTTTCTAAGGCAGCCTGGTATTGAAATTGAAGATATGTCCTATGGAGAAATGGTGAGCATCCAGTTGCTGACCAAGCTTGATTGGGAAGGCTTGACAGGAAAGCTGACTGATATATGCAGCGGGAACTTGGAAATAAAGAGGCTGGACAGCATTTACCGCAATTGGGAACCCTGAAACCTGTCATTCAGAAAGCAGTGAAGAATCTGTGTTTTTGTCATTCAGAAAGCAGTGAAGAATCTGTGTTTTTGTCATTCAGAACGCAGTGAAGAATCTGTGTTTTTGTCATTCAGAACGCAGTTAAGAATCCTACAGATTGGAAGTGAACAAATGAATTCCGAAAGACTGATTTTATTCACCGGACATTTTGGCAGCGGAAAAACTGAAATTGCTGTCAACTATGCAATCAAGAGTGCAAATTCGGGTCATAAAACCATATTGGTGGATTTGGATATAGTGAATCCTTTTTTTCGTTCAACAGAGGTTAAAGGTCAGTTGGAAGCCCAAGGTGTCAAACTGATTTCTCCAAACTTTGCTGCCACTACAGTAGATGTTCCTTCTTTGCCGGCAGAGCTTTATTCTGTATTTGCCGATAAATCTGCAAAGGTTATCTTTGATGTGGGAGGAGATGAGGTAGGAGCCAAAGCCCTGGGTCAATATTTCTCTCACTTCCAGAGAGAACCCTATAAAATGTATTATGTTATAAATATAAAAAGACCGATGTCTGCTGCAAAGGAAGATATATTGGATATGATGCGGGAGATCCAGGTTAAATCCAGACTAAAGGTTACTGATTTGATAAACAATACAAATTTATCATATGAAACGACAATATGTGATATAATTGACGGTAATGATTTAATTAAGGAAGTTTCGCAGTCTGTATATATACCCATTTCATATATTACCGGACTGAAGGAATTGTTGGTTCAGTTGCCGGAAGACTTGGAAGGTGAATTATTGCCGATTTCGATATATATGAAACCTCCCTGGTGATGTATGGATAAGGATAAGATCCTTCACTGCGTTCAGGATGACAAAAATTCTACAATCTGCTTGGTAAAGGAGGGTTTTGAGTATGGCAAGAGTCACGTTTGACGAAGATCGCTGCAAGGGTTGTGAGCTTTGTGTTTCGGTTTGTCCCAAACACGTAGTGCATATGACTAAAGATAGAATTAATAAAAAAGGTTATCACCCTGCAACGGTAGATGAAATGGATAAATGTATCGGCTGCGCTTTTTGTGCTATGATGTGCCCTGATGTTGTTATAGAAGTAGAAAAGTAAGGAGAGCGAACAAAAATACAAGACAAAGAATCACCCGTGTCGGGGGATGTTGTTGAAGTAGAAAAGTAAGGAGAGTGAGGGAGTTAATTATGTCCAAGGTATTGATGAAGGGGAACGAAGCCATCGCCGAAGCCGCTATTCAAGCAGGATGTCGATATTTCTTCGGATACCCCATTACACCACAAAATGAAATTCCAGCCTACATGGCGAAAAGGTTGCCTCAGGTAGGCGGTTCTTTTATACAATCAGAAAGTGAAGTAGCAGCTATTAATATGGTATACGGTGCAGCAGGTGCCGGTGCTCGAGCTATGACATCATCCTCCAGCCCGGGTATCAGCCTGAAGCAGGAAGGGATTTCCTATATAGCAGGGGCTGAGTTGCCATGTCTAATAGTCAACATGGTTCGAAGCGGTCCGGGACTGGGCGGTATTCAAGCTGCCCAATCCGACTACTTTCAGGCAGTTAAAGGAGGCGGCCATGGAGACTACCACCTGGTTGTTTTAGCACCTTCCACCATACAGGAAATGGTTGATTTGGTTCAGGAAGGTTTTGACATTGCCGACCAATACCGTAATCCGGTTATGATTCTAGGGGATGGAATGCTAGGTCAGATGATGGAACCTGTAGAATTTAGCGAACGAAAAGGCAGAGATCTTCCACCTAAAGATTGGGCTGCTACCGGTTGGAAGGGAGATCGACCACGAGCTGTCATCAACTCATTGTTTATCGATCCTCAGGAGTTGGAAGACCATGTAAATAAGATTTACAGAAAATATGAAATGATACAAGCCAACGAAACCATGGTTGAATGCTACAACTGTGAAGATGCAGAGATTATTGTTTGTGCTTACGGAACCACTTCCCGTGTTGTTCGAAGTGTTATAGACAGGGCAAAACAGCAGGGTATAAAGCTTGGTTTAATCAGACCAATTACGCTGTGGCCTTTCCCAGTGGATACCATTAGAAGTTATGCGGAAAAAGATCATGTAAAGGCATTTTTAACAGTAGAAATGAGTATGGGTCAGATGGTTGAGGATGTAACATTGTCAATTGGAGGCAAGAAGCCATCTCATTTCTATGGCAGAACCGGCGGTATGATCCCAAATCCGGATGATATCCTGGTAGAGATAGAAAAAATCAGAGGAGGGGTAAAGTGATGAAGAAAGTATTTCAAAAACCCCAGTCTTTAACAGACAAGCCAATGCATTACTGCCCTGGCTGTACCCATGGAATTGTTCATCGTCTCGTTGCTGAGGTAATGGACGAATTAGATATAAGAGAAGATACCATAGGTATCGCCCCGGTAGGTTGTGCCGTGTTTGCCTACGACTACTTCAACTGTGACATGCAGGAAGCTGCTCATGGTCGTGCTCCGGCAGTAGCAACAGGGGTGAAAAGAGTTCATCCTGACAAGGTAGTATTTACCTATCAAGGCGATGGGGATTTAACTTCCATAGGTGCTGCAGAAATAGTTCATGCAGCCAACCGTGGTGAGAAAATAACCACTATATTTATCAATAATGCCATTTATGGAATGACCGGCGGTCAGATGGCTCCGACATCCTTGTTGGGTCAGGTTACAACTACATCGCCATATGGCAGGAAAGCAGAAACAGAAGGCTACCCAATTCGAATGAGTGAAATGCTTGCTGCCTTGGAAGGTGCTGCTTATATCGAAAGGGTATCCGTTCATGATATAAAGCATATCCGACAGGCGAAAAAGGCTGTTAAGAAGGCATTCGAATGCCAAATTACAGGTAAAGGTTTTGCAATGATAGAAGTTTTGTCCACTTGCCCTACCAACTGGGGAATGTCACCCAAGGAAAGCTTGGAATGGGTAGCAGCTAACATGATTCCCTATTATCCCCTGGGCGTAAAAAAGGAGGTAGAGTGACATGTTACAGGAAATTATTATTGCCGGCTTTGGCGGGCAGGGCGTAATGTCCATGGGTCAGCAGCTGACTTATGCGGGCATGCTGGAAGGAAGGAACGTTTCCTGGCTGCCTTCCTACGGTCCGGAAATGAGAGGCGGCACAGCAAACTGCAATGTCATCATTTCAGACGAGCAGGTTGGTTCACCCATAGTCACTCATGCCTCTGCAGTTATTGCACTGAACAGCCCTTCCCTGGATAAGTTTGAAGATGCTGTAGTGCCCGGCGGTTTGTTGTTTATAAACAGCTCTCTGATAGAAAGAAAATCCACAAGGGATGATATTCAGGTTTTCTACATTCCTGCCAATGAAATTGCTGAAGAACTGGGAAATAAGAGAGTTGCCAACTCAGTTATGTTAGGTGCCTATCTGGCGAAGGCAGGCGGAGGAGTCTCATCTGAATCTATTATAGAGGCACTAAAAAATGTACTGGGTCCTTCCAAGCAAAATCTTATTCCCATCAATGAAAAAGCTTTGGAGCGCGGAGCAGAACTGGTGTAACACCAAAATGACAGTTTGATGAATATAGACAGAGAAATTCGATAAGCAACTACGGCTGTTTGAACCTAATAAGTTGGAAGGTGCAGCATTTTTTAGCAGTATTAAAATAAGTGACAGCAGACAGCTAAAGTCACCAAAGATGAAGGCTGCCTGCTGTTTTATTGGTGAGGTGGACGTATCTGTTGCCTGATACAACAAAAAAATATAACAACAATACTGTAATGCATCGACTAATGTTTGATCAGTTTAAGTTTTTTATACCGCTTGCCTTGACTTCAGTGCTTATAGCGCTTACACACACTCTCTTTAATGCCGGCCTGGCCAGACTGCCGAATCAGGATATTTATATAGCTGCCTTTTTTGTTGCAAAAGGCTTCATGAACCTGTTTCAAAGTGCTGTTTTCATGATCCCACAAACAGCAGTAACCTTTGTAAAAAGCTCAAAGACCTATAAGAAAGTATTGCAATTCACCGCCTTGGATGCCCTGTTTATCACCATATTATTGGGATTGGTTGTCATATCAGGTCTGGCACGCTGGATCATGACGAATGTGATGGGTCTTCAGGGTCAGGTACTTGAACAATCACTGGTGATTTTAGCTGTACTCAGTATTTTTCCTGCAGCAGTAACACTTCGTAATTTTTTTCAAGGCATAGCCATACGTTTCCGTGTTACATCCATAGTTACCCTGTCATCCATTATTCGAATGATCTATGTACTGATTTTTATTTTCATCATTAAATATCTTTCTTTTATACCGCCGGGAATATTAGCCGGTATCATGTTTCTAGGTGCGGGTCTCATAGAGTCATTGGTATTGGCTCTGACCACCAGGATTACAATAGGTGATATCAAAGGAAAGCTTGATACCAGTAACACAGAATCTTCTAATGAGCTTGAAAAAAAGCCTGCTGATTTGACCTATGGAATGATCATGCGGTTTTTCTATCCTCTCATCTTCACATCACTGGTTACAACCATAGTGCAGCCAATAATAAATACAGGTTTGGGAAGAACTGCATGCCCCGAAATGGCCATATCGGCATTTTCAGTTGCCTGGAGTTTAGGCTATATATTCACAAACCCCCTTAATATGTTTCATCAGCTGCCTATGAATTTTCTTGAAGATGACAACAGAGAGAGTGAAAAAGCAATAAAGCTGTTTGGGGGAATAATATCCATCTTTCTTACCCTGCTGCTGATCATTATATCTTTTACTCCTGTGGGTATGTATATTCTAACAAAATGGATAGGTGCTTCTCAACAGATCAGTGTCATGTCCATGGATGTTCTGAAGCTCATATCCTTCCTTCCGCTGCTCATAGTAACCAGGGAGTACCTCTGGGGCGTACTTATGAGAGACAAGCTTACCAAGGTGATTGGCAGAGGTAAAATTGTCAGTTTGTCTACTCTGATCGTTTCCATGCTGGCATGTTCCTTTATCAATTTCGCAAATCCTGCCATTATTGGAGCACTGGGAATGATATCAGCTGAGCTGTCGGAGTTTATCTATCTGGTCATAATCAATATGAGGCATAAAAGGGAAAAATCCTACTCAGAAATCCACGGAAACCAAAATATAGGATAATTCAGGTGGTGAGTTGTAAAATTGCGATAAGCGGAGTATACTATTCACTATAATATGGAAACCTAAGGAATTACATATTAAGATTTTTAGGTTCGGTTAGTTTCAGGTATTGGAAAAATAATTTCCCTATATTATTTTAGGTATCAAAAAAGCGAAGCCAGCATATTAATTAGGATATTAAGTAAATGAAACCAATATAATAATATGGAGGGGAACGGGATAGAAATGAATTGGGAGATGATTTTAAAACTGGTACTGGCTATGGTTTTTGGTGGACTTATCGGCTTGGAACGGGAGATAGGTAATCGCCCTGCCGGATATCGAACCCATACCTTGGTCTGTATGGGCTCTGTACTGGTCATGATGACTTCAGAATTTATGTTGAATACATATTCGCATTTGCCTGATCCGGCTCGTCTGGGGGCACAGGTGATAAGCGGCATCGGCTTCTTGGGGGCAGGCACAATATTAAAGGATGGATCTCGAGTCCGGGGGTTGACTACAGCAGCCAGTCTATGGGTAGTAGCATGTATTGGTCTGGCTATAGGTGTCGGGTTTTATTGGGGAGCATTGATTGCTACATTGTTATCCTATGTAACTTTGGTATTTTTAAAGAAATTTGAAGGTTTTGTACCAAGCCATAGTAATTTTGAGATTTCTCTGGAAATTCCTAATAGCCCTGGGCAAATTGCCAAGATTACCAGTGTACTGTCTGAGTTGAACATCCGTGTCAGAGATATCAAGGTAGACTCGGGAGAGGGAGACCATACCTGTGCATTTTTCAATCTGGTGCTGCCACCGGGGATAGATAAGCGTACAGTAGGCGCAGAGTTGTCCAGATTGCAGGGAGTCAGTTTTCTTGATAAAGAGAAAGAAGAGGAGCACTGAGTTGATGTGGAACATCAAGGTAAAAAAGTAAAGAAAAAATAACAAGGAGGATGAAGGCTTGAGAGAGTTTTTAGCGGAACTTATGGAAATACCGGGTGTGTCCGGCTATGAAGAGCAGACAGCCAACAGGGTTGCTGATGAGTTTTCCCGGTATTGCGACGAAGTTCGTACGGATTCATTTTTCAATGTTTATGGAATCAAAAAAGGCACTGCGGTCAAGGAAGATTACATCAGACCCAAAGTCATGCTGGCCGCCCACATGGACGAAATTGCCCTGATGGTTCGAGATATTGATGAAAAAGGCTTTTTAAGATTTACCAGTATAGGTGGTGTAGATCAAAGGATTTTACCAGCTCAGGAAGTAAGTGTTCATGGACGGAAAAAGCTTCATGGCATTATTTGCACGCTCCCGCCTCATTTGCAGGAGGCAGGAGAATCACAAAAAGTCATGAAAATGAAGGATATGTGCATTGATTTGGGTATGCCGGCAGATAAGGTGAAAGAATTGGTTCGAGTAGGCGATTTAATCACCTTTATCAGTCCATTGGTATCCATGCAAGGTTCGCTGGTTAATGGAAAATCGCTGGATGACCGGGCAAGCGTGGTTTTGTTGGTGGAAGTTATGAAAGAACTGGACAGGCTTCAATATCAAGCAGAGGTTGTATGCGTAGCAACAGTGCAGGAAGAGGTGGGTACCAGGGGTGCCATTATCAGTTCTTATTCCACTGAACCGGATATTGGCATAGCCATTGATGTAACCCATGGAGAAACTCCGGATGCTTCAAAAGAGGATACTCATCCCATGGACAAGGGTGTAGTAGTATGTAAGGGACCAAATATGCATCCTGGTTTAACTGACAAATTTTTGGATGTTGCAAAAGAGTTCGGTATGGAATGTCTTATTGAAATAGAGCCTCGACCTACAGGGACCGATGCTCGTTCTATTCAGATTTCCCGCAGTGGGGTGCCCACGATTTTACTGGCGATCCCTCTTCGCTATATGCATACTACAGTGGAAACAATGAATATGGAGCATATCAAATCCGGTGCCAGACTCATTGCCTTATTTATCGCATCATTAAAGGAGGGATGGCAGGAATGGTTGAAGTATTAGAAGGATTGACGAATGCCAGAGGTGTTTCCGGTAACGAGAACGAAGTTAGAGAAATCATCCTGGAACTGGCTGCTCAGACCGGAGCTGAGCTTTCCGTAGATCGAATGGGCAATGTAATTGCCAGGAAAACAGGTAAAGGAAGCGGAACAAAGGTTATGGCTGCAGCACATATGGATGAAGTAGGCTTAATAATATCCGCCATATCCGATAATGGGATGTTGAAGTTTCAGCCCATAGGTGCAATAGACCAGCGACTTTTACTGTCCAAGCGTGTTCTTATTGGTAAAGATGCCATACCAGGCGTTATTGGTGTGAAGGCAATACATCTGCAGGAACGTGATGAACGCAACAAGGTAATCAAGCAGAAGCAGATGTTCATTGATATAGGAGCAAGTTCGAAAGAAGATGCCCAGAAGGTAGTACAGCTGGGGGATTATGCATCCTTTGACAGCTCTTTTACTCCATTTGGTGATAACAAGGTAAAAGCAAAGGCATTGGATGATCGAGTAGGTTGTTCCGTACTGCTTGAACTCTTGAAGGAAAGCTATGATTTTGAATTTATTGCCTGCTTTACAGTGCAGGAAGAAGTAGGTCTCCGTGGAGCAACAGCAGCAGCATATCATTTAAATCCAGATATTGCTATTGTTCTGGAAGGTACCACTTGTGCAGATATACCTGATGTACCGGAGCATATGGTGACCACCAGAATGGGAAGGGGACCAGCCGTTTCTTTTATGGACAAGAGTTCCATTGCCAATCCAAAGCTGTTCAAGCAGATGGTGGAAACAGCAGAAACTAACGGCATCCCCTATCAGGTGAAAGAGAATATTGCCGGTGGCAATGATGCAGGCACTATACAAACTACTCACAGCGGCGTTGCTGCAGTAGTGGTCTCGACCCCCTGCCGTTACATACATTCACCATCTTCCATGTTGGATCTGGAAGACTATTATAACACCATTCGATTAGTGAAAGAATTTTTGAAAGGATGTGGATCCCGTTGAAAAGCTTATTGGAGAAATTAACTGGAATATATGGACCTTCGGGGAAAGAGGTAACCATTGGTCAAGCTGTCAGGGAGGAAATAAAGGACTATGTGGATGAGATTAATGAAGATGTTATGGGTAATCTCATTGCTATAAAAAAGGGCAAGGCTTCCAACCCCAAGAAGGTCATGCTGGCAGCCCACATGGATCAAATAGGGCTCATAATTACCAATATTGATGAGAACGGTTTTTTGCGCTTCTCCAATATAGGTGGTATAAATCCCTTCAATGTAATGCACCGTCGGGTTATATTTGAAAATAGAGTAACTGGTGTGGTAAGCTATGAAACAGAATTGGAAGAGATGAAAAACCTGAAACTTAATAAAATGTTTATCGATATTGGTGCAGCTGATCGGGAAGAAGCGAAAAAACTGGTTAGTATAGGTGATGTGGCAGTCTATCATGCTCCTATGGCAGAGCGTGGAGACCGCTATTTCGGTTGCGCCATAGATGACCGGGCAGGCTGTGCAGTTCTGGTAGAAACTATCAAGGCAGTAAAAGATTTTCCAAATGAATTGATTTTTGTGTTTACCACTCAGGAAGAGGTTGGGTTGCGAGGAGCTAAAACCTCAGCTTATTCCCTCAATCCGGATATAGGTATTTCTGTTGATGTTACCATGGCGGGAGACACACCAAAATGCAGACCTATGGCAATTAATCTGGGAGACGGACCCGCAGTGAAGATAAAGGATTCTTCAGTCATCTGCCATCCCAAGGTGAAAGACTTAATGATAAGGCGGGCAGAAGAAATTGGGATTCCCTATCAGCTGGAAGTTTTGGAGTTTGGAGGAACAGACTCCGGAGCCATTCATCTTACGCGGGAAGGCATTCCTTCAGGCGTTTTATCCATTCCCTGCCGTTATGTGCACTCAGCTCATGAGATGGTAGACAAGAATGATTTAGAAAATGCTGTAAAGCTGCTGACACATATACTGGAAAAAGAAATTTGATGCGGGACGCAATTCATACACTTGCCTGATACTATACACACCTTATACTTGAATTAACAAAAACCCCCATAGCGGGGGTTTTCTGTGACAAAAATGTCACAAAATCGTAAGCATTTTTAGTTACTACGATGGAATATAAATGGTATACTCATTATTAGGACAAAATAGGTAAATGAAGGGAATATCCAGTAATGATGCCTTCGATACCACATAAATTATCATTTGAATTACTTATCGATGAGTTCGAAGGGAGTTAGTTTATGAAAAGGGTTTGTACTATAACCATTGCTTGCTTAATCTTGCTATTATTTACCTTTCCTTCCACAGCAAGGGCGGAAGGGGTTACCATGGAAGCTGAGATCGGCTTTGATGGAAATTATTTGTTAGGATATTGGACTCCTATCCGGGTTCAGCTTACTAATTCAGGCAGTGATCTTGAGGGCAGTCTCGAGGTTCGAGTAAAAACCGGACAGGAGACTTCCTTAGTTTATTCGACTCCTGTCAGTCTTCCTAACACTTCGGAGAAAGAGTACACCATCTATGCTCGAATGCCTGAGGTAGAACGCAGCTTAAGCATTAATCTCATAGATGGAAAGGGAAAGCATGTGCAAACTTTGAAGGTTGAGAGGCTGAATCCCATTTCTGCTGATAAATATTTCATGGGCTTGGTAACCGATGATCAACCTTCCTTAGGCTATTGGAAGGAAAAACTGGCAACCGGTAATTATTTATCCAATTATGAACCGATTTCTCTGGATGCTGCAAATTTTCCAAGCCGCAGGGAAACCTTGGCAGCTTTTTCTGTCCTGATTTTCAATAATATTGATACATCCGGCTTTCGTCCAGAACAGCTAAATGCACTGGATTCTTGGCTTAAGGATGGCGGTATATTGATTATTGGTTCTGGCGTTAATGGTAAACGTACCTTGTCAGGTTTAACTGGAAGTGTTATTTCAGCAACTCCAGCTGAGCTGAATGCCTGGGATTCTCTTGAAATATTTGAAGCAATGGGAACGACACCGATTTTAGGAAACGCTCCACTGCAAGTGTTGGATATTCGCACAGAGGAAGGAAGAACGCTAATAGGGGATGAACAAGGAAGCTTGGTTTGGTTGTTCGAAAAAGAAAAAGGCAGTGTTTATCTGGCAGGATTTGACTTGGGAACTGAACCTATCATCAGCTGGACAGGAAACAAACTCTTTTGGGAAAACCTGTTAAGCCAAAGCCTCACTTCGGACGTCTTATCATCACTTCGTTATCCAGGTGATAAGATTTCTTTCTCAAGCGGTCTAAGTTCAGTATTAGGGAGCATAGA
>DIQU01000058.1:80849-84420 GCA_002426555.1 Firmicutes bacterium UBA5454 | reverse complement strand
GGGAGCATAGAGGCAATGGAAATGCCCTCTATTACCCTAATTCTTTTTCTCTTTCTTTTCTATCTGGCGCTGGCTGGTCCTTTCAATTACCTGTTTCTTAAAAAAATTGACAAACGGGAATGGTCCTGGGTCACAATACCGGTCTTGTCCGTTTTGTTTGCTGTCTTGATATTCGGATTAGGTTATAATACCAAAGGCGGTGAGCTCATCGTAAACACAATTTCCCTGGCTAAGATGGATGCTAATTCGTCTCAAGCTGATATAAGCAATCAAGTGGGAGTTTTCATACCCCGAAGAGGAGATTATGAGGTTGAGTTTGATCGATTTGCTTTACTTTCTCTTAATTCCAATAATTCAGGTTATGGAAATGAAGGGCTGGTTAGTAAGGCAAAGCTTGTACAGGGCAACCCTTCAAAAATCCAATATAAGAATGCGAATATCTGGACAATGGAAACCTTTCAAACAGATACTCGTCAAATTAACATGGGTACCATTCAATCAGATCTTAACTATGAAATGGGCAAGGTGAAGGGAACGGTTCGAAACGATACAGCCTATCCATTGGAACATTTGGTGATTTATACCTCCAATGCTTTTGTTAAGCTTGGTAACATAGCCGCAGGGGAGAGCATAAATGTGGAGATGGACTTACCACTGACTAGTCAGAACAGGGACTGCTATAACGAAATTATAGAGTCTGTCTTTCCATGGAATTCAGTTACAGGGGTTAATAATAAGGAAAATCAAAAGCTGATGTACCGTAGAAACATACTTGAGCAAACGATCAGGGAGGATTACTATAGAGACCCCTATAAACGCCCTGTACCAACAGAAGTTCCAAGTAAACCGGGAAGCCAGGAAGCCCAGACTATGAAAATCTCCTACTTTGCTTTTTTTGCGGGAGAACCGGAAACCGGCATCCTGATTAATGGTGAAGAACCTGATCGGGTTATGAGGGACGGCATAATCATCGGTTCAATGGATTTAAACGTGGAGAGGTCTGGAATAGTCAGTATTCCACCTGGCATGATAATGGGCAGGTTTGAGGAGGATATGTCTCGAAACGTAGACTATGGCGGCGATGTATTTTTTATCCATGGTGCACAAGGTTATGCAGTTTTCACAATTGACTTGTCCAGCTATATTCATCTTCAGGATTTGAGAGTTCTGGTTGGATCAAGCGTCATGTATGGAAATGGTACAATGCAGATTTTAAATCTTGAACACGAGGATTATGTGGAGATGCGAGGCGAGGGAATTGAGATAGATTCCAACAATTTCAGTATGTATGTGGATGTGGATAATGTGATCTATTTAAAGGCGGTTTCAAATTTAGATTATGCAGAAGTTGGCCTGCCCACTATCGCACTGGAAGGGAGGGAGCCCTAATGCTTAAAATAGAAAACCTTGTGAAGAAATATGGTAACTTTACAGCAGTTGACAATTTGAGCCTGGAACTGAATAGAGGCGATATTTATGGCTTTGTAGGACCAAACGGTGCCGGCAAGACTACAACTATGCGCGTGGTCGCAACTCTCATGGAGGCAACTTCGGGGACGGTTCTGGTAGATGGAATCAATGTGGCTCATCACCCCGTTCAGGTGAGAGGAAAAATTGGCTATATGCCTGATTTTTTTGGTGTATATGATAATTTGAAGGTCGACGAATACATGGATTTCTATGGCAGCTGCTATGGCTTATCCAAGACTGATAGAAATAGGAGAAGCGATGAGCTTCTGGAGCTGGTGAATCTACAGGACAAAAAAGAAAACTATGTAGATACTCTATCTCGAGGCATGAAGCAAAGGCTGTGTTTGGCACGCAGTCTGATTCATAATCCGGAACTTCTGATACTGGATGAACCAGCCTCCGGTATGGACCCGCGAGCCAGGATAGAAATGAAGGGCATCTTAAAAGCCCTGAAAGATATGAATAAAACCATATTAATCAGCTCTCATATTTTACATGAGCTGGCTGAGCTTTGCTCAAGCATCGGCATTATAGAAAGAGGTATACTGGTTTATTCCGGAGAAATCAAAGACATTATGTGGAAGCTCACTGGGAAAACCATTTTGGAGATCACGGTGCTTTCAGATGTGGATAAAGCAGTAAGCCTGCTAAGGGAACAGCCCTTGGTAGAAGACATTACTGGCGAGGACAACACCTTGGAAGTCAGTTATTCCGGTAGTGATGATGATATGGTAAAACTCCTGAAGATGCTGATAAATCAGGATATCCCGGTTATGAGCTTCACCAAGGAAGAAGGAAGCTTGGAAGAAGTATTTATGGAGGTGACAAAAGAGTATGAGAACAGGAATATGGAATAAAAGCAATCCGGTGATAGTAAGCGAAATGAAGATTAAAATGCGGGGTTGGAGAACAGCCTTGAGTATTACCGCTTATTTAGGAGTATTGCTGCTTATCGGTTTCTTGTATTACCTGGCATTTGTACAAAATTCCATGTACTATAATAACTCAATAAATGCCAGACAACAGGCTGGTATGGAGATTTATACTATCTTGGCAGTACTGCAATTCAGCTTGATTTTACTGATCACCCCAGCACAGACTGCCGGTACCATCAGTAGTGAACGGGAAAAACAGACCCTAGACTTGCTGCTTTCTACCAAGATGTCTTCCTTTGGTATTATTTTAGGGAAATTGTTTTCCGCTATGTCATTTATTTTACTGTTAATAGTGACCTCCATTCCCTTATTCAGTCTTGTCTTTTTATTTGGAGGAGTTACCCCGGGGGATATGATTAAGCTCTTTCTGTTTTATATAGTTACGGCCTTTGCAGTAGGCAGTATTGGCATGTTTTATTCTACCTTGTTTAAGCGAACTGTAACGGCAACGGTTGTAACCTATCTGACAATTTTCTTTCTAGGTTTGGTTAGTGTAATACTAGGCACTTATATGGTGGCTATCCAAATGACAGGACCATCTCAGCCTGTCAATCCCAGTGTGCCATTTGTCTTATATATAAATCCTGCCGTAGGTATTGCGGATATTATGGCGAGGGGCTCAGGTGGACTACTTTCGATGTTTGGCTATGGAGGTGCTACACAATCGGGTGTAGACTTCTGGATTTTAAATTCCCTTGTTATGATAGCTATTGCAGTAATTCTTTTATTGGTTAGTGTTTATAAAATTAATCCTATTCGGCCTGTTGGGGGAAAAAGGAAGGAAAAAGGAAATCGATGAAACTATTTGGTAGACAAGAACCTCAAGTAAATAAAAAGCCGGGAAAGCCAAGAAGGAAGCTTGATAGTAAGAAAGTAAATTGGAAGCATTCAGATTTGAAGGACGCTTTTACGCCAATAAAGCGAAGAATTGACATGGCGCATATGCTTAAATACCTAACACTTGGTGTATTGTCAGCTATGGGTGTAATTTTGCTTGTAATCGGATTATCATTTTTAATTCCTATAGAAAATTTGTGGCAATATTCCTTGGTCGCGGGTCTGTTTACAGTAACGCTTGTCCTTGTGATTGGTTGGATTAAGCGTCCAACTGTCTATGAAGCAGCAAGGATGACAGATAAATTTGGATTAAATGAAAAGGTGCTCAC
>DIQU01000058.1:77360-80628 GCA_002426555.1 Firmicutes bacterium UBA5454 | reverse complement strand
GATGCGATAGTTACTCTGTCTAAATTTGTTAAAAAGCGCATATCTCTGCGAATTCCAAAATCTTATGGAATTGTTTTTCTGGCACTATCTCTGGTTCTTGTATTAACGAACTTGATTCCAAACCCCTTGGATCATGTAATTCAAGGAAAGAAGGAATTAAGAGCGGAAATTGAGGAGCAATTGTATGAGCTAAAGGAAATTGAGGAGGAACTTGCAGCAGAAGAGGCTTTAACTGAGGAACAACGTCAAGAGCTTGCCAAGTTGGTTGATGAGTTGTCAGAACAATTAAAGAACACGGGAGGTTACAAGGAAGCATTGAAGGAAATCTCCAAAGCGGAGGATAGTTTAGCTGCTTTAACTGATAAGATACGGGAAGAAAGTATAGGCAAACTGGCAGAACAGCTGGGTTCCTTGGAAGAAACTCAAGCTCTGGCTCAAGCTTTGTCCGATAGAAGTCCTGCTGAATTGGAGAATGCTCTGGAGCAACTAAAGGAGCAATTGGAACAGGCTGAGCATAAAGATGAATTGGCAGAAAGTTTGCAAGAAGCTCTTGAAAGGGCTATAGAGTCAATGACAGATGGAGAAATAAAGAACAGTCTTGCTTCTGCTTCAAACAGCCTAAGCAGTGGTCAAACAGGTGCCGCTGCAGAACAACTGGGAGATGCCATGAAGCAAGCCATTAATGCGAGCAATTCCATGGGTGATGCAAAATATGCTTTACAGCAAATGCGTAGCAGCATAGCCAGAGCTGCAGGGGAGTTCCAATATGCCCAGGGCTCTGGTAATTCATCAGGACAAAACTCCAATAATGGCAGTCAGGGTAATGAAAACCAGAGTGATGGCAACTCTTCAAATGGAAATTCAGGAGAGAACTCTGGAAATGGCCAGGGTTCTGGTGAAGGGCAGGGGCAAGGAAACGGAGAAGGGCAAGGCCAAGGGAATGGACAGGGGCAAGGACAAGGCACTGGTAATGGAACAGGCTCAGGTGTTGGCAGTGGTACTACCAATCAGAGTACCGGCCAAGGCGGTAGTGGCACAACTGGACAAAATGGAAATAATCAGCAGGGTGACCCAAATGCCCATACTGTCTATGAACAGATATATGCACCAGAACGCCTTGGAGATGGTGGAGATATAACTAACGTACCCGGACAAAATTCAGGCCAGGGTGACATTATTTCTGAAGAAGATGGCAGAGGCGTAGGCAGCCTTGCAGGATACATTCCTTATCAGGAGGTTTATCAGGAATATCGAAATGAGGCCATGAACAGCATGGATCGCAGGGTGTTGCCTCCAAGTATTCAGAATATGGTACGAGAGTATTTTGATTCGTTGGGGGATTAAAAGCTTCTATATACAGCTAGTCAAGTAAATAATAAATATATTCCACTCGCTGTTGCACTCACGAATCATTCTAAAGCTCATCTCAGTAAGAAAATCCTTTGTCGAGAAATCTAAAGCAGCCGTCATTCCGAGTGTGCGAGGAATCAGAAAAGCTGTCATTCCGAATACAATGAGAAATCTTTACAGAAAGATCCTTCGTTGCACTCAGGATGACATAAAAAAACAGCAGATAAAAGGGCAAAGTAAAGCAAGCAGGAGGTAGTAATGGAAGTACAAGTGTTTTCAAAGACCGTAACTAAGATTGAGCAGGAAATTGCAAAAGAGATGATAGGGCTTAAAGGCATCATTCATAATGTATTGATTGCTGTAATTTCCGGTGGAAATGTTCTCTTGGAAGGAGTACCTGGCTTGGGGAAAACCCGACTGGTTAAAACCCTGGCAAAGGTTTTGGATCTGGAATTTAAAAGAATTCAGTTTACTCCAGATTTAATGCCCTCCGATGTAGTGGGCACAAACATTTTAGTAAGGGACGAACAGGGCAACAGTGCATTTCGTTTCCAAGCAGGTCCTGTTTTCAGCAATTTGGTTCTGGCAGATGAAATCAACCGAGCCACTCCTAAAACTCAGAGTGCTCTACTGGAAGCCATGCAAGAACATACGGTTACTGTAGGCGGGGTAACCAGAGAGCTACCTCAACCATACTTTGTACTAGCTACGCAAAACCCAATAGAGCAGGAAGGGACTTACCCACTTCCTGAGGCCCAGTTGGATCGTTTTCTGTTCAAGCTGCTTCTTGATATACCGTCTTTGGACGAGCTGCATCGTATCGTAGATTTAACCACAGGGGCTCCGTCCAGTGTTCTCCCACAAAATCAACAAACAGATCAACGTGAAGATACTTTGAAGCTCTCAATGTCTTCCAACTCCTTCAATTTCTCGGATCCATCAAAATCTTCTAATCACTTGGGAACATCAGTGAATCCCACTTATCAAGAAGGAGCACAAAAAGTGGCTGATTCAGAAACAATTTTGGAGTTGAAACAGCTTGCAGCACAAGTTCCTGTTGCAAAACCAGTTCAGGATTATGCGCTCAGGATTGTAATGAACACCCATCCTCAACTAAAAACAAGTCCGGACGTTACTAAACGCTTGGTACGATATGGTTCCAGCCCTAGAGGGGCCCAAGCTATTATTCAAGGGGCTAAAGTGCAGGCATTGATGGCTGGACGGTATAATGTGTCCTTTGAGGATATTCGAAATATTGCTTATCCAGCTCTTAGGCATAGGATTTCATTAAATTATCAAGCGGTGTCTGAAGGAAAGAACTCAGATGCAGTAATTACTGATATCATTAATGCAACTGAAGAATAAAAGGTGTCATTCCGAGCCCGTCGAGGAATCTTTAATGAGGAATAAGCATGAAAACTTTTGATACGGATTTTCTAAGAAAACTGGATAGATTGGTCTTACAGGGCTCCAAGGTGGTTCAGGGAGGAACTGGCGGCAATCGCAGGTCTAAAGCAAAAGGCAGTGATATAGAATTTTCGGATTTCCGGGAATACACCTTGGGAGACGATTACCGCAGTATTGATTGGAACGCTTATGCACGCTTTGAACGCTTATTTATCAAATTATATATGGAAGAGCGGGAAGCCAATATCACCATTTTTTTGGATACTAGCGCTTCTATGGATCAAGGAGAACCAAATAAAGGGACACTGGCTAAGAAATTGGCAGCTATTTTCGCATATATGGCATTGGCTAATTATGACAGGGTTGGAATTGCCAGCTTGAAAGACGCGTCTTGGAGCCAGCTGCCATATTTTTCAGGAAAGCCTGGCTTTACACGAGCCTTGGAGTTCATCGATGAGCTTCCCTTTGGAGGAGAAACTCATCTAAATCAGAGCATACCTGCTTTTGTGCC
>DIQU01000058.1:71743-77111 GCA_002426555.1 Firmicutes bacterium UBA5454 | reverse complement strand
GGAAGCCTTTGAATATTTGAAATTTCAACAACAGGATATCATGGCTGTTCAAATTCTTTCACCAGAAGAGTTGGATCCACAATTGTCGGGAGCATTACGGTTAATTGACTCAGAAACATTAGAAGCGGTCGAGGTGGAGATAAGTCCACATACTTTAAATTTGTATCAAAATGCATTGCATGGTTTTTTGAAAGACTTCAAAGAAACCTGCAGTCGGCTGCAAGCAGCCAGCTTACAGGTGAGCAGTGATATATCTCTGGATTTACTGGTATTTGAAAAATTGCAGCAAGCAGGCATGATTCGTTAGCGGTGGGGAGGGAACAAATTGTCATTTCGCAACCCATGGGGACTTTTGGCACTCTTATTCATTATCCCCATTGTGTTACTCTATATATTAAAAAAACAGCATGAGGACCGCACAGTTTCCAGCACCATGCTATGGCAACAGGTTTCTCGCGATTTACAAGCAACTAGTCCGTGGCAACGCTTGCGTACACGGTTATTACTAATTTTGCAAATTTTTGCTGTTATTTTGTTTGCCTTGTCCTTGGCTCGTCCTACCTTTTTTGGCGGTGAAGGAGGCACACATTACATAACTGTTATTGATACTTCAGCTAGAATGCAGGCAACAGATGTAAAGCCTTCACGAATGGAAGCTTCTCGGATTGCTTTGATTGACTTTATTGATAGAATGAAAGTAAGAGACACTATGACCATTGTGCGAGCAAGCCAGCAACCCTTTGTATTAACAGGCCCTTCCAGCGATAAAGCAGTATTAAAACAATATGCTAACGAGATAGAAGCATCTAATGGGAAAAGCGATTTAAGCAGTGCTATCCAATTATCACAGACACTATTACAGGATCAAAGTGAAAATGGCGGTCAAATCCATGTTTACAGCGATCATATTCTTTTAGGTATTGGCAATCAAGAAAATCTTCAGTTTTATGTGGCATCTGGTAATGGACAAAACGTTGCTATCACTCACATCGCTTATGATATCAGAGATAATTATGTAACAGCCTTGTCTCGGGTTGCCAATTATGGAGAAGAACGCATTGTTACATTAGAATTGAAAGTAGACGGTATGTTACAAAACGTGAAGGAAGTAAGCTTGTCTGCTGAAGAAGAAGTCCCTGTATACTGGTCTGATATTCCCGGCTCTGCTCAGGAAATAGAGGTATCCATTTCAGAAGAGGACGACCTGAAGCTGGATAACACAGGTATAGTTACAATTAATGAGGATTATCTGATTAAGGCTTTAATGGTTACAGAACGAAACATCTTTTTAGAACGAGCGATTTCTCTCCGAGATGATATTGAGTTAGTAAAATCCAACCCCGGAGAATCCTTGGAATCTACTGACTTTCACCTGTATATCTATGATGGATCTACAGCGCTGCCTGATAAGCTGCCTGAAGACGGTCATATAATTGTGTTTTCTCCATCTTCCCACGAAGGGCTTGGATTACTAGTAGAAGGAGAACTCCCCCCAAGTGGAGCAAAACAAAAAACTCAATCTCAGTATTCCAACCTCTTACAATATGTAGAACCGGAAGATTATCAAATAGCCAAAGCAAAAAAGCTAAATGTACCTCAAGGCTTTTCTACTTTACTTCAAAATGGTGAAGGGAACCCGCTTCTCATGATAGGCGAGCAGGATGGCAGAAAAATGGCTGTATTCTCATTTTCCCTGCACGAATCCAATATTCCGTTGAAGGCGGATTTTCCAATACTAATACAAAACCTGCTGAATTGGATGCTTCCACAAGACATGATCTTTGCCGGACAAATATTCGCAGGAGAATCACTGCCCATTTCACCTCTTCCAGATGCAACAAGCATAACGATTACATCACCTGAGGGAAGGAAATATGAATTTGATTCGTATCCTGCTCCGGTATTTTATGATACTCATGAAATTGGGGTTTATGAAATCTTTCAACAGGCAGAAGACCAGAGCTACGCAGGCCGCTTTGTTGTTTCTGTTCCTACAGACCAGGTATCTGATCTTCGTATAGGAAGGGATTCCACTCCTGGACAAGCAGAAGAGTTTATCAGAACTGCTGCTTCTCCTTTTAGAAGAGATATTTGGATGATTGCAGGCTGGGCACTTTTGCTGTTACTTCTAATAGAATGGTGGGTGTATCATCGTGGCCTTTAATTTTGTTAACCCGTGGGCGTTATTGATACTCCTGCCGGCAGCGCTCATTATAATAGCTATATTTAGAAAATTCAATGGAAAGCAATATCATCATAGCATTTGGCCTTTGATATTGAGGATGCTCATTGTATTTTTTCTGGTTCTATCCCTGGCAGGATTGGAAATCAAAATCCCTGTCGATCACACTGAAATTCTTTTTGTTGCGGATCTTTCCGATAGTACAATTTCCAAACAATCAGAACTGACTGAATTTATCACCGACTCCATGAAGCTTCTCCCAGGAAATTACGAGGCTGGTATTGTGAGCTTTGGAGAGAATGCACTAATCGAGCAGTCAGTGAGCACTTTTCGAGATTTCCATACTTTCCATTCCAATCCAAACACCAACTACAGTAATATAGACCAGGCTCTTCAACGAGCAGAAGGCCTGTTTACCCAGAATAGTCGCAAACGAATAGCTTTATTAACCGATGGCGCTGAAAACATGGGGGATGCTATTCTTAGAGCTGGAGCTTTGGGCCAGCGAGGAATACCTGTGGATGTATTATATCTGAATACCACTCCCCCAAATGAAGTTCAACTTTCTGAACTTACTCTTCCTTCAACCCTATATCAAGGTGAAAACTATGATGTTCGTGTTGAAATAAACAGCACTGTGGAGACTAAAGGAACTTTACGACTTTATGTCAATCGGACACCTGCAGGAAGCCAGGAGGTTCAAATTCAGAAAGGGCATAATATCTTTCTGTTTCAGGAAACTGCCAAGACAACAGGTACTGTAGTTTATGAAGCAGAACTGGAACTTTCATCATCTGCAGATGACAGCTTTATTCAAAACAATCGTATGGCTTCATATGTACGAATTGATGGACCTCCCATAGTGGCCTTGGTGGAGGGGCAGCTAGAGGAAGGCAGGGAATTGGAAAAGATCATGGAAGCAGGCGGACTGGATTATAAAATGTTCACGCCACATACATTGCCCGAGCAATTGGAAGAGCTGGTGAAATACGATGCTGTAGTTCTGGCTAATGTAGATTATGATGAGCTGGGTAAAGAAAAAACTGACATGCTCGACAACTATGTGAAGTCTATGGGTAGAGGCTTATTGGTAACCGGTGGTGACAACAGCTATGCCTTGGGAGGATACCTTGGAACCAAGCTGGAGGACATTCTGCCGGTAGATATGGATTTATCAAAGAAAAAGGAAATACCTTCGCTTGCTCTGATCTTGGTTATCGACAAATCAGGCAGTATGTCTGATACACAATTTGGAATCAATAAAATGGAACTGGCCAAGGAAGCAGCCATCCGATCCACTGAAGCTTTGCGAGATGAAGATTATATTGGAGTGGTTGGCTTCGATTCTGCTGCTTCATGGGTAGTGGAAGTTCAAAACGCTTCAAACCGAGATGAAATACAAGAAGTCATTGGAACTCTTCAACCTGGAGGAGGAACCAACTTATACCCCGGTCTTAATATGGCGTATCAAGCGTTAAAAGGAACCAACGCCGCTCTTAAGCATGTGATAGTTTTAACTGATGGTCATACTCAAGGTGGAGATTTCGATTCTCTGATTCCACAGATGACAGGAGACAATATTACTGTTTCAGGTGTAGCGGTAGGTAAGGACGCAGATGGAGGGTTGATGGAACACATCGCAGAGTTAGGCAACGGGCGTTATTATTTCACTGATGAGTATGCCAGCATCCCTAAGATATTCACCAAAGAAACCTATATGGCTACCCGAAGCTATATAAACAACGAAACCTTCTTTCCCAAAGCTGTTGGCTTCTCGCCAGTTTTAAGTGGAATTAATGCTGTACCATCATTAGATGGATATATAACCACGACCACCAAGGGTGGTGCAGTGCCTGTACTAGTCAGTCATCAGGATGACGATCCAGTGTTGGCATATTGGGATTATGGTCTTGGTAAAGCAGCTGCTTGGACCAGTGACCTTCGGGGAATATGGACAGAAAAATGGTTGCAGTGGGATCAAGCCTCAACGTTTTGGCTGAACACTATTTCTTCGGTACTGCCGGGCAGTAGAAATAAAGAAGGAAAGATTGAAACTAGTCGCGTTGGTAATGCAGGTCAAGTTACTGTATCAATAGATGAATTGGATATCGGCTATGAAACTGATGCAGTGATTGTCAGCCCAGATGGAGAGGAAAATAGGATTAAGTTACAGCCATCCAAGCCTGGCTGCTATCAGGGAAATTTTGAATTAAACGACACAGGGGTATACTTGGTTCGAGTAGAGCAACAAAGGGATGATGGCACAACATCAGCTATGGAAGCAGGGCTAGTTTATCCTTATTCGCCAGAATACGACATTCGACAGGAATCATCAAAATATTTACCTGAACATATCGCTGGACAAACTGGGGGAAGAATCCTTGAAAAACCAGAGGATCTTCTATTGAATGAACCTGAACTAGTCTGGCGACATCGCGAAATCTGGCCGGCATTATTGCTGTTAGCACTAATACTATTTTTCATTGATATTGTACTTCGAAAGTTGGGACTTAGATTTGTAACTGATAAATTGCTTGCTCCAGCAATGAGAGGGCTTGCTGGAGCTTTTGCAACTACGAAGGCGGCTTTAAAGAGTTCAACTAATCACTCTACTACGGTGAAGGGATCGTCAAAGGAAAAACAGTCCTTAGCAAATAATGATGTATACCCAAAGCAGGTTGAGGAATCTGGTTCGTCTGAGCCTTCTGATTCTCAGACTGCTGCAACAACACAAAATGATGAATTTAAAGATAAGAATGTAAAGAAGTATTCCTCTAACCAAAAGCGGGATACTAGCAAGAAAGGAAAGCAAAAGAGTCCACAAGACGAAAAACAAGAAGACTTTACTAGTGCATTGTTAGATGCAAGGCGAAAGCGCAGGATTCGAAAATAGTCTTTATAAGATTGCAGAGAACACTCGTGATTTGCTTTCGTTAATTGACATTCCTTTCTTTCCTGCTATACTGAATATGAGAAAACAGTTCCTATTAAATATCACAAAAAGGAGCGAATCACAAATGACAGATAGAGAATTATTAGACATGATTCTTGAAAATCAAATATCCGTGCAGAATCGAATTAAAAGCAATCATTCAGACATAGTAAAAAGATTAGATAGTTTGGAAACTAATCATTCAGACATAGTAAAAAGGTTAGATAGTTTGGAAACTAATCATTCAGACATAG
>DIQU01000058.1:31621-71498 GCA_002426555.1 Firmicutes bacterium UBA5454 | reverse complement strand
CTAATCATTCAGACATAGTAAAAAAATTAGATCGCTTGGAAACTAATCAGGATGCTATTAAACGGTTTATTTTGAATTCGGACGATACATTTAAGAAGTCGGAGGAAGCATACCGGGTTGTACAAGGATTTAAGGATGTATTGTCTAAATAAGTACAGTGAGCAGTTAGAATAACAGATAAAAAATCGAATGTACATACTCTAAACTCAAATAGATCATTCTGATCTGGAAGGTTTTTTGTAATTAACCCAGTAAAAGAGAAGGACTCATTGTAAGGCAGAAGTGAGTTTGTTTTGTTCTAACTACATTTCAATTCTTGAAGGAGCAAGCAATTTTAATCTATAGGCAGGTGCTATAAAGAAATCCTTTTACATAAAGCGGGATATAAACAAGAAAGAATAACAAAATATGGGGAGAGTTTAATGGTAGCCGGTGTTAGATGCTAGACGAAAGCGCAGGATACAAAAGTAAAGAGGAGAAGTGTTATGTCCGGCATTAGAAGTTACTTTAGTCGCATAAGAAGGAAAATGAAGTATCCCAATGTGGAATTTGACTTGTCTTCTTATCATAAGTGGTTAGGTGAAATAAATGTGTTTGATTTTTCAAATATTAATGACTCTGACTTAAAAAATGTCTCAGCCGAACTCAAATTTAATATAGTAGATGATCAGTCTTTACATAACCTTTTACCGAAGGCTTTTGCTATGGTTAAGGAAGCAGCATGGAGAAAGCTTGGCTTACATGTGCATGATGAACAGATTCTGGCTGCTATAGGTTTACATATTGGACGCATCGTAGAAATGCAGACAGGGGAGGGAAAAACCCTGGCTGCTGTATTTCCAGCTTATCTAAATGCTCTTACTGGAAAAGGAGTACACATTCTTACATTTAACGACTATTTAGCAAAAAGAGATGCCTTGTGGATGGGACCTGTCTTCGAAAGCCTTGGTTTATCTGTTGGGTATATCGAGGATGGCATGCCTACAGAAAAAAGAAGAAGAGCATACGACTGTGATATTACTTATATGA
The DNA here is from genome assembly GCA_002426555.1 of Firmicutes bacterium UBA5454. Lineage (GTDB taxonomy): Bacteria > Bacillota > Clostridia > Caldicoprobacterales > DTU083 > UBA5454. The sequence continues at coordinate 70,469 of DIQU01000058.1, read as the reverse complement.
CAGCAAAGGAAGCTGGATTTGACTATCTGCGAGAGTTCCTGGCAGTGGAACCTACTCAACTTATTCAACGCCCTTTTCATTATGCAATTATAGATGAGGCTGATTCCATACTGATCGATGAAGCAAGAATTCCTATGGTTTTAGCAGGCGCAATAGAAGGAACCATTTCCGACACATTTCGAATGGCAAAAATCGTAGATAGATTAATGCCGGAAGAAGATTATGAGTTGGATGAATACGAACGAAATGTATATTTAACGGAATTGGGATTAAGCAAGGTAGAGGCATCCCTTCAATGCAGCAATCTTTATAGTGGAAAAAACAATAGTTTACTTGCAGATCTTAATAATGCATTACATGCTAAAGCCTTACTCAAAAAAGAGATAGACTATATTGTTAGGGATGGAAAAGTAGAGCTGGTAGATGAGTTTACAGGTAGAGTGGCAGAAAAAAGGCATTGGCCATATGGATTGCATGAAGCTGTGGAAGCTAAGGAAGGCATAGTTTCTGAAAACGAAGGAAGAATCCTGGCTTCAATCACACTACAGAATTTTTTGAAGCTTTATCCTAGAATCTCGGGTATGACAGGAACAGCTTTGACAGCAGCAGAGGAGTTATTTGTTTGTTATCAACGTAAGGTAATGGTAATACCGTCACATAAACCATGCATTAGGCATGATCTTCCAGATGTAATATTTACTCATAAAGAAGCAAAACAAAAATATTTAATTGAAGAGATTATTCAAGTCCATAAGACTGGACGCCCAATATTGATCGGAACTGCCAGCGTTGAGGAATCAGAGCAATTGGCAGAGGAGTTGAAGTATGCTGATATCTCATGTCAAGTTCTAAATGCCAAAAATGACGAAATGGAAGCATCGATTATAGCCAACGCAGGTGCTTTGTACTCAGTCACAGTCTCTACCAATATGGCTGGCAGGGGTACAGACATAAAGCTGGGGGGATCGCACGAAGAAGATAAGGGAAAGGTAATGGCTCTTGGCGGATTGTATGTTATTGGAACTAACCGCCATGAAAGCAGAAGAATTGACAATCAGCTGAGAGGCAGGGCAGGAAGGCAGGGAGACTCAGGAACCAGTCGGTTTTTCACCAGTCTTGAAGACGATTTAATGTTGAGATATAACCTGAAGGAACTTATCCCAAAATCCCTTTATCCAAAACGGCAGGAAGGGCCTTTGGACAATCCGGTTATACAGAGGGAAGTGTCATCTGCACAAAGAATAATTGAAGGTCAAAACATGGATATGAGGAAAGACCTTAATAAATATTGGGCAATAACGGAGCATCAAAGGCAGATCATCTGGCATCAGCGTATGGACATACTACTATACAGGGGTAAAACCAACTTTATGCTGAAATACAGCCCACAACGGTACAAAGGGTTGTTGCATGCAGTAGGTGTGCAAGCGCTGGAAAAAGCTGAACGACAAGTAGTACTATATATGATCAACCAATGCTGGATGGATTACCTGGATTACTTATCCTATATTCGTGAAAGCATTCATCTAGTCAATTTTGCCAAGGAGGTTCCCATATTCGAGTACAATAAAAGGGTAGTAGCTGCCTTTGAGCAATTTAATATTGACTTACAGGAAGAAATTATAAAGGCATTGTCAGTAGTAGAAATTACAAAAGACGGTGTGAATTTAGATAAGGAAGGAATGCCTTCTCCTGGTTCCACATGGACCTATCTGGTGGATGATAAGCCTTTGGATAACAATATTCAGGCAATTTTGCTCAATCCAATGGCAATGATATTTAATTTTCCGCTTTATCTGGTAATGCTCTTATATCACAGTATAACAGAAAGAAAAGTAAAAAAGAGAAGGTAACCTTGTTGTATTTTAAGTTCGTGTTGAATATGGTTAATAAATGGCAGATTTTCTTTAGCTGCTTTCATTCTGTCTTCAATAGTAAGCTTCCCTTTTATCTATCTTAAGCTTTTAAAGGAACAAGTTAATAATTTACCTATAGTCGGCAGTAATTTAACTCAAAGTAATAATTGGATTGAAGTAGGTTTAATAATATCTATTTCATTCTCACTAATCATGCTGGTATGTACGGTTGTTTTTATGGTAAAAGGCATTTCCCAAAAAAACAAAAAGAAAAAATAGAAAATATTTTCAAAAACCCCAACAAAATTACACAGTCAAATCATCTACTTAATACAGGGCGTAAAAGGAGGTGGAGAAAATGTGCAAAAAGGAAAATTAAGACTACTTCGAATGCGGATTCTTAAATAATTACGACAATAATTGGGGGAGGTTCAGCATGTTTAAAGGTGCTATAAACAAAATAAATTTTAAAATGTTATTTTTACTGATAACCATAATCCTTATACTCATCCTTGCTGTCAAGACTGTTACTGCTTTGACGCATAATCATAAACTGACAAAAGATTATTCGCTTGATCCGGAGGCATACAATTATAAGGACGCCCTTATTGATGGCAAAATAGATATAAAGGAAGTGGAAAAGCTCTTTCCATCAATAGAGGCTGCAATTGCACATGATCATACGAATATAGTAAATGTGCCTATAACGATAAGTTACTATCATGCTATAGGGGATTCATCGCCTGCCTATGTGATTGATAAGGGTGAACGCATTCATGTCAGAAAAGACAGCAATTCACTTTCGGTTAAAGTAGGTTATGGCTTGGATAGTATGCCGACAGATGTTGAAGGCTGGAGAATTGCATATCCATTTTCCACTGATACCGGCTTGTACAATGAACTTTTCTATGTCAGGATTGACGAACTATCCGAGGTTGCACGCTCATGGGTCGACACCAATGATTCTCTTCTTAAAAAAGCTGCACATCCATCGATAAACGCCGATGACCCACTTGTAAAACGTGTGTACCAAGCAATGCAGTTAACTAAAAATAATATAATTCGGGGATTCACTTTGCTTGTCGATCATAAGTTATATGATAGTGGTGTTTACTTGTCTCCTGATTTGTTTTTTCCTGTTTTTCCGATATCTTCTATCATAATATCAGCGATGGCAATTCTTGCTGCTGGCACTTGGGTGTTTCTATGTAAAGCTAAGAAGTAATCCTTGGTTTGGTCAATCTAAGCTGGTCTCAGATGCTTTTTGCAGAGATTGAAATGAGCTTAGGCATTGAAGGATTATAAGCAGAGTATATATTTGTAGTAGTGTTGCTGCAAAACTCGTCCCAGACTTTATGAAATGACAAACTCCACGTATATACCTGAAAGATAAGTAGCATAATTTTTAGAAAACAACTCAGTATCGGACCCAGTGACGTAAATATCACAGTCAATCAATTTGGACGGAGTTTATACATCTTTCCCATGCTTTTAGGCTTGAGTGATAACAGATTGCAGCGTATGTTGAAAGTGATCTGAACCATACTGTAGAAGTAAAGCTGAACCGGAAGGTTGAAGAGTTGTCAAAAAGCCAGAAGGCAGGCTACCATTATAATTACATGGCGTATTCGATTTTTGCAGTTTTAATCCTGGGAGTAAGCGTAGAGTATTACACCTGTCCTTTATAATATGTTGATTGTGCTTGGGTTTGCCGTTGCTGCTCTTGCTGTGTCGCTTGTCATCAGCAAACAAAAACGGGTGAGCAATTAGTCCCTATACACACCTCCTTGAGTCCATACTAAAGTTCTTAATATGATATTCTATAGGAGGTGATTATGTTTCTTATTTTACAATTTTACGACATTCCAGGTAAAATCTTTTTTCATGGGCTTCACCCATGGAAAAGGTTTTACGGGGGAGGACACCATCTACAATAACGGTTTTAAACAAATAGTTTTTATTCATATTGGGCAAGAGGAAGCCCATGTTTCCTTCTTGAGAGCCCAGCTCTGCTGTTATTTCTTCTCCGTGAATATAGTCAACTGTGACTTCTGGATTGTTCAATAAATAATCATCTATAAATCCTTGAAGAGTACCAGCCTCTATATTGCTTTTTGCTTGGCTTATTTTCAAAATACCCCATTCTCCCAAGAAGTTATATGGGATTAAGTGGATATTATGGGTATCACTATAATTTTGTAAATATTCCTCATAACACCCTATCATTTTTACCTTCGAATTAAAGGATACATATTCAAAGTGTTGTTCTGTATCGATATAATATTCTTCCATACTCTGTAACACATGCTTTGGGTTTACTTGAAACAAGACCCGGTGAATCGGTTCGAATACCATGGACTCATCATGAACATTAACCAGTTCTACCATGGTAAAGCGGGCAGGATGATTTTGTCTTTCTTCCTCACTCAAGCTGTCTTTCAAATTGTCCCAGTAAGCTTTTGCTGTTGCAAAAGAATGATTTCCATCTCCCATGGCAAAGAGCAGCACAGCTTTATCTTCGCCAACATCATATTTCTTCTGAAACCTTTGAGGATCAGCCAAACCGGTCAAAGCATCTGCAATTTTTTCTATGGTTTCCAGTCGCTCTGCCCGATATCCAGTTATGTGACCTCCATCCATCATGAGATCAAAGTCATATAATTTGTCTGCTTCTGAAATGTTGCCAGCTATTGGTTCAATGACGGTTTTTTCAGGGTCATCTATTAATACCATAATATGAGGCGTTTCAAGAATGGCATCCTTCCGTATGGCGATACGAGGAGGAAGTCTATCCAAAACCGTACCTTCTGTTGCTCGTATTAAGCTTTGAGAGCCTTCTTTATAATCATACTGTTCAAGGTCTAAAGCAATCACCAGCCCTTTACGGACACCTGTGCCCAACGTGCGTTCCACATAGACAAAGGATGGCAGCAGTGTCTCAAAAAGATCTTTCTCCAAGTATTCCTTCATGGCATTGGATATGCTCAGTATACGCTGCTCTTTATCGCTATCTTCCAGATAAACTTCGGGGAAAATCATATGAAGGGTAGAGGGGGAATCTGCAACCTCGTCTTCTACCGACTTCCAGTAGGAACGCTGGGAAGTATATTGGTCACAAGCCACAACAGCCCACTTTCTCAGGTCTATGCTTTGATTGGGCAGCATAATTTGTGGAATCTCTACACCTAACAGGCGCAGAGATTCCTTTATGGCAGGGATGCTATTTCCATAGCTCCCGATATAGTGTTTATCAGACATGTTGTTAAAACGCCTCCAAATGGTAATTTGCTATGTATACTGTTATTGTTCTTTTATGTTACTGTCAAATCCATCATAGTGGACTATTTCGCTGAGTGCTTTTCTTCTGGTATTAAACCGCTTGGTAGAATCCTTTTTCGCAGGGTAACCCAGAGGGATCAGTGCAATGGGTTCAAGGTGTTTTGGTAACTTTAGGGCTTGTCTGCATTTGTCAACATCAAAAGCACCCACAAAACAAGTACCCAAACCCAGGTCTGTTGCTGCCAGCATAATGTGAGTTACAGCAATGGAAATGTCTATGTCACAATAATCCTTACCGTCATCTCTTTTCCACGACTCAGTGTGATCTCCACAGGCAACTATAAAAACCGGTGCCTTTGCAAACCAATCTCGGGGATAAGCTTCGACAATCTTTTCTTTCAGGTTTTCATCCCTGACTACCACAAAATGCCAGGGCTGACGATTAACAGCTGATGGTGATATTCGGGCTGCCTCCAGAATCTCCAGCAGCTTGTCCTCTTCAACCGGTTTTGTCAAGAAGTCCCTCGTTGAAAAGCGCTCTTTGGCAAGATTTAAAAAACTCATATACAACACCCTTTATTTAATATTTGTTTTGTGTAGACACTTATGATAAGCCTTATCCTAATTATAAAACAATTGAGAGAATATAAACATGAATCTTGATCAGTTCAGGATTTATGCATTCTATTCTCCAACTCACTCAAAACGATTTCATAAGCCTTGTATTGATCTTCGTTTTTCAAATCTAAAAACACAAAGCCTTCATCTTTATTGCTTATAATAAGTTTTGATAGATATTCCATGAAGAAGGGGTTTCTGAACAATATGGGACCAATTGTATATGTTCCAAAGAAATTGTTAACTCTAACACCTTCAGATTTACTATCATCGTTGGCTCCAACACCAAACTTTACGTCAAATAAATAATTATCAATATCATATGTGCAGCTCATTTTGTTTACAAAGCCTACGATATCCTTTTCCAGGAAATCAGCACGGTATATGATATCGGATGTTACTCTATCATTGCATCTCTTAGAATGGAAATCAAATATCTTAAGTCCTTCTATAATAGTGCCATCCATATCATTAATGTATTGACCAAATATTTCAAAGGAGTTGCCTGTTGCAAGCATAACAAGTCCCTGATCCAGGGCTAATTTCAAATCATCCTCATATCGGAGCAGATCTTCCAGTGCTACCAGCTGATTTTTCTCAGTACCGGAGCCGATATATACGAAGTCATAGTCAGAAAAATTGATTTCCTCACCAATTTCGCTGCTTCTTACTGTAACCTCTATGTTTTGATCTCTTAAATGTTTTGCCATCATTCTAACATTTCCGTTTTCGCCGTAGAGATTTAAGAGATCATGATATAGATGCAGTATATTTATTTCCATTTTGACAGCCTCTCTGTAAACTTATTCTTGTCAGAAAAACAGGTAATAACATAAATGTTGCCAACAGCTGATTCGCTAAGCGTGGTCATCATATTGTCCAAATCTGGTGACAGTATAAGCTTATCCTTATCAATATCTGTAAGGTCAAATCTTACGCTCAGGTCATATGCATATTTGCCTGCCAGGATGATTTTCTTTACTTTATCGTCCTTTAGTTTTTCAAAATCAATATCCCAGATCCAGGATGTGTCACTTGTAAAGTATTTTCGGCTGACACTATCAATTAAAATAACTACTGTGCAATCAGATTCCTGGTTCACAGTATACATGATAGACTGATCATATGAAATAGAGTTTTCGTGCTTTGAAAGAAGCAGCATGCCCTTATTTTCAGCCAACTCAAATTCTATGATGCGTTCTTTCTTTATAATGTAGTTGTTTAAGCCAGCACAGATTGCTTCGCCATCTACACCTAAAATATTGGCAACAGTAAAGGCAGTAAGCAAATTATAAATATTGTAATAGCTCTTGAAATAGAGGTCAATTTTGTACTCATTATTTATAACAAAATTACCCCCGTTAAAATCTATCTCGGTAACATTATATTTAGGACTTTGCTTGGCATGGCCGCAATTGTCACACTTATAGGAACCGATGTGATTGTAGTGATAATAATCATACTCCAGTTCTGCCTTGCAGTTGGGGCAGTATGCTCCATCGTTATACATTCCCGAATTTTCTTCTGCGCTTAGATTATTTTTAGCAATGCCAAAATAGCTGACATTTTCCCTATCCATTCCCATCATTGAGGACAAAGGGTCATCTGCATTAAGAATTAGATGCACATTATCGTTTATGCCCTGCGTAATAATTGAATAAACAAGTTCGGGGTGACCATTTCTAGTGAGCTGATCCCTGTAGAGATTAGTTACAACATAATACTTAGGGGTAATATATTTAAGGATATGTCTGGAATATCTTTCGTCAACCTCAAGTACCAGTACATCTCTTTTGACTTGACCAAAGAGATTGGAGATTCTAAGCAACAGAGTTGCTGCCCCTTCAATTTGGTTTGAGCCTTCAAAATTATATCCTACGCTGAAACCATTTTGCACGAGGATGTCATTGATCATGCCCGCTGTAGTTGTCTTACCATTGCTGCCGGTAACAAAAACAATATCCTCTGGAAGCTTTAGCTTAGATAGTATATTTGGGTATAGCTTTAGAGCAATCTTTCCCGGAAGGCTGCTTCCTTTTCCAACTATCACGCCTATTAAGTATAAAAACTTTGTTATTATAATTACAAAAAATCTCTTCATTCAGTCACCTTATTACAAATATACTTATCTTTTGAATATTCAATCAACTATTTCTTCTCTATTATTCGCTGCATACGTTAGCGAAAACGGTGGTATAAAGCAAGCAAAATCATTATAACAACCATGATAATGAGAGTCAAGGAGAGATCAACCACTAACAATCTCGCGATAAGTGGTTTTTAGATTAAGATTATTGATATTTCTTGTAGAATGTCTGGTATAATAAAGAAGAAACTGGAAAACAGAAAGGGAGAAACGCTAATGGTTGCAGTTGATAGCATAGTCAAGAAACGTCATGGAGAATCTCTTACTACAGAAGAAATCAACTTTTTTATAAAAGGCTTTACAGATGGAAGTATACCTGATTACCAGGCATCTGCTCTACTTATGGCCATTTGCTGTAATGGAATGGACAGCAGAGAAACAGCGGATTTAACCCTTGCAATGGTGAATTCAGGGGAAACTATCGATTTGTCACCAATTCCGGGTATAAAGGTGGACAAGCATAGTACTGGCGGAGTAGGAGACACCACAACCCTAATTATTGCACCATTGGTTGCAGCCTGCGGTGTTCCTGTAGCTAAGATGTCAGGGCGTGGCTTGGGTCACACTGGCGGAACACTGGACAAACTTGAATCTATACCGGGATTTCGCACGGATTTAACCATGGAAGAGTTCATTCAAGCGGTTAAAGAAACAGGTCTTGCTGTTATAGGTCAGAGCAGCCATTTGGTTCCTGCTGATAAACAATTATACGCCTTGCGGGATGTTACAGGCACTGTAGACAGCATCCCCTTGATTGCCAGCAGTATTATGAGTAAAAAGATTGCTTCAGGCAGCGATGCCATTGTACTGGATGTAAAGACAGGAAGTGGTGCTTTTATGCAATCTTTAAACGATTCCTTTGCTTTGGCTGAAGAAATGGTAGAGATAGGGACACGGGCAGGAAAAAATGTCACAGCAGTGATTACGGACATGGGTCAGCCTTTAGGTATGGCAATTGGAAATGCCCTGGAGGTTGAAGAAGCGATCAAGGTATTAAAAAGTCAGCAAGAGGGCTGTCTTAAGGAAGCATCACTTTATCTTGCTGCTAATATGCTATTCGCAGCAAAAGCCTGTAACAATATTCAAGAGGGCATGACACTGGCTGAGGAGGCTTTGGAATCAGGCAGAGGGCTGGCAAAACTAGGGGATATGATCCGTCAACAAGGAGGCGGGGAATCACTGTTGGGGGACCTCAGTTTGTTACCTCATGCAAAACTCATAATTCCTGTCCTATCAGAAAAAGAAGGATATATTGCTTCTATGGATACCCAAAGGATTGGGATGAGCGCCATGCTGACAGGTGCAGGAAGATCCAGGAAGGAAGATAAAATAGACCCAGCAGCAGGTCTAATAATGAAAAAACGAGTTGGGGATGCGGTAAATAAGGGGGATGTCCTGGCTGAAATTCACCTGAATAACAAAAGTATGTTTAAGGAAGCCGCTAAAGTCTTTCGCAGCGCCATAACAATTACAGAGGATAAGCCTGAGGTTGGACCATTAATATTGGGAACTGTCACTAAGGATGGAGTGAAAAGATGACAACTTAAATGTGTACTGATGACTAATAATATTCCAAGGGCTACTATAAAGTGATAGGCAGGTGCAGTATTTGAGGGGAAAATTGGAGTTTTGGGTAAAAAGGCCTGTACTGTGGTTTCTATTTGTGTATTTAGCAGGTCTCATCTTGTCCCTGTATTTACCTATAAGTTCTTTGGCTTTATTTCTGGTCATAGTTATTTTTGTCGCTATCGGAATTCTTCTTCACCGAAAAACTTCATTCCTTCAGAAGGCACTATTTCCTTTGCTTTTAGTTTTGATTTTACTGTTTGGTGGTATGCGGGGTGCTGTGTACAATGAAAAAGAAAATCCCCTTAAGCCTTTTATTGATTCCGAAATCAACCTTCAAGGGCTTGTAAAAGGTGCACCACAGGTAGAAGAAGATCGAGTAATTTATATAATTCAAACCTCTGCAGTCAAGGTGAAAGACGCTGTTTATCCCATTCAGGCGAAAATTAAAGTAAGTGTCTATCCCGATGCTTATGGACCGGAGGCTGCAATCAGCTCCATTAAATATACTGGTGACCTGTTGCAAGTTTCTGGAGTACTTAAGGAGCCCACCGGCCCTAGAAATCCAAAGGGCTTTGATTATAAAAGCTATCTGGCAAGAAGGAATATCTACTCCACTATTTCCATAAGGGAACGAAATGTTACATTGATTAAGGAAGCTAATACAATCTCCCTGGATCGATTATTGGCATCCTTCAGAAATCGCGCATCAGAGGCTTTGGAGAAGGTTGTAGGGGGAAGGGAAGGAAATTTCCTGAAGGCTGTTTTGTTGGGCGAACGCTGGATGATAGAACCAGAGACAGAGGATAATTTTACAAAAACAGGTTTAGCTCATATATTAGCCATATCCGGTCTGCATATTGGTTATCTTGTAGTGCTGTTGAACCTGATACGATCACTATTTCGACTTAGAATGGGACCAGCCTTTTTATTTCAGGCAGTAATTCTTATTCTCTATTGTCTTATGACAGGGGCATCACCTTCTGTTACACGAGCTGTCATTATGGCTTTGATTTACTTGGGAGCTAGGGCACTTGGCAGAAAAACCGATCTTATAAACAGTGCCGGTACAGCTGCTTTTCTCATTTTACTAATCCGTCCTATGGATTTTCTCGAAATCAGCTTCCAGTTGTCCTTCCTGGCAGTATGCTCCATTGGATTGTTTCAAGAGCCTCTGCAAAATTCTATGAGCTTCATTCCGAAAAAAGTTTCCTCTTTAATTTCTGTCGGATTATCTACTCAATTAGGCACTCTTCCTCTAACCACGTATTATTTTAATCTCATCTCACCTGTATCTATCTTAGCCAATCTTCTAGTGCTCCCGGTTTTGGGAATAGTCACAGCAGGGGGATTTCTACTGCTGCTAACGGGAATGCTTGTTCCCAATATAGCTTCCATAGCTGCGCTGCCCATCAAACTCCTTTGCAGTCTGATATTTCTGGTTACCGATTTTGCTGCGGGGCTTCCATATGCTTATTTTCGAGTGGTTTCTCCATCTATTTTTACCATTATTTGTGCTTTCTTGTTTCTCTGGATGATCTCTCGAGAAAGGCCCAGCTTCATTCGTCATCCATCGCTGGTTTGCGGCGCTTTGATTATTGTATATCTTACAGGGCAGCTGTTAATAGGCTTGTCAACACCGAAAGAACTGAAGTTGGTTTTTCTGGATGTTGGTCAGGGGGATTGCTGTTTCATTCAGACCCCGGATCAAAAGAATATATTAATAGATGGGGGAGGGCAAGAAGGTGTTGATATCGGCGAGGATGTATTACTGCCATTTCTATTAAAGAATGGTTATTCTTCATTGAACTTGGCAATTATGTCACATGGACACGATGATCACATAACTGGATTAAACACTGTTATAGCTGAACTAAGAACCAAAGCGTTTATGGAATACCCCCCCAAAACAGAGACCCCAATATACCAGGAATTGAAAAACACAGTAAATAGAAAGAAAATTCCTGTGATTACAGCTGTCAGGGGTGAATCCTATCCTGTCGGAAATGAAACTTGGCTTCATATACTATATCCCAATACAAATGCAGCAGAGACATTTTATGAGGGAAATGATAACAATCTTTCTCTTGTCATACTTTTAGAATGTGGGGACGCTTCTGTACTTTTCACTGGAGATATAGAAAAAGGTGTAGAATATTACCTGACCGGCAGGATGAACAAGCAGGTTTCGATTTTAAAAGCAGCTCATCATGGAAGCAATACTTCAAGTACTGATGCATTTTTGGAAGTGGTTTCTCCAAAGTATGCTGTTATCCAATCAGGAACCAATCCATTTGGTCATCCAAACCCAAATACGCTTGAAAGGCTGACCAGCCATGATGTTGCAGTATATAGAAATGACTTACATGGTGCTGTTATGCTAAACTATGGAAAAGACGGGTGGGTGGTTAAAACTATGTTGGACGTGAATGAGAACTAGGAATGCGGTAAAGAAGATTTACTTAATGCTATTTCTACTGAATCTTCATAGAACAATTCAAGTGCTTCTCTAAGATTTTCAGTTGATTTTTCGATAGTCTTACCTTGTGAAGCAACACTGTTTTCAAGACATTTTGCAACATACCAATCACCATCTTTTTGAACACTACAGTCACCTTTATACTTATCGAAACACCTCGCTTTTATGTTCTCGTTATTTATTATTAGGCCATACCTTGGATGAGGTATCAAACCAGTACCTTTTTGTGCGCCGAACTCTCCCTTCTATTATGTTTTCAATGGTATCTTGATATATGCCGCTGTTCTTTTCCATGACGCGGTAAGAACCTACATTGTCCTCATCGCAGGTTACTAACACACGATCAATGCCAAGTTTCCCCGCTTCTTTGAGTAGAAGGGCAAGCTGCAAAGTGCCATAACCCTGATTCCATTTAGATGGACGAATAAAGTATCCAATATGTCCGCCAAAATGCTCTAGTGCAGGGGTAAGTTTATGGCGAATGTTTCCTGCTCCAATGAAAGTGTTATTCTCAACAAGCCAAAATGCGGACGATGGAACATATCCGTCTGGCAGATTCAAGCCAAGTCGATTGTTTTCATAGGTAGAAAAGAGAGAGGTCTTCCATTCCTCAAACTTTTCAGGGTCGTGCACATTAAACCTCCAGTTACCATTTGACTTGTATTCGCAACAAGCATCTAGATAACTGAAAAGGTATTTCTTAGCGGGAATGACCAGCTTTACATTTTTTGTGTCTATCATTATTTTTTCCTTCCAATATACATTAAATGCTCTGACCAGCTTAACAGGTCTTCTCGTTCAGCAAGTTTTTCTGACATGCCAGCCAACCATCAATTACCTCTTGTGGTTGGATCATAATATTGTTTTCGCAAGGAGACAGGATGCTTTCCTGACCGAAATAATGCAACTTATCTAAAGGAAATTGCTCCATAAATGGAAGCACTTCCTTTTGGTTAATGAAAAATGCCTGTGTAAATGCCTGGCCGGTAAAGCTAGCATCATTAAGCACGGTATTATAGAATTCTGATTCATTCTGATCATTAATAATTTCAGGTGCAATCTTCATTGCGTAAATCATGCCAGCAAACATATTAATGAAGGAGGCAAAAAATATACCTTGTGGTTTAAGTAATTTTAGTGCAGAATATACAGCTTGAATGCGTTCTGACTCTTCAAGCAAGTGATAGAGGGGTCCCATTAAAAGAATATGATCGAATTGGCCCTCGACACTTTCGTCAGCAGTCAATGCATTACCTACAAGCGCAGTAATATTAAAGCCTTTAGAAGCTAACAAAACATATAAAAATCCGCTAGTTAAGCGGACTCTTATGTTGTAAATCAACTCTATAAAACTGTGGAATTTTCCTTGATACTGTAGAACCGTCCCCGAAAATTGAGAACTGTCCCCAAAATCGAAAAATTGAGAACCGTCCCTACGCTTCCGGGTCGGGTTCTTCAGTTGGATCCGGAATGCTTGGGTCTGGCTTGGCCCCTATACTTAGGGTTATTTGGCTGCCGGCTGCTGTCCTGGTTCCAGCCTTGAGGGATTGCTCATAAACCTTTTCTTCGAAGCCTTCCTTGAAGCCTTCCATATATATTATATGAAAGCTCTTGTGAAGATTCTTTGCAATAATATCAGCCTTTGTCAAACCAATGAAATCAGGAACGACCAATTGCACATTAGCAGGAACATGCTTCAAAGTAATGGTTGAACCTTCTCGTATTTCCTTTCCAGCACTAACGCTTTGATACCATATTTCACCGGGAAGCTTGCCGGATTTGTTTTCCTCAACAAATACAGGGATGATGTTAAGCTCTTCGCACATGGCAATAGCTTTTTCCCTGGTTATGATTGCATCATATCCTGAGCCGGCTGGAGCCAGGAAATCAGGTGCAAAGACCACCTTACCACTGGACACAGTGATGTTGATAGATGTATTGATGTCGACTAAGGTATTCGCCTTATTCTGGGTTAGTATAGTGCCTGGGGGGGAATTGCTTTTGGTGTTGGTTACCTTTATGCTGATTGAAGCGCCATTGCTGTTTAATTCCTTTGCCCAAGCCTCGATAGAATCCCTTGTCTGTCCTATAAATGAAGGCAGTGTGATTTTGTTGTCAATAGAGTACTTCAGTTCTACTATCTGGCCTGATTCGTACACTGTATCAGCTTTAATGCTTTGGGAGATAAATTTACCAGCAGACCTGCCAGAATAACTTTCAGTAATGTTTACCGGAATTCCCAGTTCTCCTGCTACTGAAGGTGCTAATTCCTTAGGGTACTTGGAAAAGTCAGGTACCAATATCATCTTTCCACTGGATACAACCAAGCTTATTTCTGTATCCTCTGAAACCTTTTCCTCTGCCTTAACACTTTGGGATATTATAGAACCCTTAGGAGCGAAATCATCATATTCTTCTTCAACTACCAGTACCAGCCCATTTTCTTCTGCAAAAGCATAGGCTTCTGCAATGGACATGATTTTAAAATTTGGGACCTCGATAGTAGGAGTAGAGACGTCCTCAGGTCCCTTGGAAATAATTACATATACAGGACTGTCTCTTCTAACTTCGTTTACCACTGTGTTATCGTTAATTTCAAAGCGGATAACCTTTCCGGACTCCACTACATCACTAAATTCTGTAGTTATACGTACTTTTGTCATATAATTCTCAGCAGCCCAGGTGTCTATTTCATTTTTAGTCATTGCCATGAGATCTGGAATGGGCAATGTAATTGACAAGTCATGGCCTAAAGATACAGACAGCCTTACAAATTCACCCTTTTTAACCTGGGTGCCTTCTGCTGTGTTCTGAGACAGTACCCTGCCGGCTTCCATTTCATCACTGTATTCCTGTTCTACTTGAAGCAAAATTCCATTGTTTCTAGCCCACAACTGTGCATCATTTTCTGTCCAGCCGACAAGGTTAACCATTGCGATGCCCCGATTCAGCAATAGGTAGATGCCGAAAATTATTAATGCCAATACTACAACACTGATTATAATGGCTGCCACTTTTTTGGATTGTGCAGGCCTTTTTACCGATGGCGCTGATTCGGTTTTAAGAGGTTTTACAAACCCGCCTTTTCTAAAAGCAGAATCTGCAGACTCCTTTGTATCCAGAGCCTGCTTATCAGTTTCCTGCCTGTTTTGCTCATCAGTCTTCTTTTTATAGGATTCCAGAAATGTATTGTTTGTATCCATTTTATATCCCCTTTAATTTACAATATCTCTTCTATTAAACACC
This sequence comes from Firmicutes bacterium UBA5454, assembly GCA_002426555.1. Taxonomy (GTDB): domain Bacteria; phylum Bacillota; class Clostridia; order Caldicoprobacterales; family DTU083; genus UBA5454. Next base: position 55,279 of record DIQU01000058.1, on the reverse strand, counting down.
AATATTGATATTGCCGAACATACTACAGATAGTCCCAGTAAAAGTAGTATACCATAGGTTATATTCAGTGTCATAGTATTTCCGTATCCATATATAGGGTTATATAAAGTATTTTCTTGAGTAAAAAAAGTAGAAAGCTGCAGATATGGAAGTGGAGTATAAGCAAACCAGCTTGAAGATCGTGTTAAGGCAAGGATAGAAGTTACTATAGTACTTCCTATATATGCGGCTATGGGAACTGCAATGGAAACCGCCACATTCTTTACAACTACTGAGAGCATAAATGCAAACGCAAATATAAATATTACGGGAATGGTACAAGCCAGCATCTTAGGCAGGTAATAGCCAAAAAAGCCAATTTCCCCGGAAACAGTATAATTTGGGAAGGCGTAATCCGAAAAGCCAAAGAATATTCCGTTAGTGACTATATTCAATAGACTGCTAAAACCATAGATAAACAGGCATATAACCAACGCAGATGTGAATTTGGCCATCAGGATTTTAGTTCGTGTCTTGGGGCGTATCATCAGCAGCCGAATGGTGCCCTGCTGAAATTCGCTTGCCATTATCCAGCCGCCAAGCAGAGCTGCGAAAAGTGCAACAAATATGGAGTAATTTAAAAACTGAAAAGTTCTGCTTCTGGATCCGCCATTTACATATTTCATATCAGGCTTATCGGCATCGATAGATTTTTCTGCTATGATTATCCCATTATTCAATGCATCTATCTGTTTCTGAATTGCAACTACATATTTTGAATAGCTCCCATGTTGCTGTACAAGCCAGGTTTCCTGATTAAACTTTTCTTCAGTTAGAATCTCTGTATAGGACAGTTGATTACGATAATTCTCCATATCCGAAAGAGCGTAGTTTTGCCAGACATCCTCCCCAGGTATGATATTCTTTTCCAAACGCAGCTGCAGAAGTGAAATATTATTTTCACTATAAGTAATTTGACGTTTCAGGTCGAGAATCATCTGGTTAATCATATCCTCCTGAGAGGGGTTGTTAATGATCTCCTGCTCTTGTACAGCTATTTGCTCATGGATGTTATCAATGTTTTTATTTTCCTGCTTAATGCGCAAATCTACATATTGGGGAAAATCATTATTCTCCAGTATAGCCATCAGGCTTGCTAATTCTACATCCAGTGCATCCAGTGCTTCAAGTCTTTCTTCAGCAGTGAGGTCAAGATATTTGCTTTTGAGCATCTCCGGCTCCATATACCATCTTTGAGAAACAGCTTCCAATAGGACATCCTCAGGAACGTCTATATTCTCAAAAATGAATTTACCGTACATGCTTTCCTGAGCCATCCACTTCATACTTGCTCTATAGTCTTGATAATTGGTAATATTCTTGGCAAAATTCAAACTAAATTGAAGCTCTGTATCCAGAAGGGCCAAGTATAGGTCTAATGCTTCCGGGCTGGTGAAGCGTTCCTTGTTATTTTCAAGTTGCTCTTTTTCCTGAATCAGGTAACTGATATCCCAAAAGAACGGATTGTCTGATTTTATTGTAACTCCGTCTATGGTAATTGAGTCTTTATCCATTCCAGGCTTTCCAGGATATATTGGTCTGTCTATATCATCTCTATAACTCATGGTTTCATATATAGGCATGGGGTAAGGTCCATAATAATTATCTCGTGGTCTTTTGCTGGCAATAAAATTTAGGATTGGTAAGACAATGGCTGCTGCAATTAGCAGCACACTGATGATCAGTAGAAATTTTGATCTTATAATGTTCCTGATCTCATATTTGATTTGTCTTATAAAGCTTATCACGGCGATCTATCTCCTATCATTATAATATATTTCAGGTATCCTTACTTTTACCTGATTTGTGTTTTTGTGCCTGAAGTCATGGACAGAAAATCCTGTTCCAATGTTCTATGCTTTTGGTTGACTGCGAATATCTTGATGTCTTCTTGAACAAGTGAAGCAATGATATTTGGAACCTCATTGCGGCTTAATACAACAGTAACACCACCATTTTCAACGGCACTGCTATATTGGAGTGCATTGAAATATGCTGTCAGCTTTGTGTTATTGTCTGTGACAAATGTATACTGGTATGTGATGTCATCCACAGATTCTTCCTCTTGGTGAATATCTTTTTCTCCTATGATTACACCATTATCGATAATATAGATTCGATCGCACATGAGTTCCATCTCAGAAAGCAAATGACTGGAAATGAAGACTCCTATGTCAGCCTCTTTTGATAGAAATTTCAACATGTCTCTCAGTTCCTTAATACCTATAGGATCCAATCCGTTGGTAGGTTCATCAAGAACAAGAAGCCTTGGGTTGTGAAGCAATGCCTGAGCGATACCGATTCGCTGGCACATACCTAAAGAATAAGTTTTTACTTTGTCTTTTATTCGTCCTGACATCTTGACAAGCTCAACAATGCCGTCGATGTTTTCCGAACTAATTCCATCATGCATGGATGCAAAGTACTCCAGATTCTCTCTTCCTGTCAAACGTTTGTAAAGATCAGGATTTTCTACAATACCGCCCACATTTTTCATGGCATTTTCGAAGTCCTTGGTGATGTCATGACCGCAGACGCTTATGTTTCCCTCTGTGATATGAAACAAGCCCAGTACCAATTTTATGGTGGTGGTTTTACCTGCACCGTTAGGTCCAAGGAACCCCACGATCTCCCCGGAGTTGACAGTCAGGGAAATGCTGTCTAAAATCTTTTTCTTCTTGATAGTTTTGGTCAGATTTTCAATTCTCAATAATTCCAATGTTATGTTCCTTTCCCACATTTGATGTGTTTAGTAATCTGTATAGATAATATCATTACTTCCAATGATGTACAATACAGCTTCAAATTTACATACAGTCATCACATTAGTTAGACATGATGTGTTACTAATAAGTTTCAATATACTTAAAAGTTGCAAAAAATTTCTATCCTGCACCTTCCAAACTCACTGCATTCAAGTAGTAATTTCCATTGCTTACCATTCCTGCGAACCTGCAAGAAAAATGTAGAAGGATGTTATGGTTTGTGCTAAAATAACATAATGTATGAACTGATGATGATTTTAATATCAAAAAGCATTTTTCAATCATAGATTATTTGGAGGTAGATTAATATGAAACGCTACGAAGACCGGCAATGGAAACAAAGCATGAGACTAACAATGGATTTCAATAATATGATGTCAGAAATGATAGGGGCGGAACAGGGAATTTCCAAAGCCTCCATAGATGCTATTGATGATGAATTGAAAGCTGCGGCAAAAGCTATGATAACTAAACGAGCTGATGGTAAAATGGGCTGGAGAGATCTTCCCTATAACCAAAATGAAATTGTAGAGGATATTCTAAAGACTGCATCTGAAATCAGGGAAAATTTTCATGCTTTTGTAGTTTTGGGCATTGGTGGTTCTGCTTTGGGTCCTATTGCAGTGCAGCAAGCCTTGAATCATATGCATTATAATGAGCTTTCGAAGGAGCAAAGGGGAGGCTGCCCCAGGCTGTATGTGGCTGACAACGTAGATCCGGAGCGAATGGAAGCCTTGTTTGATGTGATAGATGTTGAAAAAACCATGTTCAATGTAGTCACCAAATCCGGCAGTACATCTGAAACCATGTCACAGTTGCTTATTATTCAAGAAAAGCTTAGAAGCAAAGTTGGAGAAAATTATCCAAATCATCTTATAGCTACCACTGACAAAGAGAATGGAAACCTGATTAGTATCGCCAGGGAGCTGGGTCTGAAGTCCTATTACATCCCCAAAGGCGTCGGCGGCAGATTCTCTGAACTGACACCAGTAGGCTTGCTGCCAGCAGCAGTTTGTGGTATCGATATTGAAGAAATGCTTGCAGGAGCAGCTTATATGGATGAAATCTGCAAGGAAGATGATATTGGCAAAAATCCCGCTTTTATGGGGGCCACCCTGCAATATTTGGCTGTACAGGATGGTAAGAATATCTCTGTCATGATGCCCTATGCGGATTCCTTGAAATATATGGCTGACTGGTATGCACAACTGTGGGCGGAGAGCCTGGGCAAACGCTATAACCTAAAGGGAGAAGAAGTCTTTGCAGGACAGACTCCGGTTAAGGCTCTGGGTGTTACAGATCAGCACTCTCAGGTACAGTTGTACACAGAAGGCCCCTTTGACAAGGTGACAACCTTCCTGGCTGTTGGCAGCTATCGTACAACTATTGAGATACCCAGAGGTTTTGATGACCATCCGGCAGTTTCATTTTTAAGCGGTCATACCTTGAATGAGCTGATTCATGCAGAACAGGCAGCTACCGAATATGCTTTGTTAAAAGCAAAACGACTTAACCGAACCATAACAATTCCTGAGGTAAATGCCTTTACGATAGGGCAGCTCTTATACTTTATGGAAGTAGAAACAGCTTTCGCAGGTGAACTTCTGGGAATCGATGCCTTTGACCAGCCCGGAGTAGAGGAAGGCAAGAATGCAACTTATGCTCTGTTGGGCCGCCCAGGCTATGAAGAAAAGAAGGCAGAGCTGGATGCACGTCCAAAGAAGAATAAGGAGCATATCATATAGGAAATTTTCACCAACAAATTTTCAGCTGCAAGGCAAATTGACAAGCCGCCCATTGCTTGTTATACTGAAATCAAAACAACATAATTTTTCATCCTGATACCAAATGCACTGTTGCCGGTGCTCACTGTAGATCGTTGCGGTAAATGACTCCCCCACCTTCGCTCTCACTAAAGTGAGAAAGGCAGCATGGAAGTTGGGGACTTCTTATCGCATGGTGTTAAACTACCAAAGAATACAAAGGAGGCTGATAGCCAATGAAGGTTGGACAGTTTACCGATACCTTTCTTCCAGTGGTAGACGGCGTCGGGCGGGTGGTCAGTCATTATGCCCGACAAATGGGAGAGCTTTGCGAGGCCTGCTACGTGATCACACCTCAACAAAATAATCTTGATCCGGAAAATCCTGTATATAACGTTGTGGAATACAACGGTATTGCTGTTCCAAAGATGCATCAATACCGTATAGGTCTTCCTGCGCTTGATCCACGTTATCAAAGCCGCATAGCTAAAGTGAAACTGGATATTATTCATGCTCATAGTCCTTTTGCCGCCGGACACGAAGCCTACCGGGTTTCACATCGTCAAGGCATACCCTTGGTGGCTACATTTCATTCCAAGTACTATGATGATTTTTATCAAGTTACACAAAGCAAAACCCTTTCCAAGCTGGGAAACAGAATTGTAATGAACTTTTTCTGCAAATGCGACCAGGTTTGGGCTGTCAGCAAATCTACAGCCAAGGTATTGCGCAGTTATGGATATAAAGATTCCATCGAGGTTATAGAAAATGGCACGGATCTCAAGGAACTGGACATGAAAGCAATTCAGATGACAGAGGAGCTCTATAATATAGGGTCAGAACCAATGTTGTTGTTCGTGGGGCAAATGAACTGGAAAAAGAATATACGACGTATTTTGGAAGCAGTTGATACCCTTGTCAGACAGGGCAGAAAGTTGCAGCTTATAATGGCAGGGCAGGGTCCTTCAGAGCGTGAGATTCATGAATTGACTGCTTCTTTGGGGTTGGATGATGTAGTTACATTTACAGGGCATATCAATGATGCACGAATACTTGACGGATTGTATGCTCGTGCGGATTTGTTTGTGTTCCCTTCCTTATATGACAATGCACCCATGGTCGTTCGAGAAGCAGCTGCCATAGGCACTCCGTCACTGCTGGCTGCCGGATCAAGTGCTGCTGAGGTAGTGAGAGATGGAGAAAATGGTCTTCTGGCTAATGATAATACCATGGACATGGCAGAACGGATAGCCTGGGCAATGGATCATCCAAAAGAATTGAAAGAAATCGGCAAGGCTGCGCGACAAACAATACCCAAGCCATGGAGGGATATTGTTCTTGAGGTGTTGGAGCGCTATGAGGACTTGATTGAGACTAACCAACGCATCAGGCTTCGCAATTCACGCATGTAATCTATTAACCTAATCTCCCAAGGCAACCCACGACCCAGTACATTCTGTTTGTGTCAGTTCCTTGCAAAGCAGGCCTCGAATATACCCTTTATCTGTGGCAGTAGAGTGGACATAGAACCCTAATCCGTAATAGAAACGTATTTGGGCTGTCATTTTTGTTGCTGTGTGCAAGGTGACCATTTCTATGCTCTGTTTACGCAAATCCTCTTCTACAGCCTTAATTAATGCTCTTCCCACACCACTTTTTTGAATATCCAGCTTGACTCCAAAACGACTTATATAGGCAGATCTGTCAGGCTGAATTTCATATCGAACAGAGCCAACAGGAACACCGTCCAGGATGGCTATAAGGATGGTTTTCTTATCCAACTCATGTAAGATGGTTTCTTCATTCTCTTTAAGCGCAGATACAGTTTCAGGCAAGCCCAGGTCGGCAGCATATTTTTCAAAAGCTTCCTGAGTTATTTGATGAATGGCAGGAATATCCTCCTGCCCAGCTTTACGAATTATTAGAGCCATATGTTGCACCTCTTTCACTTCATTAACAAGGCCATTACTGCTTTTTGAACATGGAGCCGATTTTCAGCTTCGTCAAATACAACGGAGTTTGGTCCATCGATTATTTCCTTAGTTACTTCTTCACCTCGATGAGCTGGAAGACAATGCTCAAAAATTGCTTCTGGATTGGCGTAGGAAAACAGATCACTATTTACCTGATAAGTGGAGAGGGCTTTCTGTCTTACTTCAAACTCTTTTTCCTGACCCATACTTGACCAAACGTCAGTATAAACAACATCAGCATCTTTAATTGCTTCTACAGGCTCATGGATAACATTTATTTCAGAACCGCTGGATAATGCATTTTGCTTTGCCATAGCAACTATATCCTCATTTGGCTCATATCCAGGAGAGCACCCTATGGAAAAATGCATTCCTACTTTTGAACAGGCTATCATGAGGGAATGTGCCATATTGTTACCGGCCCCAAGATATGCCATTTTCAAACCGGCAAATTTACCTTTCTTCTCATAAATAGTCATTAGATCGGCTAATGCCTGGCAAGGGTGAAGGAGGTCAGTAAGAGCATTGATTACAGGAACTGATCCGTATTCAGCCAGGTCATCTACATCGCTTTGCTTGTAGGTGCGTATCATTATTCCGTCGACATAGCGGGAAAGGACTTTAGCTGTATCAGAGATGGTTTCACCTCTTCCCAATTGAATATCGTTAGAATTGAGGAACAGCCCTAATCCACCTAATTGAAAAATTCCAACCTCAAAGGACACTCTGGTTCGAGTAGAGGATTTGGCAAAAATCATTGCCAGGGTTTTCCCCTTCAAGATTGGATGAGGTATATCATTTTTCAGCTCATCCTTTAGCTTGAGGCCTAAGGCAATTACTTGATAGATTTCATCTGCACTGTAATCTTGAAGCCCTAAAAGATGCTTTTGGCTGAATGGTTTTTCAGCTGCATAATTAAATAAGTCCAAATTTTTATCTGTAATCATAGTGGGTCTTCCTTCCTGAATCTTATTTTTAGTTGAAATCATAATAACTGGGAAAATATTTCATGCAGGGCTTCCAACAACTTTTGAATTTCCTCTTCCTTAATAATCAAAGGTGGAACAAAGCGAAGGGTGTTGTTGCCGGCACAGTTGATAATAAATCCTTGTTCCATTGCCAGCCCAACAATTTGCTTCCCAGGAATCTTTTCATCCAATTCCAAGCCCACAATCAAGCCCATACCTCTTACGTCTTTGATAAATGGAAATTGCTGTTGAAGCTTTATAAGCCCCTTTTTTAGAAATTGACCATTAATTACAACCTTCTCCAGAAAACCATCTTCCTGAAGAGTTTGAATAACTGCAAGACCGGCAGAGCAGGAGAGAGGATTGCCCCCGAAAGTTGTACCGTGGCTGCCGGGGGTGAAAACATCGGCAGCTTTTCCTTTTGAGATTACAGCTCCTATGGGAATGCCTCCGCCCAAGCCCTTCGCCAGAGTTATAATGTCGGGCTCTATCCCATAATTTTCATAGCCGAACCACTTGCCGGTTCTGCCTATACCTGTTTGTACTTCATCTACGACTAAAAGCAGCTTTTCTTCTTTGCACAAATCTTGCAATCCCTTGATATATTCCTGTGTACCTTCTATAACACCGCCTTCGCCTTGAATAACTTCAACCATTATTGCAGCAGTCTCAGGAGTGATAGATGCTTTTGCTGCATCCAAATCATTGTAGGGCATATACTTAAAGCCTTCAGGCATAGGTAGAAAAGGTTTTTGATATTTCTCCTGCCCGGTAGCAGCCAAGGTGGCAAGGGTTCTTCCATGGAAGGAATTTTGTGTTGTAAGGATTTCATATTTATGCAAGCCTTGATCACTGAAATATTTACGAATCAGCTTGATAGCAGCTTCGTTGGCTTCCGCACCACTATTGCAGAAAAAGACTCTGCCGCCATTATTGATATCAGATAACAGCTTTGCCAGCTTTGACTGAGCCTCTATATAAAACAGGCTGGAGCAGTGGAGCAGGCGCTCGGCTTGCTCCTGGATGACCTTTACAAGCGTTGGATGTCCATAGCCCAGGGAGTTTACAGCAATACCGGCAAGAAAATCAAGATAAGCCTTTCCATCAGTATCATATAAAACAGAACCTTTCCCATGGGTGAACTGAATCGGCGTTCTACTACCGAAGGTATTCATGTAGTACATTTCATCTAATTTTATAGTCTCTTGAAGGGTCATTGGACTTCCTCCTAATAAAAAATCTATATTCATAATTATACACCACCATGAATAATAATGCAACATAAAATATGAGATTACAAAAAATAAATTTCAAATTAAATGCAGCTGCATTTTCATCTTCATAGATTGCTGTATTTATTATTCTGTTTAAGATTCTTTAATTTAATTGGAGTGGGCATACCGTTAACTGCCCACAGGGAAAGCAGGAATAGTGAAAACCCCACGAAAACAGATATGAACAAATTTAGAAGATCAGATGCTCCAAGGCTGGCTAACAGCCGGTATATGGCGGCGGAGGAAAGCCCCATGAGCAGGGCAGCAAAGCCGGGCTTCAGGATCCATTCAATGAACCTGAATGACATTTCAGCTGTTTTCAGCACAGCAGCCAGGTTGGCAGAAGATACGATCAAGGTGCTGAAAAAAAAGCCGATTAATGTGCCCCAGATACGAATAGAAGGGTTGGCTATAAGAAAATAGCTGCATGACAGTTGAATACAGCTGCCTATAATATAATGCAGAGCGCTTCTGGTCTGCTTACCCAGTCCATTTAAGATACCGCTGCAGGTGTGCTGAAGAGCATGAAAGAGAAGGCAGCAGGAAAACGGGATTAAGAATGTTCCTACAAGAGGTTGATTATACAATAAGTCCCCAATAGGCTGGCCAAGGGAAACCAGCAAGGCAGTGGAGGGGAAGGTAATAATGCAGGTTAAATGAACAGCCTTGTTGATTTTGTCCTGTATGTCCTTCCACCTTTTCATTGCCAGACTCTCCGATAAATTGGGTATAATCACCACAGTCAATGCATTGGTAATAGTGAAGGGGAGAAACATGAGGGGCATAACCATACCGAATACAATTCCAAACAGCCCCACAGCATCCTCGCGATTCATTCCACTGGCCATGAGTCTCTGAGGAATAATGATTGAATTAGCTGCTGATATAAAAGAATGAATAAGCCTGGTAGCGGTAATTGGCAGGGCAATGGCAGCTATTGCACCTGTGATCTTTTTTATACTGTCCGTTTTGATCGATTTTCTGGTAATAAGTTGAGAGTGCAAATCCTTCATACATCTGCCATATCGTGTATGTAAGAACAGAAGGCTGGATAATTCACCTAAGACCGAAGCCGACATAACCAGAACAGCAGCCAGAGCAAAATTATCTTTTGGCGACATCCAATAGACAAGTCCTACGGCTGTAATCATTCTTGTCACTTGCTCTATAATTTCAGCCAAAGCAGGCGGATGAATATTTTTCTGACCATAAAAGAACCCTTTTAAAACGGCTCCCAAGCCAATGAAAATCACACATGGAAAGAGGATGAAAAGAGCTCCTTTTGTTCGCTCATCTTTGATAACAAGCTGTGAAATGAAGTCAAGATTCAAAAGACCGATAAAAGTCAAGGTGGTAGAAATAATGGCAACCAGGGAAAGTGACACCGTCATGGTTCGTCGTATTCCCAAAATATCATGCTTCACATTCTTTTCGGATACCAGTCGGGAAACGGCAATTGGAATTCCTGAAACCGTCAAGGTGATGGCAATTTGAAACACTGGAAGAACAAGCTGTACCAAGCCCATACCTTGAGGACCTATCATTCTGCTCAGGAATACACGGTAGGCAAAACCCAATAATCGAACAATGAAATTGGCAAGAGATAGAACCATGGTTCCATAGAGCAGGGATCGGGTATTGATTTTCAAACTAAACAGCCTCCGAAAATAGAATTTCATACGCCTTGTCTTATATATTCTATTGCCGCAGGTAGCTTGTTTAGAAGCATTTCAGATTGAATCCCGCAAATACAATCAAAATTGTTAAAAATGTTAATTTTTCCCGAAATGGTCCGTTATATATTAATTTATTTTTCCCAAGCTGTTAATAGTAAGTTAAAATCCAAGTCAAAGCTGCAGATTTTAAAACACAAAAAATTTTACAATCAGGCAGTTACCATGGTTCCAATTCCTACATCGGTGAAGATCTCCAAAAGTATGGGGTGGGGGAGGGTGCCATTTAAGATATGGGTACGGTTTACTCCCATCTGTATTCCTTTAATGCAGGCTTGTACTTTGGGAATCATACCTCCGCTTATGATATCCCTGTCCAATAAGTCATGAATTTCATCAATGGAGATTGAAGAAATCAGGCTGTCCGGATCTGAGGGCTCTCTTCGGATACCGTCAATGTCCGTAAGAAAAATCAATTTTTCTGCCTTCATAGCTGCTGCTATTTCCCCAGCTGCAGTATCCGCATTGATGTTGTATGCAGTTCCATCTGTTCCTGCACCTATGGGAGCGACGATGGGAATGTATTCATCTTCAGCCAGGATTTCCAGCGTTTTGCTGTTTATATGGGTAATTTCGCCCACTAAGCCAAGGTCAACTCCATCTACAGAATCCATTTTTTTTGCCTGGATGAGACCACCGTCTATTCCGCACAGTCCAATGGCTTTGCCGCCCAATGCGTTGATTTTGGAGACAATATCCTTGTTGATCTTTCCTGTCAGCACCATTTGTACAACTTCCAAGGTGATTTTATCTGTAATACGAAGACCTTTGTAAAATTTGCTTTCTACCTGCATAATATTCAACAGCTTATTGATTTCTGGTCCTCCTCCATGGACTACAATGGGATTCATGCCAACATATTTCAATAGTGTGATATCCTGCATAATGGATTGAACCTGATTTGAATTGGTCATGGCATTGCCGCCATACTTTATAACTATGGTCTTTCCATTTAACTTTTGTATATATGGCAGGGCTTCAATTAATATATTGGCTCTATTCAGCAATTTTTCCATACTGCATTCTCCTTATGTTTACTATTTGATTATAATTATACACAATGATTAATAAATATACAATGCTAAATTAAAGGATTGGGACATATGGATATAAAGAACGGTAAATAAGGCGATGCAGTAAAAGAATAACTTCCCTGTTTTGCCTAAATTTTACACTGATTCTATGCAAGACTTTCAAAAACTTGCAGAATAAATTTGTTAATAATAGCTATAGCTATATTCTGCTTGTACCGCTATAATGATAATTGTATTGGCGGTTGTCGCGAATACACTTCATTTTGCATAGATAGGTGCGAAAATCTTTTTAATGGAGGGGTTCTAATGGCAAGTGTTACGCTAAAAAACATGTATAAGGTTTATGAAGGCGGTGTTACAGCAGTCAGTGATTTCAGCCTGGACATCGAAGATAAAGAATTTATCGTTCTGGTTGGTCCTTCTGGCTGTGGAAAATCCACAACTTTGCGAATGATTGCCGGGTTGGAGGAAATTACCGAAGGCGAATTGTTTATTGGTGACAAACTGATGAACGATGTAGCTCCCAAAGACAGGGACATTGCAATGGTTTTCCAGAACTATGCACTGTATCCACACATGACTGTATATGACAATATGGCTTTCGGTCTGAAATTAAGGAAAACACCCAAGGCTGAAATTGACAGACGTGTAAAAGAAGCAGCCAGAATTCTGGACATTGAGCACTTGCTCAACAGAAAACCGAAAGCACTATCCGGCGGTCAAAGACAAAGGGTTGCGTTGGGTCGAGCTATTGTTCGTGAGCCAAAGGTATTCCTGATGGACGAACCGCTTTCCAACTTGGATGCCAAACTCAGGGTGCAGATGAGAACGGAAATTACCAAATTGCACAATAGACTGCAGACCACATTCGTCTATGTTACACATGACCAAACCGAAGCTATGACAATGGGTACCCGTATCGTAGTTATGAAGGATGGTTTTATCCAACAGGTAGATTCTCCCCAGAGCTTGTACGACTATCCTGTTAATTTGTTTGTAGGCGGCTTTATCGGAAGCCCTCAGATGAACTTCATAACTGTCACTCTTACACAAGAGAGCAATGCAGTGTATGCAGTTTTTGAAGATGGCGAAAGCAAAGTTAAGATACCAGAGGGTAAGATTAAGAAATTCAAAGATGCATCCTACATTGGCAAAGAAGTTATTATGGGAATTCGACCCGAAGATTTCCACGATGAGGAAGTTTTCCTGCAGAGCGCAGATGAAACCACCATCAAAGCTTTTGTAGAAGTGGTTGAGCTCATGGGTTCAGAAACTTATCTATATCTGAATGTCAGCGGTTACAATATGACAGCCAGAGTAGATCCAAGGTCTACTGCCAGAGCCAACGACACCATCCGAATTGCCATAGATTCCAACAGACTTCACTTCTTTGACAAGGAGACCGAGGAATCCCTATTGGTAAGATAAATAATTTCGGATAATTTCGTAATAAAGAAGGATTTTTGTAATTAGAGCAGAAATATATCCTAAAGGATATTGTTTCTGCTTTTTTTATAAAGTGGGAGATAATACAAAAGAGTAGAAGTGTCAGCATGTAAAACAGCTGAATTAAGCGTCGATGGATAATATTTCTGCTTTTCAAGCAGAATTAAATTATGTATACTAATAAGAGCAGGTGATCACATGTTTATGGAAAAAAGAATGCAAAAGATTTTAGACAAACTGGTGAGAAGTCTTCAAGTGGAAACTGATATTTTAGATGCCAATGGAATGATCGTTGCCAGCAGTGACAAATCCCGAGTTGGCAGCGTAGGTCAAATCATAAGAGATGTGATGGAAGAAGACGATAAGGCAATATTTATCGACAATAACCGCACATATATGAAATTTACAGCTGATAAAACACTGACTTATTTTCTATCCATGGAAGGTACCGACCGTGTAGCGCGGAATTACTGCCTGTTGGCGGTTTCTCTGTTGGAAGCTCAACTGAAAAACTCCCTTCAGAAACTGGACAAGGAAGAGGTCATGCGTCGTATTATACTAAATCAGTTGGATGAATTGGAGCTTCGGGAGCTGGTCAGCGATTATAAGTTGGAGTTGGCAATGCCTCGATGTGTTTATCTTGTTCGTACCCGTGGAATGGAAGCAGACAGCGTGTATCAAATGCTGTTGAAGGCCTTCCCAAGAAACCAAGGAGATATTCTGGTATTGGTTGACGGTATGACTGTTTCTTTAATCAAGGATATATCGGATGATGTAGATGAAGATGAATTGATTCAGCTTGGTGCTGCTATTGATGAAACCATTGAAAATGAGACCTCTTACAAAGCTTATATAGGAATAGGAGGCATTAAGGAGAATCTCTTTCAGCTGAAGGAATCCTATGAGGAAGCGTCTCTGGCTATTGAAGTAGGAAAAATATACAGTACCAGCAAGCGGATATACAAATACAGCAACCTTTTACTGGAGCGATTCCTTTATGAAGTTCCGCTGCATTTGTGCGAGCGATACAGCAAGGGCTTGTTTATAAAGGAATATAAGAAGCTGTTAAGTGATGAAATGCTTCGAACCATTGATAAGTTCTTTGAAAACAGTTTGAATTTAAGCGAAACATCCAGACAATTGTTTATACACCGCAATACTTTGGTGTACAGGCTGGATAAAATCCAAAAGGTTATGGGTTTGGATCTTCGGAATTTCCATCAAGCGGTTACCTTTAAAATAATGATGATGTTAATGGATAGATATGCTTGGGAGGGTTAACACTTGATACAATTTGTAAACGTATCAAAGGAATTTAAAAACGGTCTTCGTGCATTGGACGGGGTTGATATAAAGGTTGATAACGGTGAGTTTGTTTTTATAGTTGGTGTCAGTGGTGCCGGTAAATCTACTTTGGTTAAATTAATCCTTAAGGAATTGGAGCCTACAACAGGGAAACTGCTTGTAAACGATACGGATCTTTCCCAAATGAAGCGCAAGGAAATCCCTTTTTATCGAAGGGGCATCGGGGTTGTATTTCAAGACTTCCGTCTTCTTCCTGAAAAAACCGTATATGAAAATGTTGCTTTTGCAATGGAGGTTGTAGAGGCCGGCAGAAAAGAAATACGAAGACAGGTTCCGGCTGTATTGGGAATGGTGGGATTGGCAGCTAAAGCCAACTCATTTCCCGGCCAGTTATCAGGCGGAGAGCAGCAGAGAACTGCTCTGGCCAGGGCCCTGGTCAATAATCCTTCTATTTTGATTGCAGATGAACCCACTGGTAACCTGGACAGAGTTACAGCTGGTGAAATTATGAAAATTATCAATTTGATCAATCATAGAGGAACTACTGTAATAATGGCTACCCATGCATTGGAAATAGTGAATTCCATGAAAAAGAGAGTTATCACCTTTCAAAAAGGCAAAATTGTATCTGACGATGCGAAAGGGGAGTACTTCTTTGAAGATTAGAACATGGAAACGAATGGTGAATCACGGTTTTAAAAATTTATTCCGCAATCGGATCATGTCTCTGGCTTCAATCAGCGCCATAGCCGCTGCTCTTTTCATATTGGGGCTGGTACTGGCTGTGGTTATGAATTTTAATAGTGTGGCCTCCAGCTTGGAATCAAAGACGGAAGTTACCGTTTTCTTGAAAACATATGTCAGGACTTCCGATATTAAGGCTGTAGAGCAGCAAATGACGGGCTGGGAAGGCATCAGCAAATGGGAGTTCATTTCCCGGATGGAAGCACTGAATAAATGGCGGGAAGAGTGGGGCGATAAGAAGTATCTCCTGGATGGATATACTGCACAGAACAACCCCCTCCCCGATTCCTTTCATGTCACTTTGGAGAATCCGGAATATGTAATGGCGATTGTTGAGAAATTCGAAAAGCTGAAAGTTGTAGAAAATGTGCAGTACAGTAAGGATGCAGTAGATTCCATCACCACCATTGTTTCTACCATTCGTGTTTTTGGTATGATGATTGTTGCCGTTCTTGTTGTCATGTCCATGATTATTATTCATAACACAATACGCATATCTGTATTTTCCAGACGGCGGGAAGTCAATATTATGAAATATATCGGCGCCACGGATTGGTATATCCGATGGCCTTTCCTGATGGAAGGCCTGGCATTGGGCTTGCTTGGTGCAATAATTTCGAGCGGATTGACAGCAGGGGTATATTCACTTTTACTGAATCGAGTAAACACACCTCAGCAATACAACCTGTTGTCATTATTCCAGCCTCTTCCCCTGTATGAAATTATCTATCCAATTACAGCCTTGTTTATACTGGTAGGAAGCTTGGTAGGTATCACTGCCAGTCTGTTGTCAATACGAAAGCATTTGCGGGTATAGCCCTGCACAGTAAACCAGGCAGCTGTGTACAGCATTTATTGCCAATCCAAGTGGGTGAATCTCATGAATCTCAGCAGAGTTCAGAATATCTGAACTCTTTACTGTTTTGGAAGCTTATAAGCTGCTGTATTTGTCGATAATGTATAATACATAGCGGGTGCAGGTGGATAATCAAGGAAATACTTTTTGTATTAACACTGGGTAAA
Source organism: Firmicutes bacterium UBA5454 (assembly GCA_002426555.1). Classification (GTDB taxonomy): domain Bacteria; phylum Bacillota; class Clostridia; order Caldicoprobacterales; family DTU083; genus UBA5454. Next base: position 39,212 of record DIQU01000058.1, on the reverse strand, counting down.
TGCTATAATATATTAAGCACGAAGAAACCAGTTTTGTTGGGAGGATGTTTTTATGATTAGCAGGAAATCTGCTATTTTTGCCGGGATTATACTTATTTTAATAACAGCGTTGTTATCATCTTATATTACACTGCAGGTTAACGAATACATTATGATCAGCCAGGGTGACATCATACAGGCAGAAGAATATATGGAAATGAAGGACTTCTATAGGAAGTTCAATCAAATAAAAGCTGTAATTCAAAGCGATTACCTGATTGAACCGGAGCTGGATACCATGCTGGAAGGAGCCATAAAGGGAATGGTAAGCTCTTTGGATGACCCTTACTCATATTATCTTACAGCAGAGGAATATCAAGACTTTTTGATTGATGTTCAAGGTACCTATGCAGGTGTCGGATTGTCCGTATCCGTTATCGACAATATGATTACGGTAGTCACGGCTTTTAAAGGCAGCCCTGCTGCAACGGCTGGTATTACCTCCGGTGACAGGATCATAGCTGTCAACGGGAAGGATATGGACGGCAGCATGATGGAAGAAGCGGTCAGTATCATGAGAGGTGAACCGGACACTCAGGTCAAGGTATCAATACTCCGAAAAGACGAGGTCAAGGAGATCACTCTCACGCGAGCCATCATAGATATTCCGGATTTGGAATACCGGATGCTGGACGATGAAGTAGGATATTTATGGCTGTATCGTTTTGACAAAGGTTCTTCGCAGAATTTTTTGGACGCTCTGAACGATCTTCATTCTCAGGGAATGAAGGGTCTGGTGCTGGATCTTCGAAGCAATCCCGGCGGTCTTCTGGATGAATGTGTCGCTATAGCAGATATGCTGCTGCCCCAGGGCTTGGTTTTATATAGTGAGGATAAAGAAGGCACGCGGGTGGAATATACATCCAATCAGGAAATGATCGACATACCGCTTGCAGTACTGGTTAATCAATATAGTGCCAGTGCTTCCGAGGTCTTGTCCGGTGCCATACAGGATCATGAAACAGGCCTGATAATAGGCGAAACTACTTTTGGGAAAGGCCTGGTACAAACCATCCGCGGTCCCTTTAAGGAAGGGGATGTCATCAAGTTGACCTCAGCTCAGTATTTCACGCCCAATGGAAGAGATATAAATAAAAAAGGTGTAACACCGGATATCAAGGTAAAAGAGCTCAAAGCAGCAACTGACTTTGTAATAGAAAATCCCAATGAAGAAATGCCACTGGAGCTGGACGCCCCTCTTACCAGAGGTTTGAAAGAAGTGAAAAACCTGATTGGCGAGGGAGAATAACAGCGGGAGAAGGAGATAAGGATATGGCTGGAATTATCAAGTTAATCTTCACAGCATTTTCCCAATCCATTACCAGTTTTCTATATTTGATGATTATTATGGCAGTCTATATGCAGATCAAACGAAGGGTCCAACTGGAAGAAACCTGGTTGGGCTTTCTGCGCGATACTGTAATCAATCGACTGATGAATGCAATGTTGTATGGGATGATTGCAGGTCTTGTCACCAGTTCTCTGATTATAGTCACCGGGGTTGCATTGGATCTGAATACCATTATAATAATCTGGCCTATTGCCTTGCTTTTAACCTTGTTAAATGAAAGATACCTGTGTTTTTCATATGCGGGAGGGCTGCTGTCTCTTATCAGCATCATATTTGGCTGGCCGGAGATCGATGTGTCTTCTGTCATAGCCATAATCGGTGTTTTGCACTTTTCGGAGAGCATTCTGATTTTGCTGGATGGTCATAGAGACGCTTTGCCTGTAGTTATGGAACACAAAAGGTTCAAGCCCATAGGAGCCTTTGTCCTGGGCAGGCTATGGCCGGTTCCCTTAATTATTCTGGCTAATCCCAGTCCAAGCCTGCCCATGGCGGTCGGTGCCTTGGCAATGCCTGATTGGTGGCCGATTTTAAGTTTGCACAGGGAAGGTGAGCTCATACTGTTTCCCCTCGCCATTCTTCTGGAATACAGCGGATTGGCAATAACAGCTCAACCTAAGGAGAGAACGCGGGTTACGGGGCTTTTGTTGGGAGCATACAGTTTACTCATCTTAAGCCTGGGTGTATTATCTGTAAATCACACCTGGCTCAAAGTAATAGGCGCAATTCTGATGCCGTTTTTACATGAGGTCATTCTACATTTCAGCAGAAGCAGCCAGTTGGGAGGAACGCCTTTGTTTGGTGCCCCCTGGAGAGGTCTCCGTGTACTGGAAGTGTTACCCGACAGATTAGGCAGCCATATGGGGCTGCGTTCCGGTGATGTACTGTTGAATGTAAATGGAAAAAAGATTAACAGCGAGGAAATGCTTAAGGAAACCTTGAATAATGCGCCAAATTATTTATGGATGGATTTGAATCGTGGAACTAAGACGGTAACAACAGAATATCGCAATTACAGACGTGATGAGGATAAGCTTGGGGTTATATTTGTACCCAGAAAGACAAGCCGTCTGTTTTTGGCTAATGAACAGCATGGATTGGCTTATACATTATGGAAACGATTAGCACAACACAAGCATGCAAAAGAAGTTAGCGAATGATAACATGCAGTTTTATATGGTTTATCTGCTTGGCGGTATTCCATCCCAAGACATGGAATCTTCCATTTTCTATTGCAGCGGGCAGAGTCGTCTGCTCTGTGTAACGGATCACCTGCCCAGGTGAGATGGAAATCTTACCCAATACCTGGGTGAAGGATTTGTCATCGGACCAACGCCAGGCAGTCCGACCTGAAGAAGAAGACAGCTTGAAATCATAGCGTTGACTGGAGTTATAGTTTAACTGAATAGTCTCATTGGACAGATTGATTTTCATTAAAGACAGGCTTATGATTTCACCCGGCTTGTAAGATGGTTTTTCAGTGGATAATATCATGAGCAGCCCTGAAAGCAGCATGGTGCTGTGGTATGGCGGCGCATTTTGGGAGCATTGGGCATCGTCCAACAGATGTTTCCAGGTTTTGGTATCAACTTGACCGGAGGGAGGCAGATTTCGACTTATTTGGAACTGGATGACACTTCCTTCCGTAATCGTGGTGTAGACACCATCCATGTTCGCCTTGTAAAAACCAAGTTTGGTCAGTTGTCCTTGGAGCAGCAAAACAAAAGGACCGGTGCTCCCCCTGGCAATATTCGGAAATCCTGCCCCCTGATTGTCTTCTCCAGGGCATCCAATGGCTTTATCACTGACTATGGTTGTACAGTCTGCATGAGGAAGGGGAATCCTCAGTACTTGTCCGGGATATATTTTTTGAGGGTCTGTTAATTGGTTCACCTGCATAAGTATAGTGACATTGGTTTTAAATCGTAAACTGATACTGTAAAGATTGTCACCCGGCTGTACAATGTATTGAATCATATGAGGTTCCTCCTCCTAACACCCTTGCATTGTCTCATGTATTAATATATATTATTTTATCATAAAACTATGACTAAAAAACAAGAACATTTGTGGGAACAGATGTTCTTTTTTCTTGACATGTATGATATAATTGGATGTCAGAAGTCAGAGGTCAGAAGTCGGATATTAGAAGGTAGAAATTAGAGGTTAGGGGTTGGAAGTTAGAGGTTGGAAGATAGAAGTCAGAAAAGGTGGAAACAAATGAAGTTTACAATAAAATCGGATATGGTTCCCCAGGGAGATCAGCCAAAGGCAATAGCACAACTGACAGAAGGTATCCTGCGAGGAGACAGGGAACAGACGCTTTTGGGTATTACAGGCTCGGGAAAAACCTTTACCATGGCTAATGTTATAGAAAAGGTACAGAAGCCGACCCTGGTTTTGGCTCATAATAAAACCCTGGCAGCACAGCTTTGCAGCGAATTCAAGGATATTTTTCCGGATAATGCAGTGGAGTATTTTGTAAGCTACTATGATTATTTCCAACCTGAAGCCTACCTGCCTTCAACGGACACCTATATTGAAAAGGATGCTTCCATCAATGATGAAATTGACAAACTCAGACATTCTGCAACATCCGCTTTGCTGGAACGCAGAGATGTTATTGTTGTTTCCAGTGTTTCCTGCATTTACGGTTTGGGTAATCCCAGTGAGTACAGGAATCTAATGCTTTCTCTTCGACCGGGCATGATCAGAGAACGAAATGATATACTGCGAAAGCTGGTGGATATCCAATATGAGCGAAATGATATGGATTTTGTACGTGGAACTTTCCGGGTTCGCGGCGATGTTCTGGAAATCATTCCTGCCAATTCACATGAAAAAGCTGTTAGAATAGAATTTTTCGGAGATGAAATAGATCGCATATCAGAAATTGATACGCTTACAGGAGGAGTTCTGAACACCCTGACCCATGTTGTAATTTTTCCTGCTTCCCACTATGCTTCTTCAAGAGAAAATATGGAAAAAGCAATCGACATGATTGAAAGGGATTTGGAAGAGCAGATCCATTTATTAAAGGAACAGGACAAACTCCTGGAAGCTCAGAGGCTGATGCAGCGCACCAATTTTGATCTGGAAATGATGCGGGAAATCGGATACTGCAGCGGGATTGAAAACTATTCCCGCTATCTGGATGGGAGAAATCCGGGGGAACCTCCCTATACCTTACTGGATTATTTCCCTGATGATTTTCTGCTGTTTGTGGATGAATCCCATGTGACCCTGCCTCAGGTGCGAGCCATGTATGCAGGAGATCGCTCTCGGAAGGAAACCTTGATTGAATATGGTTTTCGCCTGCTGGCTGCCTTTGATAACCGCCCTCTTAAATTTGAAGAGTTTCAAGAGAGGTTGAATCAGGTTATTTATGTAAGTGCTACACCTGCAGTCTATGAAAAAGAACGTTCTACACAGATTGTAGAGCAGATTATCCGTCCCACGGGACTGGTAGATCCTGAAGTTCATGTGTTTCCGATTCACGGACAGATAGATCACCTGCTGGCACGAATTCGAGAGAGAGCTGCCAAAAAGGAAAGAGTGCTCATTACAACTTTGACCAAAAAGATGGCGGAAAGCCTGACGGATTTTCTTAAGGAGATGGATGTGAAGGTTCGTTATCTTCACTCGGATATTCTAACAATGGAACGTATGGAGATTATTCGGGATTTGCGGCTGGGAGAGTTCGATGTGCTGGTAGGTATTAATTTACTTCGAGAAGGTCTGGATTTGCCCGAGGTTTCTCTGGTTGCGATATTGGATGCCGACAAGGAAGGATTCCTTAGATCTCAAACTTCGCTGATTCAGACAATCGGACGGGCTTCACGCAATACCAATGGTTCAGTTATCATGTATGCCGATAATATTACCGATTCCATGCGATATGCAATTGATGAAACCAATCGCAGGAGAATAATGCAATTGGAATTTAATAAATTACATGGAATCATACCTGAAACCATCCATAAGGAAATTCATGAAAAAATCGAAATTACCAAGGCTGCCGAGGAGTCTCAGATATATGAGATAGAAGATGCCATGTCCCCTCAGGAAAGGGAGAAGCAGCTTAAAAAATTGGAGAAGGAAATGAAGACAGCGGCTGCGGCACTGGAGTTTGAGACAGCAGCACGACTGCGTGACAGAATAATGGAAATCAGAAAAAGAGCAGAAAGCGATGACGACCACGTATGAAAAAGGATATTATTTGCATTAAAGGTGCTCGCGAGCACAATTTAAAAAATATTGATATAAATATACCTAGAGATCAATTTGTTGTGTTAACCGGCTTGAGTGGATCTGGAAAGTCTTCTCTGGCCTTTGATACCATATACGCAGAAGGACAGCGCCGTTATGTAGAATCTCTGTCGGCCTATGCCAGACAATTTCTGGGTTTAATGGAGAAACCGGATGTAGACTCCATAGAAGGTCTTTCACCTGCAATCTCCATCGATCAGAAAACTACCAGCCGAAATCCCAGATCTACTGTAGGCACTGTAACAGAAATTTATGACTACCTTCGGCTGCTTTATGCTCGAATCGGTATTCCTCATTGTCCCAACTGCGGAAAGGAAATTTATCAGCAATCCATTGATCAAATGATCGACATGGTAATGCAATTACCTGAGGGCGCCAGAATTCAGTTATTGGCCCCAGTGATCCGGGGGAAAAAAGGTGAACATGTAAAATTATTGGAACATATACGTAAAGAGGGTTATGTCCGTGTGCGGATCGACGGACGGATGCTTGAACTGTCTGAGGAAATCGAGCTTGAAAAGAATAAAAAACACACAATAGAGGTAGTGGTAGATCGCCTCATCGTCCGTGAAAATATTCAGCAAAGGCTGACAGATTCGCTTGAGACGGTGTTGGAGCTATCCGGAGGTATAGCATTGGTAGATATAATAGACGGGGAGGATCTTCTGTTCAATCAGAATTATGCTTGTGTTGATTGCGGTATTGGTATTGAAGAAATGGATCCCCGTATGTTTTCCTTCAACACTCCTTATGGAGCTTGTGAAACCTGCAGCGGATTGGGAACGATGATGGAAATCGATCCTGGAAATCTAATCATCAATGAGAATCTTTCACTGGCTGAAGGTGCCATTGAAGCACCGGGTTGGAATATGAGCATTGACAATGGTGTAGCTCAAATGTATATAAAAGCTATGGCAAAGCATTATGGTTTTAAACTCACTACCCCCCTTAAAGATTTGGATGAGAAATATATCAACCTGATCCTATATGGTACTCATGGCGAGAAGTTCAAAATAAGCTACAGCAGAGGTCAGGGGAATTCGGGCAGCTTTGTTTCTTCATTTGAAGGGATTATCCCCAATCTGCAGCGACGATATAAAGAAACCAACTCCCAATACAGCAAGGACGACATAGGTTCCTTAATGAGCACAAAGAAATGTCCCAGTTGCCAAGGTTCTCGATTGCGACCGGAATCCCTTGGCGTGACAGTAAACGGTATAAATATCGATGAGGTTGTTGGAATGCCGATACAAGACTGCCAGGACTTCTTTAAAGGTTTACAGCTGTCCGAAAAAGACACACTCATTGCATATCAAATATTGAGGGAATTACATGCCCGGCTTGGCTTTCTGATAGCTGTGGGTTTGGATTATCTGACCTTATCGAGAGCTGCTGGAACCCTGTCAGGCGGTGAGGCACAGCGTATCCGGCTGGCTACTCAGATTGGCTCCGGTCTGGTTGGAGTCTTGTATATCCTGGATGAGCCCAGTATCGGTCTGCACCATCGAGACAATGAGCGCTTGATTCATGCCCTGAAGAATCTTCGGGATCAAGGCAATACCTTGTTGGTAGTAGAACATGACGAAGATACCATGCTGGCATCCGATTACCTGATTGACATAGGTCCCGGAGCAGGTATACACGGAGGGGAAGTGGTTGCTGCCGGTACCCCGGAAGAAGTTATGGCAAACCCAAATTCCATAACCGGTCAGTATCTCTGCGGGGCGAAACGGATTGAGATTCCTGCCAGACGCCGGGAACCCAACGGACAGTGGCTGAAGGTGCTGGGTGCCAGAATCAACAACCTGAAAAACATTGATGTAAGTTTTCCACTTGGTGTTATAACTTGCGTAACAGGGGTTTCCGGGTCAGGCAAGAGCTCACTGGTAAATGAAATCCTTTACAAAGCGCTGGCCAGGAAGCTTAATCGAGCTA
>DIQU01000058.1:0-31445 GCA_002426555.1 Firmicutes bacterium UBA5454 | reverse complement strand
CAGCCTGGCGAACATGATGGTATGGAAGGTGTTGAGCAGCTTGACAAGGTTATCAACATTGATCAGTCGCCCATCGGGAGGACACCTCGCTCCAACCCGGCTACCTATACCGGCGTCTTTGATCTCATCCGAGAGGTTTTCGGTCTTACCAATGAAGCCAGGATCAGGGGCTACAGCAAAAGCCGATTCAGTTTCAATCTAAAAGGTGGTCGCTGCGAGGCTTGTAAGGGAGACGGCATCATAAAAATAGAAATGCATTTCCTGCCCGATGTATATGTGCCTTGTGAGGTATGTAATGGGAAGCGCTACAACCGTGAAACCCTGGAAGTAAAATATAAAGGTAAGTCTATTGCGGATGTCCTGGATATGACGGTTGAAACTTCTGTAGAGTTTTTCAAGAACATCCCTCGAGTTTATAGAAGGTTGCAAATCTTATATGATGTAGGATTGGGTTATATCAAGTTAGGACAGCCTTCCACTACCTTGTCCGGCGGCGAGGCTCAGCGTGTCAAGCTTGCCCATGAACTGGGGAGAAAAAGTACGGGAAAAACCCTTTATATTCTAGATGAACCCACTACAGGGCTTCACACTGCCGATGTCGAAAAACTTATTTTTATTCTGCAGCGTCTGGCTGAAGGCGGCAATACGGTAATAATCATTGAGCATAATTTGGATATCATCAAGACAGCAGACTATATCCTAGATCTGGGACCGGAAGGCGGTCATAGGGGCGGGCAGGTAATTGCCCTGGGCACTCCTGAAGAAATCGCATGCTCTGAAAGCAGTTATACGGGACTGTTCCTGAAAGGAGTACTGGAACGCGGGTACTAAACTATGTGCTTCGCATAGCTCGGTATAAGATCCCTGTTTTACATCATTAGTTATTTTTTTCATTCATGCAAGAGTTGTAATAACAAAGACATAATGAAAGCACAAGCCATAAAGACTTGTGCTTTCATTATTCATTATTCATGCTGCACGAGCAGATTCATTCTTACTGTTGATGATTATTTCTGTAAGCGGCAAAAACCTTCTTTACTATGGTTCCGCCGATTCGACCTGCATCTCTGGAACTTAAATCTCCGTTATACTCCTCATTCAGGGTAACACCGAGTTCATTGGCAACTTCGTATTTCATGTTGTTGAATGCACCTGAGCTTCGATTGCTTGAACGATTTCTAGTAGCCACGATATCACCTCCTTTTGTCTTGTAATCTTATTATGAACATAAATACAGCCAGTATGTATATTAAAATATGGAAACATTGGTAACATCACTGCTGTCTGCTTGACATTCGACATGGAAAACGATAGTATTCAAGTATGGAATATATTCTAATTATTTTGTGCGAAGGGGGCGATTCCATGCCATATCAACTGATTCTTTTTTTGGCAGCTGTCGACTTTTCCAGTTTAGGATGGCTTATAGCAATTTTATTCATACTGGGTATTGCATTGTTTGTTATCGAACTGGCGATGCCAGGGGTGGGTGTAGCAGGCATAATGGGGATAATATCCCTGATTGCCGGTGCAGTGCTGGCTTCAAAAATAGTTTCTCCCAGTGTTCTCATTCTTATAATAATGGCAGTCCTTGTAATGATCGCTGCTATGCTGTACTGGATGTATCAATCAGCCACAAAAGATGGAAGGGTTTCCAGGTTGCTTTTTCTTAAGACCAAAACAGGCGCTGAAGAAGGTTACAGCAGTTCACCATCAAAAACAGAGCTGCTGGGCATGGAAGGAGAGGCGGTAACACCTTTAAGACCGACGGGAACCGGCGATTTTCAAGGTAAAAAGCTTGATATCGTTACAGACGGTGAGTTTATACCCAAAGGAGCTTCTATTGTAATTAAAGAGGTAGAAGGGTTCCGAATCATTGTCAAAAAATCTGACGATTGATTATTAAATTTTACAAATAGTATAACCAAAATAACATAAAGTATTTATAAAATAAAACCGAAGGATCTTCCTTCGGTTTTTCCTCTTTTTACAAGATGATGCAATTTTTTCAATGAAAGTTTTATTCTTTTATCCAGCATACTAGTATTGTAAATTACAATCTAAATAAGGAGGCATCAGAAATGGCTCGATTAACACAAAAAGAATTGATGTTGATACAAGACAACATCAAAATGTGTCAGGAGTCCACACAGTTTATTCAGGGATGCATTAATATGGTAACAGATCCTGAGCTGAAAAATCTCTGCCAGCAGATGATTCAGGGACACAATCAAGATGCACAGACCCTTACAAGCCATATTACCCAAACAAATGTACAATAAAGGAGATGAATAATTATGGTACAAAATCAAAGTCTAGGTGAAAGGGAGATTGCATATGTTCTGCTTAATAACCATAAGCTGAGTGCAAACTCATTGAACAATCTGATACTGGAGAGCGCAGATACCGGTCTGCGTCAGGATGCAACCCAGATTCTTTATCATACTTATCAACATCAGAAAATGATCTGGGATTTCATGAACAATAATGGATACTATCAGGTAGAATATGCTCCGCAGCAGGAAATAGCAAAGGCCACCCAGCAGCTTCAGCAGTCTGGTATGCAATGACGGTATAAAATAAACCTTTTTTAAAAGTGGAATCCATCTGTTGGATTCCACTTTTTTGTCTTCACTATTCGGTATAATTCTTGTATAATATAAAATTGTGGGTTGTATATATATACTATCGTGTGCTAGTTCCTGACATATGGAGGGATTTTATGACATTTCAAATACTTTTTACTCTTGGTGGAGGATTGGGGCTTTTTCTCTATGGTATGAAGATGATGGGGGATGGTTTGGAAAAGGCGGCCGGCAACAAGATGAAGCGGCTTTTGGAAGTCCTCACAACCAATCGATTTATGGGAGTTATTGTAGGGACAGTAGTAACAGCAATTATTCAAAGCTCCAGTGCTACAACTGTTATGGTAATTGGATTTGTAAATGCCGGGCTTATGAATCTGGCACAGGCAACCGGGGTTATCATGGGAGCCAATATTGGAACAACAATAACGGGGCAGCTGGTAGCCCTGAGGGTAACGGATTATGCACCGATAGCAGTTTTTTTGGGAGTAGGTATTCTATTGTTTGCCAGGAAGCGCTATGTGAAACACATAGGCGAGATCCTTGCAGGCTTTGGTATCCTGTTTATGGGTATGAACCTGATGTCTACAGCTATGGAGCCATTGCATGGCAATGAGGTCTTTCAAAATGTTATGACTAGAATCAGCAATCCCTTCCTGGGTGTTCTGGTTGGAGCGGGAATCACTATGATACTTCAAAGCTCGTCAGCATCCATCGGTATTTTACAGGCACTTGCCATGCAGGGTCTCATAGAATTGGATGCAGCCATATTCATTCTTTTTGGTCAGAATATTGGAACTTGTATCACTGCCATCCTGGCCAGTATTGGAGCCAATATAACTGCGAAAAGAGCTGCTGCCATTCATTTGCTTTTCAATATCATGGGAACTGCATTATTCATGATTCTTATACTGCTTTTCAAGGTTCCTTATGTCGGCTGGATTCAGGGATTGACGCAGGGGGATGTAGTCAGGCAGATCGCCAATTCTCATACCGGATTTAATATTATAAACACTGTTATTATGTTTCCAGTGGCTGGATATCTGGTCTTTCTAGCCAGAAAACTAGTACCGGGGGAAGAACCCAGGCAGAAAGAAATGCATTTGCAGTTTTTGGACAAGCGTATTTTGGAAACACCTCCTATAGCAGTAGCGCAGATACTTAAGGAGGTAGACAGAATGGGCAGCATGGCCGGAACAAATTCGTTTTGTATTGGATTGATTTTCCACTGGGATAAAAACCCAACGCCTTTTTTGGCAAATCAATCTCGAAAATCCTTGAAATTTAATGGAATGATGCTATACTGAAATGGAGAAAATGGCAGATTTACTGGAATAGCATAAAACAAAAGGGGGAACTTGCATGCGCAGAACAAGCGGACGGAGAACGGGTAGATTACTATTGCTTATATTATGCGGTATTCTCATAGGATCTATATTGGGTCATATTTTATCCCTGTTTATAGATCACCCGATTTTAACCCATACTATTCAATTTGGAATGGAGGATCCTATTACTCTTAATCTAACTGCCTTCACCGTTGTTCTCGGGTTTTCAATCAAAATTAATTTTGGTACTGTAATTGGGATTATTATAGGACTCTTCCTATATTTCCGGTCATAACACCCTTATTATTACAGACTCCATGACAGAAAGAAGTTGACAAGTTATTGAATTATACGGAAATGGCAATAATTAATAAGATAGTAAAATCCAGTTTGCCAGATGGAAGGAGAAAAGATTAGAGTGGGATTGTTTAATATATTTTCCAGAGATATGGGTATTGACCTGGGCACAGCCAATACACTGGTTCAAGTTAAAGGGAAGGGTATTGTCATGCGTGAGCCTTCAGTAGTAGCTATTCGCAGTGATACCAAGCAGGTGCTCGCAGTAGGAGAAGAAGCCAAGCGAATGATTGGTCGGACGCCTGGTAATATTGTAGCCATACGACCTATGAAAGATGGTGTTATAGCCGACTTCGATGTGACACAGGAGATGTTGCGGTATTTTATCAGGAAAGCACTGTCCAGATTCCTGCCGTTTCACCCGAGAGTGGTGGTATGCGTCCCTTCCGGAGTTACGGAGGTAGAAAAACGAGCTGTAGATGAGGCGACCCGTTCAGCAGGTGCAAAGGAAGCCTATCTGATTGAAGAGCCTATGGCAGCGGCCATTGGTTCCGGTCTTCCTGTGCAGGAGCCTACCGGAAGCATGGTAGTTGACATTGGGGGCGGCACCAGCGAAGTAGCCATTATTTCCCTGGGCGGCATTGTAACCAGCCGTTCCATTAGGCTTGGCGGCAATAAAATGGATGAAGCTATTATTTCTCATATTAAAAAGGAATATAACCTTATGATAGGTGAGCGGACAGCTGAGGAGATAAAAATTACCATTGGCAGTGCCTATCCTGAAGAGCAGGAAGAAGCCATGGATATTCGCGGACGGGATTTAATCACAGGTCTGCCGAAAACCTTGAAGATTACCTCTACAGAGGTGTGGGAAGCTTTGCGAGAACCGGTCAGCGGCATTATAGAGGCTATTAAGCTGACCTTGGAAAAGACACCTCCGGAACTTGCTTCCGATGTCATGGACAAGGGGATAATGTTAACGGGCGGCGGAGCGTTGCTAAATGGAATGGAACGACTGGTCAGGGAAGAAACCGGGATGCCTGTAAGCATAGCAGATAATCCCCTGGATTGTGTAGTAATAGGTGCCGGCAAGGTGATTGAGGAATTGGAAACCTTGAAAAGAATAGCCGTATCTTCGAAAAATATAAGGTAGGGGGTATTAACGTTGTCCCAATTTATCAAAAGGTGGCCGCTGGTAATCGTGATTATACTGGCGATTCTGCTGCTTGTTCTGATCATCCTTACTTCGGGGCAACGGGATAAATTATCAAGCATGGAAGGGCTGGTAGGAGAATTTATTACCCTGGTGCAGGAGTTTTTGTACAAGCTTGTTACTAACATAACCAAATTTTTCAGTTCTTTCAGAGAAAGGCGGCAGTTGGTCCAGGAATATGAGTTGCTTAAAGAAAGGCTTGTACTGTTGGAGCAGCAGCAACTGGAAATGGATGAAGTTTTACGTGAAAACCAGCGTTTAAAACGTCTGCTGGATTTTAAACAGGAAAACAATCCAATTATGGTTGCAGGTGTTCAAATCACAGGCAAGAATCCCGGTAACTGGTTTAACACCATGACAATAGACTGCGGTTCGGATCAAGGCGTATCTGTGAATATGGCCATGGTTAATGATCAGGGGCTGATAGGTCGTGTAACTGAAGTGAGCAGCAATTGGGCGAAAGTCAGGGCCATAGTGGATGGACAGAGTTCCATCAGTGCAATTGTGGAGCGTACTCGAGATAATGGCATGATAAAGGGAAACAATACCTTTACTACTGAAGATGGGCTGTGCCAGATGATCAATCTGCCTCTGGATTCGGATATAGTAGTCGGAGATCGGATTATCACCTCGGGACTCGGTGAAATCTTTCCCAAAGGGATACCCATAGGTGAAGTGATTGAGGTGGTAGATGAGAAGCGGGAAAAGTATATTACCGCCATTGTTCAGCCGGCTGTTGATTTTCAAAGGCTGGAAGAAGGACTGGTTGTTGGATCGCATGACAATTAAGCAAGACAGGGGTTTTTAAATGAAGTACTGGATTACAGCAGCAATTCTGGTTGGGAACATGATTTTTCAATCCACTCTGCTTCCCTTCTTACAGGTTTTTGGAATTAAACCAGATACTCTGATGGTATTGGTATGCTGCTTTGGTCTGTTAGGAGGCAGCTATTATGGGTTGTTCACAGGTTTGGCGGGAGGGCTGCTTCAGGATATTTTATATGGAGGTTCCATAGGCGTTGCAGCATTTCAGTATATGATCATCGGATATCTTATGGGGCTGCTGTATGAGAGGATAATTCCAGGCAAGGTTTTAATACCTGCCTTAAGCGTGTTTTGCGGTTCAGTTGTAAGAGGTCTTTTCATGATGGCATATTTGTATTTCAGTCGGTTGGAAATTTCCGTAAATGTAGGATTAAGCCTGGTTGTACTTCCGGAAGCGCTGTATTCAGCCTTATTTATGCCATTAATATTTTTTCTTATGTCCCTGTTGTTCCGTCAGCGATTTATGAAAAAAAGATGGAGCTTTCGGAGAAGATGATACTTCTCCTTTTTCATTTGTCCCGCCCATGATACAATAAGTACAGTGTGGTTAAATCGAGGGGATTGTTCCATTATGATGAAGAAATTTATCAAGCTGATAAAAAACCGGTATTTTATATTCGGCTTGCTGATTACACTGTTGTTCAGCATGCTGGGCTATCGCCTTGCCTATCTGACAGTGGATATGGGGGAGTATTATTACCAAATAGCCCAGGAGCGTAAAAAAATCGAAGTTACATTAAGGGGAGTCAGAGGTAACATATTGGATCGGAATGGGATACCACTTGCTGTAAACCGCCAAATCTATGTTGCCCAGGTAGACAGACGCTGGCTGCCTGCCAACGGTGTACAAATAAATGAAATTCTAAAAGAGGCCATAGATATTATTGAAATCAATGGAGATTCAGTATTGGATAATATCCCTATTAAGAACGGCATCAAGGTATACGATGATGTGATACCTTATACGATAGATGGTTTTTATTATGATTTTGGAACTGAAAATGCAGAGATTCAGGAAAAGAGATACAATACCTGGAGAAAAAATACGGGTATAAGGGGGGATCTGCCTGCAGATCAAATGCTTGATCTTCTGAGAGAGCGGTACAAGATCGATGCTTCTATTTCTGACGAGATGGCCAGAAAAATCATATCCATCCGCCTTGATCTCTATTTAAACCGCTTTCGTCAAGATGAACCTGTGAAGATTGCCGAAGATATCGACAACCAGACAGTATCTCATCTTGGAACCTATACCAATGAGCTTCCTGGAATTCAAACGGTAGTTGAACTGGGCAGATATTACCCATATGGCACCAGTGCACAGCATATTATCGGCTATGTAGGCAAAATTTCCGACAACAATATGGAATCCTATGAAAAGAATCATAAAGAAACACTGGAAGATGCCGGTTATAATGTATTCAACGACAAGTACGGTCAGGATGGTATGGAAGCTTATGCTGAAGACTGGCTTACCGGCAATACTTTGGACAAGCATGGATATCTGGAGGCAGAGGTAGATGCTTCCAGGCGGGTGATTCAAATGCTGGATCAGCAGCTACCTGGGGACGGCAATGATGTGATATTGACTTTGGACAGCCGTCTGCAAAGGATAACTGAAACCATTCTCGAAGAAGAACTTCAGAAGATGCGGGAAGGACTCCCGCCTTACGATGATAAAGACGATCAAGCTCCTTTGGCAAACACTGCAGCTGCTGTAATACTTGATGTAAATACAGGTGAGATTTTGACAATGGCAAGCTACGCCAACAGTAATTATAAGTATAACCTGAATGATTTTGCCCAGGGTATTTCAACGGAAATGTTTGGAAACCTGAATAGAGATCCAACCAGACCTCTATTCCCTATTGCCTTCCAGGGCGGTATGGAGCCAGGGTCTGTATTTAAAATGCTGGTAGGAATAGCCGCTTTGGAAGAAGGAAAGACAACCCCAAGGGAAACCATATATGATCGGATTAAATATGCTCAGCATGCTATCAAATGCTGGAGCTCCCGCGGACACGGCAGTATCAATCTCATGGATGCACTGAAGGTGTCGTGCAACTACTACTTCACTGCCATTGGTGCACGCATGAATATTTGGGATTTTCATGAATATGCAAAAGCCTATGGTTTGCATGGTTCTACAGGTTTGGAGCTGCTCCAGCTGGATGGACGCTCGGATTATAACAGGGTAGCCAACCCGGATGTAAGAGAAAATATACGCCGCAGCAATGCATACTATACGGTAAAAAATGACATGCGCACGAAATTTGAGCTTGAATTAAGCGATGAACAGGTTTGGGATCTTATCGATATTGACAGGAGTTATTCCAAGCTGCTGGATTATCTGAAAGAAAATGAAGTGTTTGAATCAGCTGAAACTGCTGATGAAGCAGCACGCAGACAGCTGTATATCGATGCAACACAAAGGCTGCTGTATATATTCAATAACGGTCCTTCCGGTGCCAGGTGGAGCTCTGACTTGGATTATTACCATGTTTTTGTGGGGCAAAGCGACACCAGTGTAAGCCCTTTGGCTGTATCCCGGTACATTGCAGCCTTGGTGAACGGAAGCCGGGTGATGGAAACCCATGTATTAAAAGAGGTTCGTTCCCCGGATGGTAAAATTGTAGATAAAACCCAGCCAAAATATGATCAGCTGGATATTAAGGAAGAGCATACAGCTGCAATAAAGGAAGGTATGCGCCGGGTTGTATACAATGACAGCGGCCCCGGCGGCAGGGGTTCGGCACAAAGAGCATTTGCCGGTCTGGATCCGGAGATTACCTTAGGCGGCAAAACTGGTACAGCACAGGTCATTCCAAATATCACTGAACGAAATACAGCATGGTTTGCCTCGTTTACCCCTTACGAAAATCCTGAGGTTGCGGTTGTTGTTGCCGTACCCAATGGCAGGACATCTGGGAATGCTGCCCCTGTAGCCAGACGGATCATTGAGGAGTATTATAAGCTGAAAAAAAGTGAGCAGAAAAATACCTTGCCTGCTTACAATGAGTTGGTACAATAGTCATGCAATTATGGCAATAATAAAGGAATTTGTATGAATTTGTAGAATAAGAAGAAGGATGTATATCTATTTCATTTAAAATCAGGACAGCGAGGTAATATAAAGGATGATCGAACAACCGGTTGTTTTTAAGGGCACTCGAAATGGGCTGCGTATATATGTCGCTCATAGTGTCCAATTGGCTGAAGTGCTTAAAGGAACAGCAGAAAAACTGAAAAAAGGAAAACCCTTTTTTGAGGGAGCAACGGTGAATTTATCCTTCATCGGCAGGAAATTTCATCCAGAGGAGCAAATACAGCTCATAGATCTGTTTTCCCAGTATATGACGCCGGGTACCGTAGAGTTCAAAGAGGAACAGCTGCCTGCTGAGCAGAAGGATCCGCTTGCTGAAGATAACTACAACTCCTTTGAAGGTATTGAAGAGGGAATGACCCGCTTTGTACGAGGAACTGTGCGAAGCGGCCAGCGCATCTTTTATGAAGGAAATGTCGTGGTTATAGGAGATGTCAATCCGGGAGGAGAGGTCATTGCAGGTGGTAATATACTGGTTCTTGGTATATTACGCGGTATTGCCCATGCGGGGGCGACCGGCAATCACAATGCCATAGTAGCTGCATACAGCCTGAGAGCTACCCAGCTTCGTATTTCCGGTTACATAACCCGCGCACCGGAGGGAGAAACGGAAACGCCTTCCTACCCGGAGCTTGCCTTTATCAAGGAGAATCAGCTGTTCATTGAGCCATACCTTCCGGGAAAAGGAAAACCGGCAGACTCTGTTTTGTGACAGATGCTGCCAAAAATATACTTTTGATAATGACATAGGGGGAAAGTAATATGGGAGAAGCATATGTGATTACTTCGGGAAAAGGAGGCGTAGGAAAAACCACAACCACTGCCAATATTGGTACGGCTCTGGCTTTGATGGGCAAAAAAGTTGTATTGATTGATGCTGATATCGGTCTGCGCAACCTGGATGTTGTCATGGGCCTGGAAAATAGAATTGTTTACGATCTGGTGGATGTAATAGAAGGAGTATGCAGGCTGAAGCAAGCTCTTATACGGGACAAGCGTTTTGAAGGTTTGTTCCTGTTGCCTGCCGCTCAGACCCGGGATAAAAACGCCATAACGCCGGAGCAAATGAAAAAGCTTTGCGAGGAACTGAAACAGCATTTTGATTTTATCCTCATTGACAGCCCTGCAGGAATTGAACAGGGGTTTAAAAATGCCATTGCAGGAGCAGGTAAGGCTGTGGTTATAACTGTACCTGAAGTTTCAGCCGTTAGAGATGCTGACAGAATCATAGGGCTGTTAGCCTCCCAGGAGTTTTCAAACCCGCTGTTGATAATAAATCGTCTGCGATCCGACATGATTAAGCGGGGAGATATGATGAACATCGAAGATACCATAGATATTCTGGGAGTGGATCTTCTAGGTGTGGTACCTGATGATGAACGTATTATCGTATCCAGCAACCGAGGGGAACCTGCTGTAACTGAAGGCTCTTCCCTGGCGGGACAGGCGTATCGCAACATAGCCAAAAGGATATTGGGCGAAGAAGTTCCATTGATTGACCTGGAAGAAGAATCTTTTTTCGAGAAGCTGCAAAAATTATTCTCCAAAAACAAGAAAAGGTATTAAAGGGGTGACATGCATTGCTGAATTTATTCAAATTTTTCACCAAGGAAGACAACAAGAGCAAGGATATAGCAAAGGAACGATTGAAGCTGGTATTGCTTCATGATCGGGCAAATGTTTCACCCAAATTCCTGGAAATGATAAAGAGTGATATAAGCAAGGTCATTTCCAACTATATGGAAATTGATGATGCGGGTTTTGACCTGCGCCTGTCTCGAATAGAGCAGGATGATGACAGTTATGCCTCTGCCTTGGTAGCTAACATACCAATTAAGAGGATGAAGAATGCAGGTAAAAACAACGGATAAATTGCAGGATGGAGCAGATTCATGTTTGACAAGAAGCTGGTTAGAAATTTTGATTTTTTAATAATACTATTCATCATTTTACTCACAGGTTTCGGCTTGGTGGGAATCATGCTGGCTACACGTTCACCGGTTGAGGGTGCAGATGGCGTTGCGCTGGAGGCTTTTGACAGCTTCAATCTGCACCAGGTCAAGCTGCAAGTTATCTATTTTGTTACCGGGCTGGTAATCATGTCCATAATCATCAGCATAGACTATCATATCATTAGCGATCTGTCTGTATATTTTTATTTACTGGTAATTGCGCTGTTAATTGTAGTAAAGTTATTTGGCACAAGGGGAGGCGGCGCACAAAGCTGGATTGCCTTTGGGTCCTTTCGCATGCAGCCTTCGGAGTTCTCCAAGATTGCAGTTATTCTGATGCTGGCTCGAGTTATGGTAAAACAAGAGGAGACAGGAATCAATAATATAAAAACCATGGCAAAGCTTCTATTGATCGTGGCTATACCTTTTATCTTTATCGCCCGCCAGCCGGATTTTGGGACAGCCTTTGTTTTGATTGTTATCTTTGTTGGCATGCTCTTTATCGCTGAAATCAAATATAAGTATTTGTTTATAGCTTTAGGAATTGGGTTGGCTGCTATCCCTTTAGCTTGGTTTGCTTTTTTTGATGAGTATCAAAAATATCGAATTCTTGTGTACATGAACCCGGGTATGGATCCTTTGGGAGACGGTTACCATGTAATACAGTCCATTACATCCATTGGCTCGGGACAGCTTACGGGACAATTTGGCAGGGGAGAGCTATTCAGCGGGAATTCCCTCAGCCAGTTGAATTTTCTGCCTGCCAAGGATACGGATTTTGTCTATTCCGTTACCACAGAGGCTTTGGGATTTGTAGGAGGCATTGCCATTATCCTGCTGTTCTACATGCTCATCATGCGAACCATGCGGATTGCACGTCGATCCATGGATGTACTGGGTTCATATATTTGTGTCGGAGTAGCTTCCATGATTATATTCCATGTATTTGAAAATATCGGAATGTCCATGGGAATTATGCCCATTACGGGAATTCCGTTACCATTTATCAGCTATGGCGGGAGTTCCATGTGGACCAATATGGCTTCCTTTGCTCTTGTTATCAATGTCGGCATGCGTCGGCAAAAGCTCAAGTTTTAGAAGCGCAGATTCTTCTTCCCGGTAGAATCCTGAGTCTGGGATTCTTTTTTATGGGGCATATTCAGTACCTCTTTGAAATATATTGTTCTAGGAGACATGCTTGAGTTAACAAGAACAGATAAAGGAGGAACCGGATATGGGGGAGAAACAAACTGTTGTCATACAGGGCAGAACCATAGAGAGGGAAAGACCTTCGGAACGAGCTCGATACTCATATCAAAGCCGCTATAGCTATCCGAGCCGGGCCGAAGTATCCGATGAGTCGAGAAATATTGAAAACCGGAGTCTCCCAAGCACCTATAGTTTGTCAACTCTTCGTGAAAGCAGATATTTGACACTGGGTTCTAAGGGTTTCCAGGGTTCCCCAAAATTGGAACCGCGGGCTCGTAAATCCTCGAGTCGTTATTCCACTGAACGAACTTCATCAGGGTATACACCTGCTGGCGGTCCCCGCCCAAGGCAGCGACTAACTGCAGAGCCTCCGCAACATAATTCCCTTATGATCAAAATTGGGGTTTCTGTGGTGCTGATTCTCATCATCTTCCTGCTCAACAGCATTCCCCTTCCATTTACCCAGGGAGTTGTAGACCAGGTTAGGACGGCTCTCACTTGGGAGTTTGATTTCGATGAAGCTTTGGGAAAATTGAAATTTGTGTCAGATGCTCTGCCAGATCAGATAAAGTCGGTATTTCGGCAGGGAGGAGAAGGGTATCAACAGAATAAACAGGATGAGTCCGCTCCTGCTGACTTTGCCTCTCCCGTAAGAGGAGAAGTGATTCGTTCCTTTGGGGAACAAGTGGTTTTACCGGATACAGGCAAGGTATATGCAAATCAGGGCATTGACATTAAAACTGCAGAAAATGCGGTGGTATATGCTTCTGCCGATGGCTATGTAGCAGCTATAGAAGATCATGATATTTTTGGGGTTTCCATTTGGGTGGATCATGGAAACAAAGTGTTTACCTTTTACGGGAGAACCAGCCAGGTAAATGTAAATTTAGGCCAGCGAGTCAGCAGAGGTCAGGAGCTGGGCAAATTAGGAGTGAAGGAGTCTTCTTCCAAGGGAGAACCGACTCTTCATTTTCAAATATGGATAGATGACAAGCCGGTCAATCCCCTGGAACATATTACCCGAACCAGCCAGGTATCGGAAAGGCAGAGTGTGTAAGGGGCATGCGAATTTGCAGGATATCAGATATAGATATCCACATCAGCAAATATTTACTGCTATTGGTGGTCATATTATTGATAACGGGACACAGCGATAATTTACCCGCTGCTTTTTTCATACTGTGCTTACATGAAATGTCCCATGTTCTGGCAGCCAGGCTGTTGAAGCTGAAGGTGAGTGAAATTGAGTTGCTGCCTTTTGGAGGGGCAGTTAGGATACAAAGTTTGTTTGAGCTTAATCCGGTTCATGAAATATTGGTATCAGTCGCAGGACCACTGTCCAATGTACTGCTCTTGCTGTTTTATTTCGGCGGTGTTCAGTTAAAGTGGTTGACACCCTTTTCACAGGATTCGGACTTTGTTAATATAAATCTTATGCTGGCAGGGTTTAATCTGTTGCCGGCACTTCCATTGGACGGAGGCAGAATGCTTCGGGCAATATTGGCCCGGCAGATGGGAATCCAGAGAGCAACCAGGATTGCGAATGGAATGGGTCTGTTGCTGGCTTTAATATTGACTACAGCCGGTCTTTATGGCTTATATTATCGTGTAGTCAATTATTCGCTGTTTATCCTGTCTGGGTTTTTGATTTACTCAGTCATACAGGAGAAAAGAAATGCAACCTATGTCATGCTGAAGGACATTACCTATAAAAAAGAGGCCCTTCTTAAAGAGGGCAGCCTGCCTATTCGAAACATAGCTGTCATATCCAATCTGGCTTTGAAGGATGTGGTGAAGAAATTTATACCGCAGCGTTATCATTATATACAGGTAATGGATGAACAGCTGAAGGAACTGGGTACTCTGAATGAAAGTGAAATTGTGAATGGCTTGTTGGATCATGGCACTCAAATATCAGTAGGCAGGCTGCTAAGACTATAGTTAAGTCGAATAATTAATATATTCCACACTAAAGAAAAATTTTGGAGGAGGACACTTGTTGGACAAGTTAAGATTAGACCATATTATGGGACAGGTTACCAAGCCTGTACGTTATATGGGAAATGAATATAATATGGTGGTAAAGGATCCAAGTCAGGTATCAATTCGCTTCGCTTTTGCTTTTCCCGATGTTTATGAAGTGGGTATGTCCCATCTGGGCATGAAAATTCTGTATCATCAACTGAACGAAAGAGATGATACTTACTGTGAGCGTGTTTTTGCTCCATGGGTAGATATGGAGGAGAAGATGCGACAGGAGGACATTCCTTTATTTGCACTTGAAACCAAGTCCCCTGTTTCAAACTTTGATATTGTTGGTTTCACTCTTCAATATGAGATGAGTTATACCAACATCCTGAACATGCTGGATTTGGCCGGCATTCCTCTTTTAACCAAGGAGAGAGGAGAAGATCATCCCTTTGTTCTGGTTGGAGGCCCCTGTGCCTATAATGTTGAACCACTGGCAGACTTTGTAGATCTTGTTGCCCTGGGAGAAGGGGAGGAGCTGACGGAAGAGCTTCTGGACTTGTATGGAGAATGGAAGGATTCTGGTGAAAGCCGCAATGCTTTTCTGGAGCGATCAGCAGGTATTCCCGGTATCTATGTTCCGAGTTTTTATGATGTATCGTACCTGGAGGACGGTCGTGTTTCAGAAATAATACCTAACAATTCGGCAGTACCTAAGAGAGTTGCTAAAAGAATAGTACGGGATATGGATTCAGTTTATTTTCCAGAACGCATCATTGTCCCATTTATGGATATTGTTCATGACCGCATCATGTTAGAGTTATTTAGGGGATGTACCCGAGGCTGCCGTTTCTGTCAAGCAGGTATGATTTACCGTCCTATCCGTGAGAGAAGTCCGGAAAAGCTATTGGAATTGGCTGAAAAATTGGTAAGAAGCACAGGTTATGAGGAGATGTCACTTTCTTCTTTAAGTTCCAGTGATTATCCTGGCTTGGAACAGTTGGTGAGACAGTTAATGTCACGTTTTGAAGAAGACCGAGTTGCTCTGTCTTTGCCGTCTCTCCGCCTGGATTCCTTTGAAAAGGAGTTCATCGAGGAAATGCAGAAGGTGCGAAAAACCGGTTTAACCTTTGCCCCTGAAGCAGGAAGTCAGCGCTTGCGTGATGTTATCAACAAGGGTGTTACAGAAGAGGATTTAGTTAAGACTGTATCTGATTCTTTCGCTTCCGGGTGGAACAGTGTCAAACTCTACTTTATGATAGGCCTGCCCACCGAAACGGAAGAGGATTTAAAGGGAATTGCTGATTTGGCTAAATTGGTGAAGGACTGCTATTATCAGACTGACAAGGAAAAAAGACAGAAGGGCTTGAAAATTACCATCAGCGCTTCTTCTTTTGTGCCAAAACCATTTACTCCCTTCCAATGGGAGCCTCAGGATACCATGGAGCAGTTGCGGGAAAAACAACAGTATTTGCGAAGTGCACTGCGAATCAAAAATGTAGACTACAACTGGCACGATTCTGAAGTCAGTTATATGGAAGCGGTATTTGCTAGAGGAGATAGGCGTTTAGGCCAGGTTTTACTGTCCGCATGGCAAAATGGAGCCAGGTTTGATGGATGGACCGAGCACTTCAATTGGGATGCATGGAAGAAGGCATTTGAAGATAACAATCTTCAGCCAGAGTTCTATGCCTACCGCCGCAGAAAAAAAGACGAAGTATTTCCCTGGGATCACATTGATACAGGTGTAAGCAAAGCGTCATTTCTATGGATGGAATGGCAAAAAGCACAGAAAGCTGAGACTACTCCAGACTGCAGGTTGAATTGTACAGGCTGCGGCATTCAGCGACTGGGGGAGGGATTATGTCAATGAGAGTTCTATTGGAATATACCCGTGAAGAACGTGTAAAATATATATCTCATCTTGATTTGATGCGATCCATGCAGCGTGCAATTCGTCGTGCTGGTATTCCTATTGCCTATTCACAGGGCTTTAATCCTCATCCTGTTATGGCTTTTACTTCTGCTTTATCCGTGGGTGTAACCAGTGAGCGGGAATATGCAGATATAGTATTAACTGAGTCTATGTCTATTGCAGTATTGAAAGAGCAATTGAACCATGCTCTGCCCAAGGGTATAACCTTAAGAGAAGCAATTGTAATAGATGAAAAAACACCTTCGCTCATGAGCTTGGTTGAGCGTGCAGACTATGAGCTAAGGGTAGATTTATTGGACAAGGACCAGACAAGACAAGCTGAAATTGACTGGAACAAGGCTATTGAAGCCTATGAAAATACAGCAGAAATTTGGATTGAGAAAAAGAGTAAAAAACGTGTAAGTACGGTGAATCTTAAAGATGGCGTATGGGATATTCGAATTGATGAAGAAAACCCTTCATTAGTTCATCTTGAAATGAAATTAGGGAACAAGGGGAGTGTTAAACCGGATTCTGTAATTCATGCCATATTGAAGCTGTCTGAGCAATTGCCTAATCCTGAGGCGGAAGACCTATCAGACCTGCGAGTTTCCATAAACAGAACCGGGCTGTATTTTCAGCGTAATGGAAAATGGATCACCCCGCTGGCGTTAAAGAAAGGTTAGGGGGCATTTAGTGAGTAAACGGATTATTATAGATGTTCACAACGAGCAAATTCGGGTGGCTTTTCTTGAAGAAGGCGACCTGGTTGAAATTCATATAGAGGATAATGAATATCAAAGGGTAGTGGGCAACATCTACAGGGGTAAAGTAACCAATGTGCTGCCGGGAATGCAGGCTGCTTTTGTAGATATTGGTTTGGCTAAGAATGCTTTTCTCTATGTGGGAGATATAAACACAGACAAAGAAGTTTTTGATTTTGCGGGAAGCAAAACCAATGTAGAAGAGGGTTTGCATAACCCTTCTATTCGTGACCTGCTAAAGGAAGGACAGGAGATTACGGTGCAAGTCCTAAAGGAACCTATCGGCACAAAGGGGGCAAGGGTAACTACCCATATTACCTTGCCTGGCAGATACATGGTTCTTATGCCCACTGTTAACTATATCGGTGTTTCCCGAAGAATAGAGAAGGAGTCTGAAAGGGAGAGATTAAAGGAGATAACAGAGGAAATCAAACCGGAGTCCATGGGTTTGATTGTTCGTACAGCGGCTTTGGAAAAGGAACGCTTCGATTTTGAACCGGATATTGAGTTCCTGATTTGGCTTTGGAACAATATACAGAATCGAGAGAAAAAAGGCAGGGTACCCCGGCTCTTGCACAAGGATGAAAATATTATATTTCGGACGCTGCGAGATCTGTTCACCCAGGATGTAGATAAACTCATAATAAACAGCCATGAGTATTATGAAAAGATTTTGGATTGGACAAAATACACTTCTTCTGTATTAAAAAGCCGTGTAGAGTATGTATCTCCTGAAAAAAATATTTTTGAGGCATACGGGATTGAAGATAAAATCGAAAAGGCCATTCAGAAGAAGGTATGGCTGAAAAATGGCGGACATATCATAATTGAACCTACGGAAGCCTTAACAGTGATTGATGTGAACACCGGTAGATATATCGGCGGTAAGAATCTGACGCAAACAGTTCTCAATACCAATATGGAAGCAGCGGAAGAAGTCGCCAGGCAGATTCGTTTGCGGGACATCGGCGGTATTATTGTCATAGATTTTATAGATATGGAATCCGATGGGGATCGCAGAAAAGTAGTAGAAGTGCTGAATAAAGCTCTGAAAAGAGACCGAACAAAAACAAATGTGCTGGGGTTTACAGGCTTGGGTCTTGTGGAGATGACACGAAAGAAAGTCCGCAACCGCCTTACCTACTCTTTGCTAAAACCATGTCCATACTGCAGCGGCACCGGTAAGGTATACTCCGAAAGCATGGTGCTGGCCAAGCTGGAAAAAGAGCTGGAACGCATGACTCAGGGGAGTGGCTTATATGGCGTTTTAGTGGAAGTCCATCCGGCAGTTGCCAAGCTGTGGATGGAGGAGGACGGTCGGGGCTTGGAAATCCTTGAAGGTGCTCTGGAAAGCAGAATCCTATTGCGGATGAACAGCAGCCTGCATGTTGAGGATGCCAACCTAATGCCCTTGCAGAATCAAAGTGAGGCGCAGGAAGTGCTGCACTCCAATGAGGATATTGTTTACACCACGAGGTTTGACTTTAGCAGTACAACGAGATGAACTACAAGTCACTGGGATGCAGGCGAAAAGCCCTATGCAGTAGGAGTTCATTTCCAGCCTGAAGAATCTGAAGAGGCACTGTTATTATAAGATGAAAAAAACGTTAAGAGATGATACCTTTAGATATTTAGAGATTGTTATCAGATGTGACCTTTATGTGATGAAGTTTGAGTTTGAAAACCATATTCACTAACAAGGACTAAATAATTCTACCATTTCGCCATAATCTATTATAATATTAGCTTGAGTCATAGTTCTCCCTCCCCGGTGGTTTGTTTATTCTCAATTACTAATTAACCGAAGGTCGAGACATGACTCATTTAATTAATTTTCATCATTATAAGGATAAGTAAATAGAATATCATTTTTTTGTAAAGTGATATCATTTTTCTGCAATACAAAATTTGATATCAGTATACAGAAAAACAATATATTCAATAATGAAGATGAATGCTAAACTCACATTAGTAAGCTTACTATGTAAAAACTCAAAATTGAATTACGAAATTATGCCCAATTACAAGGCTTTGCTTGAAGAACATCCTTCATTTTACACCATTTTAACAGCTACAGATGAGAAAATGTACTCCTTTGGCAGAAAATTAAATGGTGACGATACAGGAGGAATTTGGCGTCCAGGAATCAATCAAACATGGCTAGACAATCTTAATTTATCATCACCTGAAACAATTGACGAATTTATTGATGTTATGAGGCAGTTTAAAGCAACGGATCCTTCTACATTTGGTGTAGATGAAATTATACCAATGGGAGGGAGCATTTTATCCGTTTTTTCAATTTCCCAAATTTCTGGCTGTTAATCAGAAATACTATTTTAATTAGTCTTTACAGTATTGCTACTTTTCCATGTGCCTTAATTTTTGCACTGATGATAAATGAGTAGCAAAATAGACATTTTAAACGTACAGTACAGATGATATCCTATGCGCCGCACTTTCTATCAACAGTAGTTGTTTGCAGCATGATATTGTTGTTTTTTAATACACAACATGGTATAGTTAGCCATATTAAAGAACTATTAGGTGGAACGTCAATAGAGTGGTTAGGTACAACCAAAAAAGCGAGCAAATGCTCACTCGCCAATACAGCGTATACATGATAATCGTCTTGATAAAATGACAGAAAACTGCTCTGAATGGATGCGAATAGCGAAATCCTATGATATAAAAGTATATTTTGAACTGCCATGGGAGAATACAAGCGCCCCTGAGGAACTTCGTAAATATGCTGAAACTCTTTATAATCAGGGTGCTGAAAATCTTTCGCTTTGGGATTGTTATATAGGACGCATACAGTATCGGCCGGAATGGCAGATAACATCAAAGCTTGGGCACAAAGATGAAATAAAACTGATGCCCAGTACAAATTCGGGATATCGTAGCCTTCATCGTATTTTATCTTTAAGCGGTTGCAGTATTGCCTCATATAATCCAGAATGGTATGGTTAATGATACAAGAATGGGCTGTTTGAAAGGCGGTCAACCAATATGAATTCTATTCCCAATGTAATATGCGATGATATAGTCAAAGCCTATCATGAATGTGGTATCAATGTAGGTGACATTGTACTTACACACTCCTCCCTGAAGAGCTTTGGAAAGGTTGAGGGTGGTGCACAGACCGTCATAGAGGCGGTTGAAAAGGCAGTTGGTCCAACGGGAACTGTAGTTTTTCCAACCTTTGTTCAGCGTGATTTTGATAACGCTTATAAGAACTGGAACAAAGAGACGAGTCCTTCAGATGTAGGGTATGTTACAGAAGTATTTCGACTTCAGCCAGGCAGCCTCCGCAGTGACCAAGCTACTCATTCGGTGGCAGCTCGTGGCAGGATGGCTGCCGAACTGGTGAATGGACACACCGATTACGGTCCTCGGATGGGGGTTTTCGGCGATTACTGCTTCGCCTATTCTTCTCCTTGGCAAAAGATGTACCTTTGGAAGGCAAAGATTGTATTTGCAGGCGTTTCTACCTTGTATAATACCTTTAAGCATTTCGTTGAATATTCTTTTGTCGAAGAGACCTTGTTATCAATTTCGGACATAAACAAAAGATGCGACGCTATGTCTGAGTTATCGGTCTATGATAATCCAAAGCGAAAATGGCCCAAGGGTGTCTGGCCTTTTCACGACGCAACTGTAACAGAATCAGCTCTTGAACAAGCTGGTATTCTTGGTCATTCTCGTTGTGGTAATTCAAATCTAATCTGCCTTGGTGCCGTTAAATATGTTGATTTTGTTTTGGAAATGTTTCGGAAATCGCCAGGCCAATTCATTAATGATGAATTTTGCAATTGGCTGGAAAAATATACTGAAAAGAGGGATAATAATGTTTATTGACATTCATGCTCATGCATACAGAGTAAAAACATCACTTATTAGGTTTTGCACCGCTGAAGAACTTATTGCAGAATACGACAGGGTAGGCATTGCCATGGGGGTTGTGCTGCCTATTGTAAGTCCGGAAATCTATATGCCTCAAGCCAATGAAGATATTCTGGAAATGGCAGAAAAGTATCCGAATCGTCTCATCCCATTCTGTAATATTGATCCTCGCAATTTAACAAACTCTCCAGATGCGCCATTGGATAAAATTATCAACCATTATAAGGCACTAGGTTGTAAGGGTATTGGCGAGGTAATGCCAAATCTGCCTCTCATGGATCCGATGGTGCAAAATCTTTTCCGCCACGCAGAAGATTGTGGCATGGCAGTAATATATGATGGCTCAGATCAATTAACAGGAGATTTCGGACTATATGATGATCCAGGCCTTCCTCAACTCGAGCATACTCTACAGCGTTTCCCTGATTTAAAGCTATTTGGGCATGGACCTGTGTTCTGGTCCGAAATCGGCAAGCTGAAAACACCTGGTGAACGCAGCTACTTATTCAATCTAAAGGGCGGACAGATTGGCCGCCTGCCTGAAGGACGAATCAATGAAGAGGGAGTCGTGCCCACTCTCTTTCGACGCTATCCCAATCTGTGTGGTGATCTTTCCGATTTCACTGCTTACAATGCTTTTGCGCGGGATGATGTATATGGTCCTAAATTTATGGAAGAATTCCAGGATCGTTTATACTTCGGCACAGATTTCTGTTTTCCTGGCATGCCTACACCTCTCATTCAACTAATGAATGATTGGCAAGAATCAGGTAAGATTAGTAAGACTGTCTATGACAAAATATCTCACCAGAATGCTGCCGAGCTTTTAGATATATCTTTATAGAATTGATTGAAATACTACATAAAGAAGAAAGGCTGATAATGTATGGCGTTTATTGATGTACACGAGAATGGCATAATTTATGAAAATCCCCTTCCTCAACTTAGAAGTCGTAATGCATACTTTCCCGGAATTCAGCAACTTCCGGATGGCAGCATAATAGCAGCATATACCATCGGCGAAGCTTTTGAGAGTGTTGATCAAACAACTTATGTGGCAAAGAGTTTGATATGGGAAAGACATGGCAGCACCTTGGACCCATTTATGACAAGTCAGTAAATAACGTCCCGGTTTCCAGTACATTAAAGATTTCTCATGCAGGAAATAGTACGCTAATAGCTGCCGGATATGAATTTTTCAGGGATGATCCGGAAATGCCGGTAGGGAACATGAAAACCGGCGGCGTATTGGATGACTGTGTAGTAGCTCTCATTTCAAAGGATTTGGGGAAAACATGGGTGGGGCCAAAGGTAGTTGCAACCTCTTTCAAAGGCCCGGTTGAAGCATCCTCACCTGTAGTTGTTCTTAATGATGGTTCATGGGTTAGTCCTGTGGCCAATTTTCCGGACTGGAGCGGTAAAGTGGAGGATGGTTTTTATGGAAGACTTATGAGGTCAAACGATCAAGGCAAAACATGGAATGATGAAGCAATTACGATGGAATTTCCAGGAAGGAAAGTAACAGTATATGAACAAAGGTTGTGTCAGTTACAAGAATCATGCAACCTGGTTGTTATAGCATGGAATGAAGATGTCGAGGAAGATAAGCTTCTATGTAATCACTATGCCTTATCTTATTATAATGGTCGTACATTTTGCGAGCCAATGTCTACAGGCATAATGGGGCAAGCTTCTTCAATTACGCCAATAGGCGGGGACAAGATACTTTCTCTTCATTGTATACGTCGGAATTCAGAAAGGCCCGGCATTTATGGTTGTGTTGTAAACTTGTCAGAAGGGAAATGGGAGATAGAGTGCGAGTCGATGATTTGGGAACCTGGTATGATGAAAAAGAATGAAAAAATGGCAGAAGTATTTTCATACTTGAGGTTTGGCCAACCTTCTGCAATACAGTTGTCTGACAGGAGTTATCTTATGTGCCATTGGGTGATTATTGAAGATGGAAATGGTAAGATTCTGTGGACAAAACTCAATATATTTGAACTATAATTTAATATTTGAAGAGAGGATAAACTGAACATGTAGTGGGTAAAAAAAGGATTTAAAGACTTCTAGAAAGGGATATTGGGCAATGGAGGACAGAACATTTATGTTTCTGCCAAAGGATACTTACAAAGGATATTTCAATTCGATGTTAATGCTTTTTGCAAATTCTCAAAGTATGGAGGAGCGTCCTCCAATATATTACTATCATGATCCACTAAATTTAAAAGATTATATAGAGCTTCCCACTAATGGTGCATATGATGCTGTAATGGCAGATATCAACGGAGACGGATTTGATGACCTAATAATCGCCTGCCAAAACAATGGTGCACATATGGATATTAGACTTTAACGGGGATGGGTGGCTTGATTTATTTATTTCTCAAATTAGCGGACCATATTGTTATATCCTCTGGGGTGGACCTGAAGGGAAATCTAGGCTGATTGAAAATGGACAGGATATTACTTTTTTAGGGATTAGTGGTGGTTTCATTCAATATAGGCTCATACTTGGAGCTAAATGCGGGTGTGGCACACCTCGTGTAAGTTCAGTTACTATTGAGTTTGATGAAGATGAATATTTAATAATAACCGGAAGACACTCATATGTAGTGCATTGAATACAGTATTCCGCGCGACTATACAATAACATGGTAAAGGTAAAGTAGCCTGGATTAGTGTATCTAAATAATTGTCAAAAGGGAGGTGTAACCATGCATTACACGTATACAAGGAACCGAGAAATTTCCAAGCTCACACTGGGCACAGTACAACTAGGCATGGCATATGGCATAGCAAACAAGAAAGGTAAGCCCGCTGAAAGCGAAAGCTTCAATATTTTACAGACTGCCATTGAAGGCGGAGTAAATTCACTGGATACATCCTTGCATTATGGTGATGCAGAGACTGTTATAGGCAATTATTTATTATCTAGTCAAAATAACTTACAGAACTTGATATTGACAACTAAGTTTAAAATCACACCTGAAAAGGATCTTTCTAAAAAGGATGTTGAAAGACAAATATACGATTTTGTTGGTCACTCCCTCGAGCGGTTAAACATCAAAAAGATACCAGTGTATATGCTGCATAACCCAGAGGATATGACGCTTTATGGAGATGTCGTGCCCAATACGCTAAATAAGCTTAAAAAAGAAGGACTTATTGGAATGGCTGCGGTTTCCGTTTATTCATCGGAAGAAGTGAAAGAGATGTTAAAGAACGATATATATGAAGCTATCCAGATACCAATGAATATATTCGACAATCGTTTAATTAAAAGCGGTTACCTGAAACAACTGCATGCAACAGATAAAGTTGTATTTGTTAGAAGTATATTCCTGCAAGGTCTCTTCTTCATGGATCCTGCATTTTTGACTGGCAATCTTAAAAATGCCAGAGAGCCTTTATTAAAACTTGCAGGATTAGCAGAGAAAGAGGGAATGAGTATCCAACAGCTTGCCCTATCCGCCATCCGGGACATGGAGGGGGTTAGCAGCCTTGTAATAGGTGCAGAAACACCAGAACAGGTACAAGAGAATATCATGCTGATGGAAGGTCCATCTATATCAGAACAGACAGCATATGAAATAAGCAGTCTGTTTGACAGTATTCCTGTACATATATTGAATCCGGGAATGTGGAGAAAATAGAAGGAGGAAGATCAATTGTTAAGAGATGGTTTTTATACAGCACTGGGGACAAAATAACTCTGTGTTGCGGACAAAGCATATGAACTTGGAAGAGATCACTGAGCAAGAGCTGATAGATTCAACTAAGGTGAATTCAATAGGTTTGATGCAAATAAGCAGAGAAGTTGTCATGCATATGAAGCAGCATAGAAAAGGTAGCATTATCAACATATCCTCCATACAAGGAGCAGTTGGGCCAAACTTTACAGTTTATGGCAACACAGGCATGAGCAGCCCAGTGAATTATTCCTACGATAAATGGGGTATGGTGGGATTGACTAAATGGATGGCCAATTATTATGGTGAATATAATATTCGTGTAAATTGTATCAGCCCTGGTGGATACGCAGAGGGAGAGCAGGATGATAAGAATGAGTTTGTTAGAAACTATAGAAAATATACTCCCCTTTGTAGATTTGCGGATGATGATGATATCAAAGGTCCTGTTGTATTTCTTGCCTCTGAAGCTTCTCGTTATGTGACTGGACACAATCTTTTAGTCGATGGTGGTTGGACCAGCTGGTGAATATGCTCGATAATGAATAATTTACAATAGGTTGAGATGGAAATGTATTTATTTCAGTGGGCATTTCAAGAGCTTTGCTGCTGAAGCATTTCAGATGCCGAATGGTTTTTAGGTTTAATACAGCCTATTGTAACAGATGTTAGAACTACTACACCGCCTAATACGGACATAAGACCAGGCAATTCACCAATTGTAAGGAATACCCATACAGGGCTGAGCAAAGGTTCAATCAGGCCAAGGAAGGTTGATTGTAATGCCGTGATATGTTTAATAGCCTTTGCATACAAAATATATGGCAGCCCCAACTGAAATATTCCAAGCAGACCAATACCAGCCCAGCCATTTATATCCGGAACATATTTAACCATAAAGGGGATCGCAACTAGAATTGTCAGAATACATCCCCAGAAAACATTTTCCAAGGGGTCTGCATCCTTTTCTCTTCGCATAAATATGGCATTAAGTGCCATCGCTACTCCGCTTAATACAGCAAGGATATTTCCTTTCAGACTGCCGGAACTGATATCATCCATGAAAAACAATACCATGCCAATGATTACAAAAAATATTACTACCCAATCCTTTACAGTCGCTTTTTCTTTTAGGAGCCACCCGCCTAGAATAGCTATATACACTGGTGAAGTGTATTGCAGCAGGATGGCACTGGCAGCTGTCGTTGCTTTTGTGGCCGATACAAAAAGAATTACCATAGCTGTATATGATATGGCACCCAGCACTTTATTCCATGAGAATCTAAAAGCTGATCTTCGTATGAAAAAAGAAATCAAAAGAGCGGCAAATATACTGCGATAACCTGCTATGGCAATCGGATTCAGATTTACCAACTTTATGAGCATACCACCAGTGCTCCATAATACTGCTGTAAAAAATATAAAAACAATTGATTTTTTCTTATCTTTATTCATTCTGTGTCCCCTCTGCTGCATAAACTGGCTCATACTTATTATTTCACTGTAGAATCAATTTTGTTACATTTTTCAATTTTTAAGTACTATCATTTTAATCTTTCCTGATGTATCAGTCAATCAATATGTCGATTTTTGTCCGGTCCATTTCATGAGAAACAGAAAATAGAGTGTTTATAAAATATTTCCCCGTTGCATGTGGAAAAGTAATATCCAACTAATATCTTGATAGAAAGGTCGAATACTCAATGAAAAAGCAATTCATTCCCATAATACTACCGGAAGAGCCAGTGACTTCAGATTTTGCGGGATGTGAGACTTGTAATTTACAGCTAAAAAGAAACCGGTTTATATCCCATTGCTATAAGGCGAAGACCCAACCTCATCAGTATTTTCAGGCAAGACTGGGCGATGCTGGCCGAGCGACTGGTTAAGGAGATACCTCAATAATTGAAGTATATAAAGTATAATATTATAGGTGAATAATCCAAACATGGTGTTAACGGATATACATTTGGTATAAATATTAACCCAGATGTTTTTTTTGTTTCGATGGAGGCAACTGCCTTCACATGTAGAAGTATTATATGTAATCAGTAATCAATATCTGCTTGTTATAATTATGAGCTATTAAACGAGGGAGGATTTTTAAGTGGAAAACATACCTTTTAGACAAGTTGATATCACAGATGGATTTTGGAAACAAAAGCAAGAACTAAATCGTAAAACCACTATCTATTCTGTATAGGAACGTTTTAAGGAAACAGGAAGAATGATTACAAAAAATCTTTATTATTTCCATGGAATGATAAAGAAAAGAAATATACAATATTGATGGATATGTACGCCAAATTTTTCAGTTTATCAATGTTAAGAGACGCTATCCTACCTTAATTTACAAACAACAGAATAATGGGGGAGTGGTCAATATGGACGATGTTAAAGTATTAAAAAATCTTGCGTTTAGGTATTTAGAGATTGCTAATAGCAGTAGAAATACTGAAAATATTAAGCTTCACAAAGCCGTTAACGATTTGAAGCAAATTAGACCGGTTGTATTAATTAGTGAATTGCCTTGGCATGAAATGAATATTGATGATGAATTGACATTGAAGTGTACTGACCCTTATTTACAGACTGTTGAATGGTATTTTAGAACTAATATATATAAGCATAAACATATGCCGGCAGATATGATAGTTTCACCATTTGTGCCTGTACATAAGATAATACATTCTACAGGTAACGGTATTTCAGTAGATGAACAGGTGATGGCAACAGACAAAGAAAATCATATCATTTCTCATAAGTACAATGATGTACTGTCAACAGAAGATGATCTGGCAAAAATACATGCACCTATTGTGACATACGATGAAGAGGAGACATTAGAACGCTTTAATTTAATTGGAGACATATTAGATGTCATTATTCCAGTCAAGCTTACTGGAGTTAATGTATATGGATTTGCACCCTGGGATGATATTTCCAGGTATCGTGGTGTTTCCAATCTATTGATAGACTTGGTTGAACGACCTGAATTCATGCACAAGATAATAAGGAAGTTTACAAATATAAGTCTGTCATATCTTAATCAATTGGAAGCATTGAATTTGCTTGATAATAATACTGCATTCGATCTACATTGCACACCTATTCACACTGATGATTTACCAAAGAAAGAAATTAATGATAAAAACACCACAAGGAAAAACATTTGGGGAAGGGGAATGGCTCAAATCTTTGGCTCAGTATCAAAGAAAATGCATGATGAATTTGACATCAGTTATATGATAGAGACAATAGGGCAATGTGGATTGGCATATTATGGTTGTTGCGAACCTTTAGATAAAAAAATCGACATCGTTGAAAGAATACCTAATCTGCGGAAAATCTCCATAACTCCTTGGGCTGATGTTAATATTGCTGCAGAAGCAATAGGAAAAAAATATGTGATGTCATCAAAACCAAATCCAGCATCTGTAGCAGTGCCTATAATTGACAAGGACAATCTCCATAGGGAGATTGAAGGGATTTTAAACGCCTGTAGAAAAAATCAATGCTCGTGTGATATTGTTCTAAAGGATATCAGTACATGTCATGGAAGACCTGAAAACATCTTTGAGTGGGAGCAGGTAGTTATGGAAATGGTCAGTGACTATTAATCATTTGATATATCTTGAAGAGAAAGGATTGATAAATTTGTCGCCCGCTTTATTGACAATATCTGCATTTTTCTTTATCATATACTTGTACAAACATCAAAAATCCTGATGAATCCATCGCGAATGGTTTCATTATCATGCTATAAAAAGCGGATGCTACAGAGTTGCATAGTTTGGTTTATATGCGAAGACACAAATAAAAACCTGGTAGTATAAAAAACCTGCGTATAAGGAAGAGGTGAAAAAGAAATGGCAAGCAGTTGGTTCAAATGTGACAAGTGTGACTATGCAGAGCGTAGACTCCTTCCAAGTCATGTAAAGGTTTCAACAACCCCATGCCCCAAATGTGGCGGGAAAATGGTGCGGAAGTAGGCTGTAATCAAGACTGAGAAAACGGCAGATTTTTTGTTGACAATGCCAATCACTCTGTGCTAGAATAGCTTTCGTGCAAGCCGCACGGATATGGTTTTGAAAATGCCTGTTTTCAGGGCATACCAGTATTCGGCGAGACTGGTCGGAGGAGGTGCGTTATTTATGTATGCTGTTATTAAGACAGGCGGGAAACAGTACAAGGTGCAAGAAGGTGACATCATCAGAGTTGAAAAGTTGGATGTGGAAGAAGGCTCTGTTGTACAGTTCAAGGACGTTCTCGCTGTCAGCAACGATGAAGGTCTTAGAGTCGGTGCTCCTGTTGTAGACGGTGCAGTAGTTGAAGCTAATGTGTTAAATCAGGGCAAAGCGAAAAAAATCATCGTTTTCAAGTACAAGGCTAAGAAAGACTATCGTAAAAAGCAGGGTCATCGTCAACCTTATACACAGGTTCAGATTACCAAAATCAACGGATAAAGTCGGTGAATGTCATGATACGAATTGTTTTCCTAACAGATTCTCAAGGTCTGATTCAGGAATTTACCGTAAAAGGGCATGCCGAATATGACGATGCAGGGAAAGATATCGTCTGTGCTGCCGTGTCAGCTGTAGTGCAAACCGCAGTTATCGGGCTTACAGACGTTGCAGGGATTAATGCTGATCATGCTCAGGAAGATGGTCTGCTAAAATGCAGACTACCTAAACAAATGAACGTGGATCAAAAAAAAGCCAGCAGTGTGATATTGTGCACTATGTTGGCAGGACTGGAAAGTATTAAAAACGGATACCCGAACCTTATTTCCATAATAGAGAGGAAGGTGGATTGAATGTTTACAATGAATTTGCAGTTGTTTGCTTCCAAAAAGGGAGTTGGCAGCTCGAGGAACGGTCGTGACAGTGAGTCCAAAAGATTAGGACCTAAGAGAGCTGATGGACAATTTGTATTGGCAGGCAATATTTTGGTTCGTCAAAGAGGCACCAGTATTCATCCCGGCACCAATGTTGGCAGAGGCAATGACGATACCCTCTTTGCTACCTCAGACGGCGTTGTTCGATTTGAACGCTTGGGCAAGGATAGAAAGCAGGTCAGTGTTTATCCTCAGGCAGAGGTTGCAGCCGCCCGGATATAAGATTTGTCTAAAGAACCACTGCAGAATATCAGCAGTGGTTTTTTGTTAGCTATTTTTGGAAAAGCTATTTGTGGCGGAATGACAAGACTTGATTGTTACAAAAAACTAGAACTACAACAAAAAACAAAAAATGGAATCAAGAAGGGCAATTGTGTGGTATAATCCTATAGCAGGTGATATGTAGTGTTTGTAGATAAAGTAACTATAAAAATAAAGGCTGGAGACGGCGGGAACGGGGCAGTTTCCTTCCGCAGGGAAAAATATATTCCCAAAGGCGGCCCTGATGGCGGTCATGGCGGTCATGGCGGCGATGTCATTTTTGAAGTGGACACAGGTTTACATACTTTATTAGATTTTCGTTACAAGAAAAAATTCCAGGCAGGTCATGGAGAGAATGGCAGCGGAGGTAATCGTTCAGGAAAGAATGGCTCTCATGAAATCATCAAGGTACCGCCGGGGACCCTGGTAAAAGACGAGCAAACGGATCTGATTCTTGCAGATCTCAAAACCCCGGGTCAGCAAAAGGTATTGCTGCGGGGCGGCAAAGGCGGTCAAGGTAATGCTTCATTCGCTACCTCCACGCGGCAAACCCCTCGTTTTGCTCAAGAGGGAGGCAAAGGACAGGAACGTACTGTTATCCTGGAGCTGAAATCTATTGCGGATGTAGGTTTGGTTGGGTTTCCCAATGTAGGGAAATCCACCATACTGTCAATTCTCAGCTCAGCTCGACCTAAAATTGCCGACTATCATTTTACGACCTTGCAGCCCAATCTAGGAGTAGTAGAAGTCAGGCCGGGTCAGTCCTTTGTTATGGCTGACATCCCTGGTATTATTGAAGGAGCTCATGAAGGCACAGGTTTAGGTTATGCTTTTCTGCGTCATATTGAACGAACCCGTATTTTGGTTCATGTGATTGACATCTCCGGCTCAGAAGGAAGAGACCCTCTGGATGATTTTAATATCATAATTCGAGAGCTTAAGCAATACAGTAAAAAGCTGGCCAGTCGACCTCAAATCGCAGCAGCAAATAAGACTGATATTCCTGGTGCTAAGGAAAATATTGAAAGACTGCGAGATTTGCTTGAACCTATAGGAATAAAGGTGTTTCCTGTTTCAGCTGCCCAAAACCAGGGTTTTCACCCATTGCTGGATGAAATTGTTCGAATGCTGGACGAACTACCGGAACTGGAATTCTTTGAAGATGAAGAAGTGGATAATTTCAGCTTTGAGGAAGAGGAAGGCCCCCCCTTTGAAATTACAGTAGAGAATGGAGAATACATCCTATCAGGTCCTGCTGTAGACAGGCTCTTAGCTAAAGTGAATTTAGACGATTATGAATCCCTGCAATATTTCCAGCGTGCTCTAAGAAAACTGGGTATGATTGATGCATTACGGGAAAGAGGCGTAACGGATGGAGATACTGTGCATTTAGGGGATGTAGAATTTGATTTTGTAGATTGATTGATACGAGATACGAGATACGGAATATGTGATACATGTAGGGGCAGATGACTCTGTCTGCCTGAAACGTGATACAAAATGGATGTAGGGACAGACGACTCTGTC
>DIQU01000025.1 GCA_002426555.1 Firmicutes bacterium UBA5454 | reverse complement strand
ATAAGGGGTGCGGAAGGTGTGATATAAGGAAATTATGCATTATATCATTATAATTCAATCCCCTGGAAAGGCTGTCTGCAAGGCATAGGGTCATGCTTGTATCATCTGACCAAGTGCCTGCAGGCTGATTATATGTGCCGTATGCTCTCATACTAACCACAGGATTATCTGCAAGAGTACCTCTATCCATAAATTCCACAGGTACACCTAAAGCATCAGCTACACATAAACCCATAATGCCATTTAAGACATAGTTCGCCATGCCCTCACCCCAATTTTGTCAACTTGCGCCAGTTGGGAGAATCTTTACTGGCGCAGATTTTTCAGACGGGACTTGATATCTGCAACAAATTCATCATCTGTGGCATCTGGGTTCCTAGTTGAATGCCAAATCTCACACGGAGCCTTGCCGCACTCTCTGCATGACTTAATGCATTTTTGTTCTATACACTCGTAGATTGGGCAATGGGTTTTCCCGTAGAACTGGGCCCAGGATACCTTGCCAGTCAATTCATTGCAACCCTCGCACTCTGTCTTATAAGCTTTGCAATCAGTCTGGCAACGGACTCCGCAAACACTTAACTCTTCGTCTGTCATTCCTTAGAGACCATACCTTTTCAATACTCTTAGCTCCATAATCTTCATATCTATTGTTGATATCACCTTTTCAAACTCCTCATCGCTTTTACCTGTCGGGTCATTTAGTCCCCAATCCTCACGTTGTTTACAAGGAAGATAAGGGCATTCAACATTGCAGCCCATTGTTATTACTACATCGACAGGGGGAATATCAGAGAGCAATTTAGGATACTGCGTTTTCTCCATATCAATACCATACAGCTTTTTGATAAGTCTAACTGCATCCTGGTTAATTTGCCGCTTTGTTTCTGTGCCTGCAGAATAACTTTCAAATACACCTGATGCGAAATGTCTGCCCAATGCCTCCGCTATCTGACTGCGGCATGAATTATGAACACAGATAAATGCAACTTTCATCTTGCTATTCAAAATCAATATCCTACTTTTGGCTTCTCTGCCCTAAACCAATGGGTTGTTTTGTTTGCTATTTTTACAAGCATCAGCATAACAGGAACCTCCACAAGCACTCCAACAATCGTAGCCAGGGCAACAGGGCTTTGGGTTCCAAAAAGTGCAATTGCTACAGCAACTGCCAATTCAAAAAAATTCGAAGCCCCAATCATTCCAGCAGGAGCGGCAATATTATGTGGCAGTTTTAGTGCTTTACCGGCCAGGTATGCTATAAAGAAAATTAAGAACGTCTGGATAATCAAAGGTACAGCAATCAATATGATATGCAGCGGGTTATCCAAAATAACCTTGCCTTGAAAGGAGAAAATGATAACCAGCGTTAATAATAGACCCGTGATTGTCACATTCCCGAATTTGGGGATAAACTTATTCTCGAAATAGTCAATCCCATTCCTCTTTGTAATATAGTTCCGTGTAAGTATTCCACCAGCCAAAGGAATGACAACAAACAATACCACCGAAAGAATCAGCGTATCCCACGGTATTTTAACTCCGCCGACTCCAAGAAGAAATGCTACGATTGGTGTAAAGGCAACTAGAATAATCAGGTCATTCGTAGCCACTTGTACCACTGTATATGCTGGGTTTCCTTTTGTTAAATGACTCCAGACAAAGACCATAGCGGTACAGGGGGCAGCTCCCAGAAGTATTGCCCCTGCAAGATAATCCTTTGCAAGCTCAGCCGGAATCAATGCTGAGAATATCACATAGAAAAATATCCAGGCTATGCCAAACATTGTAAACGGCTTAATAAACCAGTTAGTGATCCATGTTACAAATAAGCCTTTGGGATTTTTACCCACATTTTTGATGCTCTGAAAATCGACCTTGAGCATCATAGGATATATCATTAGCCAGACAAGAATTGCTATTGGTATTGATACGTTTGCATATTCAAATCGGCCTAAGAACGCAGGAATCACGGGTAAGAACTGACCGATCAGCACCCCTGCGGCCATGCATAAAATGACCCAGAGTGTCAGATATTTTTCAAAAAAGCCAATTCCTATACTCTCTTCCGCTGTCACATTAACGCCTCCTATGCAAGTGATTAATAAAATATACCTATTTGCTGTTCTTTGTTTCATGCTTTTTCTGTAGCGGTTGCAAAAAGGAAAATATCAAAGATACCAAGCGCCTGCCTTATTAAGTCGCCTAAATAATTGACTACCCGGAAAGTCGTTAGATTCTTTCCGGGTAGCTATCAGCTGTCTATCTGACCTTCTGCAATATTTTCATAACCTCTTCAGCTTTCAATACTTTTCCATATGACACCACTTTACCATCAACCACAAGAGCCGGAGTTGTCATAACTCCATAAGCGGCAATTTGTGAAAAATCCGTTATATGATCGATAGCAGCATCCATTCCAAGCTGTTTTAATGCGTCTCTTGTAGCAGCCTCTAGCTGGTTGCATCTTGCACAACCGCTTCCAAGTATTTTAACCGAAGCGCCTTCTGACTTTGCTTTCTCTGCCTTTGCCATAGTCTCGGCATCGCAGCTACCACAACAGCAGCAGGATGAAGTTTCCTCTTTTTTATTTTGTTTGCCAAACAATGCCATAATTAATCTCTCCTTTTTCATATTGTTTTAGAAACCAAGGTAGAACATATAAAAGCCAATGAGCTGCTTCTAGCTAAGAAAAAAGTTCTGTACAAATTCAAATGGGTCTCTGCTTGTAATTC
This sequence comes from Firmicutes bacterium UBA5454, assembly GCA_002426555.1. Lineage (GTDB taxonomy): Bacteria > Bacillota > Clostridia > Caldicoprobacterales > DTU083 > UBA5454. Next base: position 1,548 of record DIQU01000025.1, on the reverse strand, counting down.
TCTTATCCCTCAGCAGCAGTTACCTCCGCATGAGCATTCTGTATTTTTCTTTCCTCTAAAAAATGTCTTTAAATTTTCAGGAAGCTCATAATTGATGCAGGTACAACTCCGCTCTGACAGTCCAAAGACAATTCGCAGAATTGCTTCTGCAAGCATTTCCTTGGGTGGCACCTCATAAGTTTCGCCATTATACTCAAATACTCTACAATCCACATCTGATTCGCTAATTTCACTACAGCAACCACAACTATTCTCTGCTACTGATTGGCAAATATCATTTCCATTCACACGTATCGTGGGAGAAGAAATAAAATGATGCTTTATTGCAATTTCTGCTGTTGCCATTTCTATTTTATTATATACAACCTCATAACCAGCTAGACTGAATGCCGGAGTAAGTATCTTCACAACCTCATCCAAAACAACATCTGTTCCGATACATCTATCACAGGTATTAATGTCTAAGAACAAATAATCTACCAGGACTTTTTTATCGGATGCCTTATTGCACCCACAAGAACAACAGTTTTCCATAATATCTTCCTCCCTATACAACAAAATATTGCAAAACATTAAACAGATAACCTACAAGTATAATGCCTATTGTACAAATACCAATGAATAGTGCTAGCAGTTTTGGCTTAACAGCCTTGCGAAGCATAATCNNTGTAGTGACTCCCATCATAAAGGACAATACCGTTCCCAGCTCAGCTCCTTTAAATAGCAGTGCTTCCGCAATAGGAATGGTACCAAAGATGTCGCGCATACATCGGTATACCGATTAGTGTCGCCAAAATCACACCGAAGGGGTTATTGCTTCCAAGCAGGGATACCACCCACTCCTCAGGAATCCAGTTATGAATAACTGCGCCTATCCCAACACCAATAATGAATATATGGGAAATACTTTTTTAAAGGTTGAAAGCATTTGCTCTTTCGCATAAACCAAACGGTCCTTTTTGGTTAAATCTGGAGATTCTATATCCACACTTCCAGCAGTCAAGATAAAACTTTCCACATGCTTTTCCATGTGCATTTTCTCGATGATAGTCCCACCGATCACAGCAATTACAAGTCCAAAGATCACGTATAAAATAGCAACTTTTGCTCCAAATATACTCATCAACAGAACAAGTGAGCCTAAATCAACCATCGGAGATGAAATGAGGAATGAAAAAGTTACTCCGATCGGTAAACCAGCGGTTGTGAAGCCTATAAATAATGGTATAGACGAGCATGAACAGAACGGAGTTACCGTTCCCAGCAGGGCAGCAACTGAGTTTGCTCCAATGCCATGAAACCGGCCTAATATCTTTTTGCTTCGTTCTGGTGGAAAATAACTTTGAATGTAGCTAATGATATAAATCAGAAAACATAATAAAAGGGTAATCTTAATAACATCATAAACAAAAAACTGGATACTTCCAATCCAACGGTTGGATGTATCTAACCCTAATGCAGCTAATCCATTACCGATTAGGTCATTCAACCACTTCATGCCAAGCAATTGGTTTTGAATAAAGCCCCATATAGCCTTAATTGCCTCCA
>DIQU01000095.1:3353-11526 GCA_002426555.1 Firmicutes bacterium UBA5454 | reverse complement strand
TCCTAACCAAAAGTATTACTCTAATAGGGGTTAACAAGCACACTAAATCTGAGATTTTAGTAGTTTATTTAAGAATAAGAACAACATGGAAAAGCGGAGAGAGATATAAGATATGCTTTACAGCACAATAAAAAAAGTATTAAAGCCATATGCGGGCAAACGATTATCAGAAAAGCAAATACGTGCAATGTTGCAGGTCGCCGATTATGAAGAATACTATGAACTTTTTCAGGAAATGCTGCAAGAAGGTTTGCTGGATCCAGTTAAATCTTCTGGCTCCAATGGCATGAACCCGCCACTTTTTAAACGATATAGGGTATTCAAGCCAGATGAATCATATGATATTTACATTCCTGAGATCAGACAGCTGCATTCCGCCTTCAATATTGAGGGATATTTAAATCATCCAAAAACATATAAGGAACACAAAAAATGGCTGACTCCCCTAAACTCTTGGCTAATAGTTAATGATGAGCAGTTGAGTATCCCTGTATCGGTGAATGAAAGATCCTTTCAGATATTTCATAAGGAAAAGGCTTTGAAAGACAATAAAAGCCTTGCTGTCGTTCTTAATTTCAATCCTGGGATTCGAGAGCTTCTGAATTACTACGATACACCGGAACCTTTTTTCACATATAATATTATGCCGCTAAAAAATGGCAGGCAAGTAAACAGGAGCAGCATTGCAGACGAAAGTAACCAAGCTAACAGCGGCGGTATTGTAAGTGAGGGCGAACAAGCATACAGTGGCAGCTTAGCAGGCGGGAGTAAGCAAGTTGACAAAAGCAGTATTACTAAAAGCAGGCAACCAGCTGATATAGAACATGTTGATCAAAATGTAGTAAATATACTTATTAGTGAAAACAAGGATACCTGGTATACCCTAAGAAAAATAATGACTCAATACAAGCATTACTTGTTTGAAATTCCTTTTCATGTTTTAATGTATGGGGAAGGAAAGAAAATCAATCGAAAGTACAGCACGCTTACAGATTATGATGATGCTGCTTTCAGTGGTTACAATACTGCTTATTATTATATGGGTGATATCGACTATGAAGGGATCTACATTTTTACTGACTTGGTAGAACAAAACCCTGCCTTGGATATCAAACTGATGACTCCCTTATATCAAAAGATGTTGGATAAATCGAAGAATCAGCCGCTGCCTGTAACAAAGGACAAGCAGTTTCCAAGAAGCATGGACCAATTTCTTTTACACTTTAAACCAGATGAGCAGGCCGCTATTCGTAAGTTGCTTGATGAACGCCTTTATATTCCGCAGGAAATATTGAATTACGGAGATTTCTTAAAAATCATTGAGGGATCAACCAAGTAATCCGGATGATTAATTGATTATCTTCGTGATTCTTTACTAAAGTGAGAAAAAAATGATATATTAAGTCGTAAGAACAAATAGGCTGATTTAGGTGTTAATCATGTTTGAATTTCTTGACAAGTTTGAGAAAAGAATGGAATGGATAGGAGCTGCCCATTCCATTATAAACAGAAAAGGGAAGAAAACAGAGCTGGAGGGGCTGTTTGCCGAAAATGAACTGACTGGCATTATCATCTCTGTGCTTCTATTTATTATGGAAAAAACTCTGGAAGATAACAATGAGTGTGAAATATCTCATATAGAAGACTTCCTGAGTGATTTACTGCGTTCTTATTACAAAGAAAGATTGAGCACAGACAGTTTAAACACTAACAGTCTGAACCTAGACAGCGTAATAACAGATGGTTTGACCCATCAACAAATCCATGATTTAGCTGATTATATTGTAAAAGACATCCTGCAGAATAATGGTGTCAGATATACATACCCTGTAAAGAATTATACGAAAAACAACACAGCTGATGTGGAAATTCGCCTTATTACAGATAAGGTTATAACAAACAAGGACAGCAGAAAAATCGTATACATGCTTACAAATCAGGGCTATGACTTCTTGTTCCGCATGCGTGAGGTGGACGAGGAGATTCAGCTGACCATAGAGCAGTTAAAGCTGAAGGAATACATCAAACGTAAAAATTATTCCAGTGCAGTTCGCCAAAGTATAGAGCTTATAACATTGGTTCGCCAAAAGAAGAAGGAAATTGATAACTTCATACTATCCATACGCCAGAATATCCACAGTGTCGATATTGACAAATACGAAGTATTGGTTAAAAGCACCTATTCCATGCTGGCAGAAGAATATGAGGACATGGAAGAAATTCAAAAGATGGTTTATCAGGCTGAAGAGAAGATTACAGCGGATGTCAAGGAAAACAAAGATTTCAGCGAAAAACTGGCTAAGGCAAGGCGTGAAGTACAGGAAATTCACCATAATATTGGAGTTGTCATTACAGAACAACGGGATCTTATCATCAACAGGCATAGCTTAACAGACCTGTATATGGACACAATCCGAAAGTCCTTTGAATTCAGCTTCGAAAAGCGCTACGATTTTGAAGAGCAAATTCTATTTCCACTGGAGTGTTTATCAAATTTATCTGAGGACTACATGACCATCATCCGACCATTATGCCTGGCATCCACCAACAGGTATATGAGTATCCCAGGTATATATGAGCCTCAAATCATTATAAAAGATGTGGAAACGGAAGACAGCTTGATTGTACCCTTGGAGGAAAACGATGATTGGGAGGAAGAAGAACGAATCAGAGTGATAAGCGAGCGTCAGATCAAAATTATTCGTCTTTTTCTTCAGGAGACTATGCGGGAAAGCGAGACAAGCCTAAGCAAGATACTTGAAAAGTTAAAGCTTGAAAACCCTGTTCTATATGAAGACATAAAAACAGACAGAAGGGTATTTCTAACGGGCATTATGTTGTATGATATGGGCAGCCTTAAAATAAAGGAGTTTTTTGATAATAACACAAAGGTTATGATGACTCCAACAGAAGAGTTCAATATTGAGTATTGTCTTGCAGTTCTTCAGGATGATATGCCGGATATACCCCTCATAGTGGAGTTTACCACAGAGAAGCTTGAAAATGAGCTTAAGGAGACCATATCCTATGAGGAAAATGGAATGAATATTGTTGAGAACATACAGATGTCGGATTTATTATTCAAGGTGGTGTTATGATGGAGACTTTCCATTCAGCAGTGGAGATTTTCAAGGTTTTAGTAAGCCAGGGAGAGTTCAACAGGAAGGAAAATCCTGAGCTTTTCAGCCGGTATTTGGATACGGAAGTCCATGAAGCGCTGTCTATTTTTGAACAGCAGTTTAACTGCAAGTTCCTTTACTTTGATGACACGGTTTATCTGGTACCGGAAATAGACAGCAGTATTTTGGGCATGGAATACTCCGATTTCCGAAGTTATTTCTTGTCTAACGCCACTCGTCGTGAAGTCTATCTTGGATTTTATATCATGATGTTCATATTCTATGAATTTTACAGCGGAAAAAACAGAGATCCCAAAAAGATGGATTTCCTTCAGATTAGTACTCTGATTGATCACCTGGATGAACGCTTTGAGCGGCTTTCAAACTTGAGTGAAGAGGAAATGGAAGGGCGGGAAGAGAACTATCGCCTTAATCTGTCATCTTCCATTGAAGTTTGGAAAAGTATGCTGGTTGACCATGAAAGCAAACGAGCTACCAAATACAATCTGATTCGAATTGTTTGCAGGATACTTGAGGATCAGAAATTGGCCTATATAGTGGAAGACCAAATTCGCACCTGCCCCAGGCTGGATGTACTGATGAGACAACACTATCTGCATGCAGATCGAGTTGCTTTGATAAATAAGGCTTTTGAAAAGGGAGAACTGTAAGATGCCTAAGATTAACAGATTGCGCATAGTTAATTTTTCGTTTAACAACAATAAACGACATATTCAAGACGAAACATTTGACTTCTATGGAGGGGAAAATGTTCTGTTCAGTCTGGCCAACGGCGGAGGTAAGTCAGTTCTTGTGCAAGCCATGTTTCAGCCCATTTTACCAAAGGTTTCTCTTCTGAGGAGAAAAATAAGCGACTTTTTTATCGGTAAGAATACACCATCATATATCATGATCGAATGGAAGCTGGACGATGACGCCGGTTATCTTTTAAGCGGCATAAGCATAATGCCAAGTGCCACCCATTCCACCATCGAAGAAGAGCAGACAACCAACATTCGTTATTATACTTTTATTCATGAGTATGCAGCGGGAAATGCATTGGATATTAAGAATATTCCCGTTACCGAGCCACTGGGTAATCATTTGAAAATCAGCTCCTATAATGATTTTAGGAAGTTCATGAAAAAAGAAGAGGATAAGGCGCCCTATAAAATAGGTACTTTTTCATCGGAGCGGGAAGATCAGCGTAAATATGAAAGGAAATTAAGCAGCTACGGCGTTTATATTGATGAGTGGAAGGACCTGATAGTGAAAATCAATGAAGCTGAACATGGAGTGTCCGAGGTTTTTACCAGGTGCAAGACCTCCAAAATGGTCGTGGAGCAGTGGATAATTAAATATATTGAGGATGTTTTGAATAAATCCAGCAACGAGCATTCCGATCATGAAAAGCTTCAGACTATGATGTCTCAGACAGCTGAATCATTGGTAGAAAATGAGCATCATTTAAAAGAGTATGAGAAAATCTCTGGTTTTATTGCTGATTCCGAAGATCTCTACGGTGAAACTAAAGCCATTTTATCATCGCTGGATGAAGAAACAAAAGTAAAGAAGAGCCTTCGAGCGAGCCTTCACGTGTTAGGCTCTGAAGAGAAAAAGTTAAGTGAAGAATTGCAGAATCTTGAGTTGGAAAATTCTCGCTTAGACAATGATATTCGACATATAGAACTGGAAAAGAAATCTTTAGAGATTTACAGATATCAAGAAGAACTTGAGAAAATCGAGGATGCTTTAGCTTCTTTGAAGGATAAACAGCTGCTCAAGGAAAATGAATTTCTAGGAGCCAAACATGATCATTCCATACAAAAAGCTGCAGAAAGGTTGCAGAGCATTCGTGAGAAAGAGCGAAGACTTGCCAAATTAAATGAGCAACTGGCAAATGCAATGAAGCATGAAGAAGAGCTGGCGAAGGACATGAATCAAGTGAAATACTCTTTGAAGCTGGCATATGAAAAGGTTTTAGAGGCTTGTAACACAAACATATACAGCTATGAGGAATCCCAAAGTTTATGTAATTCGCGCATAGCAGAGTTAAATAAGGAGACAGAACAGAATCATATTAGATTATGGAGCTTGGAACGAGACTTGGGCGGACTTAATATTGAGATTAGTAAGTTCAAAGAAAATGAACCTGTAGTTTTCGAAGAGCTGGGTATGGAGCTTTACCGAAATCCGTTGATAAGGGAACTGGATCCAAAAGATATTGAAGAAGTGTCGCAAAAGCTGGAAAGTGATCTGTCAAATATTCGAGAGCATATCGAAAACACCGAAAAAGAAATTAAAAATACGGAAAATGAGATCATGAAGGCGGAAAAAGAACGAGAAGAGCTTGGCGAGAATAAAACGGATGCGAATGGGAAACGCCAGGGAATTGTTCAAAAAATAAAAGGCTATGAAGAAGAGCGGGGGAGCATCCTTGCCATACTAAAGACTTATAATATTCCAGAATCCAAATTGTTTGAAAGAGAATCCATTTTAAAAATGATTAAGGAGAAGATAAACAGCTGGGAAAGCAAGTCGCTTAATTTGAGAATGAGCATTAATGATGCAGACAAGCTGCTTAACGGCATAGAAGAGGGCATCAGCTATATGCCGCCAAGATTGGTAACTATGCTGAAGGAGCATAATCTGTCATGCTATACCGGTGAGCAGTATCTTAAAGACCTTGATGATGTTAAGAGGGAAGCTTTATTGGAGCAGAATCCTTTGCTTCCTTATGCCCTTATACTGACAGAGAAAGAGTACGGCCAAATAGCAGACTTGCTGACAGATGAGGAGCTTAGTCAAATGGTACCTGTTCTCAGGTATCAGGATCGAGAGACTATGACAATTGAAAATGGGAGTCTTGAATCAGACAAATCAGAAATTCGCTTTTTTGCATCTGCCAGGATGATGGAAATGAATGCAGCTGATCGAAGTGCCTATATTCATAAACTTGAAGAACATAAGGAGGCTTTGCTGGCTGAGCTTGAGTTGGCAACGTCGGCATTGGAGGACTCCAATAGAGAATTTCAAACCGTAAATCAATTTACCTGGTCAAAAGAAAAGGCAGATTCACTGTATCAGTCAAGAGCTGAGTTGGATAAGCTGTTGCTTCAAATAGAAAATGAAGTAAATCAGTTGAAGCAGCTGATAGAGGAATATAGAAAGAATGTCAAGAATTTAACTAATACATATGGTGGGTTGGAACAAGATAGAGCGAAAGCACTTCAAAATAAAGAGTTGTTTAACAAATACTTGAATGACAATGTTCAATATATGGAAAACCTAGTTAAGGCGTCCAATATCAATGGAGAAATTTCCAGAACTAAGATAAGAGTAAGTGAAATAAAGGAAGAGATCGTAAATGAGGAAAAGAAGCTTTCTGCTGTCAGAGAAAACTTATCGCAGGAGAAGCGATATAAGCAGGATGTGGAAGTTAAATATGACAGAGTAAAGGATGCCTATGATGTTGTTGCATTGGAAGAAAGCCTTAATGACCTGGAAGGAAAATTGGAAGCATATAAGGGAAAACAAAGCAGTGAAGTAAGAAATTTCAGGGACCAAATTGATAATCTGAGTAAAGATATCAGAACTGAAAATCGCCAGTTGCAGAAGTTAGGACTGGCTTTAGAAGAATATGAGAGCGTTACTTATAGTGAAAGCGTGGAGGAGAGACTGGAAGCGGAAATCAAAGGGTTGGAGAAAGAAATTGGCAGCCTGAGATCTCAGCACATTGAAAAAGACAGGCATAAGATAAAGGTAGAAACTCTAAGAGATGAAGTTGAAAAAGCCCTTGATGGTGAGCCTTTAGTGCCTGCTTCAGAAATTCGCGGTGATTTTGATTCGAGGATTCAACAGCTCAGGAAACATATCAATGTAAACAAGGCCAGGGAAGTGGAGATTCAAAAGCTTTTCATAAGGATAAAGGAACTTGTTACAATGATTAATACCAGGATTCCCGAGATTACAAGTATAGTATTGGATTCAACTGCTGCTCGTTCCTTTACTGAGGTTGAGGCAGATGTGGAGACTTCGATGCAGCAATACAAGGATACGGAGTATGAGACAAACCGGAACATCAACCATTTTGACAAAGCATTTTCAGATTTGAAGATAAGGTATCAACAAGAACAGGCAGGTGTTGTCTTTGAAGCCTTCAAAAGTATTCAGGCACAGGTTGACGGCTTAAGCCGCAGTTATGACAAATATTATTATCTAAGTGAACGCTTGGATGCCTGTATCGTTAAGCTTGGAGAGGTTCTCAAAATTATGGAGGAAAAGGTTCTGCAGTTGGAGCATGATCAAAAGGATTTAGTAGAGCATGCTTTCATGGAAGCTATGAGAATTTACCGGGAGATTCCCAAAATCTCTGAGAATTCCAGTGTAATGATAGATGGAGCGCGCAAGAGGATACTGGAAATTCAGCATGATAAGGTAGAGGATGAACTGGCTGCTAAAGAGAAAATGTCCATTTATATTAAGGACTGCCTGGATACTCTGACCAGGCTTATTAAGGATAAGGAAGACAGCAGCCGAAACAAGCGGGAGTTGGAGAAGTTTATTTCAACTAAGGAACTGCTGAACGTAATCAGCAGCCTTGAAAGCTATGTTGTCAAAGCCTATAAAGTCGATTTGAATGAGAAAAATCGTAAGATGATGGCTTGGGAAGACATTATCGTTAGAAATTCCGGTGGGGAGAAATTCGTCGCTTATTTCTCACTGCTGGTAGCGTTGATCTCATACAGCAGAGGGCGAAACAGGGATACGCTGCTTAAGAAGGAAGACTCCAAGGTACTTATTATGGATAATCCTTTCGGACCTATTACCTCTGGACATCTTCTAAAGCCAATGTTTGACATTGCAGAAAAATACAATACCCAGCTGATATGCCTGTCAGACATTAAACAGGGTTCTGTACTGGATCGCTTCAAGCTGATCTACATGGTCAAAATCCGTCAGAATATGATGCAGGATGAATACCTGGAATTTGAGTCCCATGCTTTCGCTGATCTGAAAAGCGATGAGAAGCTTGAAAATGCTCATATATATTC
>DIQU01000095.1:0-3004 GCA_002426555.1 Firmicutes bacterium UBA5454 | reverse complement strand
GTTGGCAGAGGAGAAAATGTAGTTATTCCAGAGGGCATGAAGCGAATTGACGTATCCGGACTTACAATGCTCCCCGGCTTTATAGATATTCATACTCATGGTTCTTTGGGTGCGAGTGCCTCAGACAGCTTGGAGGGGATAAGAAAGATTTATGAGTATCTGCCATCAACAGGTATCACATCATGGCTGCCTACAATCCTGGACGAAAGAGGTATTAATGTTATTGTATCTGCAATAAAAGATCAGGAGAGCGGTTCAAAAATACTGGGTATTCATATGGAAGGGCCGTTTTTGACTCCCAAAAATATCCCGGGATCTCCCTATGAAGAACCACGTTACCCCAATATGAAAGAATATGAGGGAATGCTCAAGCAATCAGAAGGGAATATCCGCATCATGGGACTTTCACCGGAGCTGGATGGTGCAATTCCCGTAGTACGGGAAATGAGAAGAACCGGCGTTGTTGCAGCAGCAGCACATAGCAAGGCAACATATGAACAGTTGATGGCTGGGGTAGATGCTGGAATTCAGCACATTACCCATGCATTTAACGTGATGACTGGATTTCATCATAGAAAACCCGGTGTTGTTGGTGGTGCATTGGTATGTGACGCCTTGACTGCAGAAATGATTGCAGATGGTTATCATGTTTCGCCTGTAGCAATGGAGATGCTTCTGCGCTGCAAGGGTATTGAAAAGGTTGCACTTATAAGTGATAATACCCGTTATGCCGGATTGGAAGATGGTATTTATGAAAATGTGGAAGTAAAAGATGGAGTAGTAAGACGCATAGGGTATACTGAGGAAACTGATGGTACCATGGCTGGAAGCGTTTGGTCTTTGGATAACAACATCCGCACAATAAAGCGTCATCTGGGTAGAAGTCTGAAAGAGATATCAATTATGGCCAGCTGTGTTCCTGCAAAGGTTGCTGGAGTATATAAGAATAAAGGATCTCTTGAACCGGGCAAGGATGCAGATATTACACTGATTGATGCTGATTGGAATGTTGTTTCATGCATCATTGGCGGTAAGCTTTCTTACCTAGATGACTCCTGGAAGTCAGAAGTCAGAAGTCAGAGGTCAGAAGTTAGAGGTTGGAAGTCAGAGGTTGGAAGTCAGAGGTTGGAAGATAGATAATGAATGATGATTTGTGTTACAAAATTGTAAGAAGGAACCGGATGTAATGCAACCAGATCTCCTGGCAGCCTGCGACCTCAAGAATAATGTCACAGAAAAAGGGCGGTACATGGGTACGCCTGCTCTGGTTATCGAAGTTCTTTCGGACAGTACCCGTACCAAAGATCTGGTTACCAAACTTAATACCTATACCACTTCAGATGTAAAGGAATATTGGATTATCGATCAGAAACAGGAAATGATTGCGATCTATTCATTCAAAGACTATGAAGTCGATATCTACATTAGCTGCAGAAATGGCGATACTGCTCAATCCTACATTTTTGATGGGCTGTCAGTTGATGTAAATGAAATATTTGAAAACTTGATATGATTAACGGCGCCATATTTTACATTTAGTAGTGTAATGATAAAAGTAAAAAAGACAAAAATCAGTAAAACACTCGTTAGCGCCGAAGAACACCAAAGAATGCCGAAGAACACCAAAGAGTGCCACAGTGAACTGAAAAATCAGATAGTTAGCGTTAAATAGGGAAAGGGGTTATTGATATGAAGTTTACAGCAGTAGGAGATATGCTTATACAGCGCAGGTTACCTGGTGAATATGAAGGTTTTTCAGAAATATCCCGATACATAAATAAAGGCGATATGCGCTTTTTCAATCTGGAAACTACGCTGCATGGAGGAGAATGTTTTGCTTCACAATTTAGCGGCGGTTCATGGCTTAGGATGGATCCTAAAGTATTGGAGGATGCTCGAAAATTTGGATTTAATATTTTATCTTTTGCCAACAATCATACAATGGATTTCTCATACGAAGGGCTGACAAAAACACTTGATGCTGTTAATGAATATGGTTTTCCCAATGCCGGTGTAGGTAGAAATCTTGGAGAAGCAGCAGCACCTGCATACTTGGATACCTTAAGCGGCAGGGTTGCACTTATAAGCGTGGTATCCAGTTTTGAACCTTCTTCCATGGCAGGAGAACAATCTCGCAGGGTAGTTGGAAGACCCGGGGTGAACGGATTACGCTATGAAGAAAAATATTGTATAACTGATGAATATATGGATGTTCTTAAAAGGATTGCGAAGGAGACCTCTATTAACGGTCGTAATGACATCAGCCGTGCAGAAGGTTACAAGCCGCCTGTACCTGAAGGCTGTTTCTTTTTTAAGGATATTCTCTTTGAAGTTGGAGAAGAAACAAAAAGAGTCACTACTGTGGATGAAACAGATATGCTTCGGGTGGAAAAAGCAATCCATGAAGCAAAGCTGCAAGCGGATTATATTATTGTGTCTTTTCATTCCCATGAAATCAAAGGAGTGAAAAAAGAATCACCCGATGACTTCATAATAGAATTTGCACATCGTTGTATAGACAAAGGTGCGCATGCAATAATAGGTCATGGACCTCATCTTTTAAGACCTATAGAGATTTATAAACAAAGACCCATATTCTATTCACTTGGAGATTTTGTTCTGCAAAATGAGAATATTCCATTTGCTCCGGAAGATTTTTTCACAAAATATGGACTCAATTCTGATTCTACCATGCATGATTTGTTTAAAAAACGCTCAAATAATTTTACTATTGGACTTCAAACAAAACGTGAGATGTTCGAAGCGATTATTCCATACTGGAAAATGGAGGGAGGCATACTGAAACGACTGGAGTTTCTTCCAATCGAACTAGGCTTCGGACAGCCGCGCTCCATAAGTGGATGGCCTAAACCGGCAAAGGACCTGAGCTTCATCGAACGACTGATAGAGATGTCTGCACCCTATGGTACTGAGATTAAGATTGAAAATGGTATTGGAAAGATTGTACTATAGTATACCTGCAATCATATAATTTAGCTCGAAT
>DIQU01000055.1:278-12452 GCA_002426555.1 Firmicutes bacterium UBA5454 | reverse complement strand
AATAGTTGCGGGGATAGATAAATTTGCTGCTGCCAAACATAATCCTTTCCCTGTATATGAAGATCCCTCTCATGTAAAGGAAAAGGCAGATGTCATATTGGATTTTTCTGTTCCAAATGCCCTTCCCGGTTTGCTGGAATTATCAAGGAAAACATCTACACCATTGGTAGTGGCTACAACAGGTCTGTCCCCGCAAAACCTGGAAGAGATGCGTCAGCATTCCAAGGAAACGGCTGTTTTTCATGCAGCCAATATGTCCGTTGGAATCAACCTGATGTACGAACTTATACAAAAAGCTGCTTCCGTTTTTGGAGACAAGTTTGATATTGAAATTACAGAAAAACACCACAACTCTAAAATAGATGCCCCCAGTGGCACTGCTTACGCTTTGGCAGATGCTGTCAATGAAGTATTCCTTAACTCCAGGCATTATGTTTATGGCAGACACTCCAAAACCGATAAGCGTTCCGTTAATGAGATTGGAATCCATGCTATTCGCGGAGGCACCATAGCCGGTGAGCACACAGTTATGTTCGCAGGTGATGATGAAATCCTTGAGATTACCCATTCTGCTCATTCCCGTAGAATATTTGCCCTTGGATCTTTAACCGCTGTCAAATTTATGGCAGGGAAAAAATCCGGCCTATACACCATGTCCGATGCATTGCTGGACCAAAGCCCCGTAACCAATATCTATACTAATAACGATCGTGCTATGATTACTATGAATGGTTTACCCTACAATCCTGTAATACTGGCCGATCTTTTCGGAGCCCTGGCCGATCAAGATTTGAACATAGATATGATAAGTCAAACAGCCCCAGTGAATCAGCATATTAATCTCTCTTTTACGTTACCACTGGAAAATTTGAGCTATGCCATGGAATTATCTCAAGCTTATGAGGATGAAGGCGCCCGTGCAGATGTTTTTGAAGATATTACTCAACTGACAGTGGAAGGCTTGGGTATGGAGCGACAGTCAGGTATTGCAGCTCGAGTCTTTCAAGTTCTTGCAAAACAGAAAATCCCCATTAAGCTTATTACTACATCGGAAACCAAGATATCCATTGTCATTGATCAGCAAAATGAAAAAACTGCTGTAGAATCAATTATGGCAGTCTTTAATTTATAGTAAAAATCAAGCCGATTTTATTACCCACAAAAAAGTTACATAAGTAAAATTACCGGTAAACCAAAAAGTAAATTAAAGTAAATTAAAAGCCTTTGCCTGAACGTATAAATTCAGACAAAGGCTTTTTTATTTTTCATTTGTTAACTAACTCAGCACTTCAGTACTCAACAAATTTATAGGGCTGATTACTAAAGCTGATATTGAACCCTGACCATGAGGTCTTATAGGGGTAAGCTCATCAGTACAAAGTTCAGAACAAACAGCAAGGTGGATATCCAAAGAACTGGACTGATTTCCTTGGCCTCGCCCTTTGCGATTTTAACGATGCAGTAGAAGATAAAGCCTGTTCCGATACCATAGGATATGCTGTAAGCCAAAGCCATGAAGATGCCAGCGAAAAACGCAGGAATGGCAACAGACAATTCTGCCCATTCGATGTCTTTGAAGGCTGAAAGCATCATGATACCAACGATAATTAAAGCAGGAGCAGTTGCAGCGGCAGGAATCGCGCTGATAACAGGAGCAAAGAATGCACTAAGCACAAATAATATGGCTACAACTACACTGGTCAATCCAGTACGTCCGCCTGCACCAATTCCAGCTGCACTTTCTACATAGGTTGTGGTGTTGGAAGTACCAAATATGGCACCAATGGAGGTAGCAATAGCATCAGCAAAAAGTGCCTTGTCCATTTTGGATTTGAATCCTGAGCTTTCTTCCATAGCCTTCATATCATCATCTGAAAAAATTCCGGTTTGTCGACCTGTTCCAATAAAGGTACCGATTGTATCAAATGTGTCGGATAAGCTGAAGGAGAAAATAGTAATCAAAACCAGGGGCAGCTTGCTGACATCAGAAAAAAGAGAGAGAAGTCCGGGTTTTCCAAAAGCTGCAAGAAATGTTGTGGGTAATTGTGACAGTGCTTCGGAAAAACTCATGGTATCACCTAGTTTTGTAACATCAAGCGGAATACCAACCAAAGCGGTCACAACAATTCCGATAAAAATTGCACCTTTTACTTTTAAAATAAGAAGAATAGCGGTAAGTATGAGTCCGATAACAGCAAGCAGTACAGCAGGTGTGTTTAATGCAGCCATAGCGGGCACAGCAGAGGAACCGGCTATGACAGTACCGCTGTCCAACAGTTCATAAGTCCCGGGGTCGGAAGTGAATGTTAACAAACCAGCGCTTTTGATACCGATATAGGCAATGAAAATGCCAATACCACCACCAATGGCATTTTGAAGACTTACCGGTATGGCTTTGATAATCAACTTTCGAATTTTAGTGACTGTAATTAAGATATTAATTACACCGCATAGAAATACCATAGCCAAAGCTTCCTGCCATTTAAAACCAAGATTAAATACAACAGTAAAAACGAAGAATGCGTTGAGACCCATACCGGGTGCCTGTGCATAAGGAACATTCGCTACCAGACCCATTACAAGAGTACCGATGACGGAAGCGATAATGGTAGCTAAAAATACAGCTCCCCATGGCATTCCAGCCTGCCCCAGCATGCTTGGATTGACCATTATTATGTAGGCCATTGCAAAGAAGGTAGTGAGTCCGGCAAGGATTTCGGTACGTACATTGGTACCATTTTCCTTGAGCTTAAAATAGTTTTCCATGAATAAATTCCTCCCCTTAAATTATTATAATTCCCCATTGCCATATACTTAAAGGGCATCCATTGCCCTAAGTAATCAATAATAAAAAAACAATCGGCTAAAGTGTTCAACCGATTGCTGGAAACTGCAGCTTGTATAAGCTTACTTGATAAGCAAAGTGAACACCCATAGTGTAGGCAATTAGGTTGCCACGTAGAGACACCTGCACCGAATTTGCAGATTAATATGAGTGGATCCGACAAATTAACTCAATTAATACAATAATAATCTACACCAGTATCAGT
Organism: Firmicutes bacterium UBA5454; assembly: GCA_002426555.1. GTDB lineage: Bacteria > Bacillota > Clostridia > Caldicoprobacterales > DTU083 > UBA5454. The sequence continues at coordinate 9,402 of DIQU01000055.1, read as the reverse complement.
GGAAAGTCAAGTAATTTTCTCACCCTTTCGTTGTCATTTTGCCAATATCCTTTCTGTAATGCATACCTTCAAAGTTTACATTTTCTACATAATTGTATAATAATTATGCTAGGTTTCTAGGCAAAATACAAAGCCCGAAAACTCGCTATTTACAACGAGCTTAGGGCTTTTTTCTCTTTTAGGTTGTCAAACGGAGGATCTTTCACCTTAGTTACCAAAATTAGCATATCATTGACAAGTAAATAATTTAAGCTAACCCCTATATACCCTATACTCTATATACCAAAGATAACTAACCAAATAAAGTCTCTTTTCTTATTATTAATTTGAAGTGCAAAAATCTTTCAGTATACGAAGATCGTCTCTATTTTCTTCAATCCATTCTTTAACATTAAAATCGGATTCCATACGTTCTTTTTTCATATTGTAATCAATGAGACGCTTCTCCTCGGAAAAGAGATATTGATAACGATTATCCGGTTCCATTCCGAGAGTCTGAAGTTTTATGCAAACTTCCCATTCGCTTTGCCCTTTCTCTATGGTCTCTACCAGGAAGGGAATGGCTAACATACCCATCTTATCAAGCTCTTTACATTTGTCCTCGAAAGAAGAGTCACTATTACAGATTTTTTCAACTAAATCTGGTACGGATTTAGTGTATTCTTTAAGTTTTCTTGCATACCACATCGTGGAATAAGCATCCTTATCCTTGCTAAATTCCTGATTCTCACCTGTAATTGCGCCGATCATATTTGGTAAATGAAGATTATATGTTGCTGCAGATATTAGCAAATCTTTGATAAAATAATTGGTATTATCACTCTCAATATAATCTAACATGAATGGTACACTTGCAAACCCTAAAGAATAGAGTTTTCTTAATTCCTTTTCATTTGTCTTAATATTGGGGAAATGAGAAAAAGGACTCGCTGGGGGATCAAGGTTTTCAATAGTTTTCATTAATCGAGTAAAATTATCTTCTAATTCTTGTGCCCGTGCTGTCACCCCAGACCTGCTGTTCATAAACACAATACTTATTACTATGAGTAATGCGACAACGGACAATATTACAATATATATTTTACCTTTCATAAAAATCCTCCTATTTTAAACTATGAATGAATAGTAAATTACCACTTATAAAAAGATTCTACTTTACCATAAGAATTATTTGAATTATAGTATGCATCATAATATTTATGCTCTACTAATTCAAGGTTTCCCATTTTAGCCGTTACAACACCATTTGAAATTTTAGCAAAGTGTGTAATCTCCCCGTTTTTTTGATAACTAACGATACAATTCCTGCTATAAACTCCACTCCTCCCTTCGCTAAAAAATATTCTTATCATAGTATCTACAAGCAAATATCAATACCCCCATCTAAACTATATTTTACCATATTATGATGAAATTCAGAACTTAGTTTTGTAACGATTTTATTAAGATTTTATTAAGAATTCTACCGCAATTACTCGAAATGAATATTCCAGCGTATCAGAGCCAGTTAATCCGATGTGAAGAGCCACCAGTTCCGAATCTGAGAGCCATAGATTCCGAAAGGTCAATCCGCATTTGAGAGCCACCTTTTAAAGTATTACAATTATCCCACGGGTAAACCGTAATACTTTGAGAGGAGGATATCTCTATGTCCAAAGAAAAACAAATTTTAAAGTTCCTTCAGCAAGGTTGCAGCCAGCGGAGGATAGCGGATACGCTGAGGGTATCCAGGAACACAGTGGCTAAAATAGCCAAGGTAGCAATGGAGAATCCTGTATCTATTGATATCCTTGATTCCATTGATATCCTTGATTCCATTGATGAACCGGAACTCCACCAAAAGCTGTTTCCAGAGGAGGCGTTGGTGCCGGTTCTCGTCACCCCGGACTTTGTTTACATTACATAACAAAAGAATTGTCATAACCATTGGCATATACTATGAAAATAGGTGGTGATGTATCCATGCGACAACGTAAACGTATTATAGCCGATTAAGCAACCTTTGGGAACCACCAGTAAAGTGGTGGCTCCCATCATCAATTTACTGACTCTCTACAACATAACAGGTGGCTCTAATTAAGAAGAATAGGTGGCTCCGCCACCTCGGAATATTCACGAAAATCGTAAAATATATGATGGATGTATTATCATAGTTGCAAATTTAGGCTAAATAATGCATTCTATAGGACTTAATTGCATTATTTGTTAAGGTAAGTTTCATACAATCACTCGAAATCAGTTTTTGCGGTAGAATCATGAAATTTATTAATGAAATTTCGGGATAATCTATGTATCCTAATAGTGAAACTAATAACCATTTTAATCATTGGAGGTACATATGGACATTTGTTTATCAGAGCTTATCAAACATGCGACACAATGCCTTGAGGATCTCGGGCTGTCTCCTGGAACCATTAAGGACTACCAGTGTTCTGCTTTCCGCCCATTGGAAAGGAGGCTGAAAAATCAGGAAAACATTAATTCAAGCTTACTTCTGGCACAGGTAGAATTCTTCTCCGGGCAGTACCAGGAAGGCAAGATATCCAGGAATACATACAACTGGAGAGTCCGTGGCATCCACGTGCTCTGTCTTTATCCGCTACTGTGCGCCGTTTACTAGATACCACGATGGTGTCTCCATTGCCTGTATTTTCCGTAAGTACTAGAAAAAATCGGGTCTCGGGCACATGGTTGGTGACGGGAAGACACTGCACGGCATGAGGCGCGGCCTTGGGACCGGAATGGCGGCAAACGGGGTCCCGATCGACATGATTGCCCAGGTGCTGGGGCATAAGGGAACGAAAGCCACGAAGCAGTATATATCCACTGACTTGCAGAGCCTCCGTTGCTGTACCCTTGGATTTGATTCATTGGGAGGTGGCATATGATGGACCTCCCTGAATGCGTCCAAGAAATGCTTGGCTATAAAGAAAGCCTAGGATTTTCGAGAAAAACGTATGAAAGCTTTTTAAATGACTTCAAAAACTATTTTTCCATGGTCGGTCATACTGAATTCATGGAGGAGACGGTCCTGCCCTGGTGCGAAAGAAGGGACACAGAAACCCCGGAAGGTTTCCAGCGCAGGGTTATCCCACTCCGGGAGCTGTCAAAGTACATGTACGCAATGGGGGATACAGACTACATTGTGCCTACCAGCATATTTCCTATCACGCATAGAGGCACACCATATATCTTCACAGACAGCGAGCTGCAACGCCTGTTTGCCGAAAGCGACAGGGAGCCGTACTGCAAGGCAAGCCCATGCCGCCATTTGATCATCCCGGTGATTTACAGGCTGATTTATTTCTGTGGCCTGCGTCCGAACGAAGGCAGGGAGCTGAAACGCTCTGACTTCAGCTATGGGGATAGGACGCTGTGTATCCGAAAAAACAAGGCGCACAGGGAACGGCTGATCCCCGTGTCTGATGACGTGGCTGCCATGTGCCAGGAATACATTAAAAAGAGCAGGGCTGTATTCCCGGACACAGAATATATGTTTCCGTCCCCGACAGGGGAGCCGTACCAGAAGAAATGGCTGGCAGACACATTCCTCCGTTTATGGGATGCGTCAAAACCGACAGGGAGCACCAAGAGGGTTAGGGTGTACCTTCTCCGCCACAGGTATGCGACCGCCGTTTTTATGAAATGGCTGGACAAAAAAGCCGACCTTAACGCTAGGCTCCCTTATCTGAGTGCCTACATGGGGCATGCAAGTTTTGAGGACACGACCTATTACATACACCTGATGCCGGAAAACCTCCTTGCCTCTGCCACAGTGGACTGGGAAAAATTCAATGCCCTGATACCGGAGGTTGAAGATGAAGAATGATGCTCTTTCCTTCTACCGGCTGGTCAGGGACTTCCTGACCGTTTACCTTCCGAAGCAGCGCGGGGCAAGTCCGAACACGGCCAAGTCATATAAGGAGGCCCTGAATCTTTTCATTGATTACATAAGCATGGCGCAGGGCAGGCCTTTGGCAGAGATTAGTTTCGGATGCATTTCAAGGCATCTGGTAGACAACTTTCTCCTATGGCTTGAGACAGAGCGGAAATACAGCGTAAGCAGTAGGAATCAGCGCATATCTGCGGTCAAGTCATTCCTCAGGTTTGCTGCTGAAAAAGATAAGACACTTATGCCACTGTATCTGGACGTGGAAGCCGTTCCTAAAAAGAAAGACACTAGGGCGCATGTAATAGAGTTCTTCAGCGAACACGCCTTGGAAGCCATCCTTGCACAACCGAACCGGAGCAAGAAAAACGGGCACCGTGACTTATTCTTCATGATCCTCATGTATGATACAGGGGCGAGGGCACAGGAGACGCTTGACTTAAGGCTTGGCGATATCTGCCTGGGCGGGAGTAGTCCTTTCGTTATTTTGGCAGGCAAGGGGGCTAAAACAAGGTGTGTCCCGATTATGGAAAAAACCTGCAGCCATCTTGAATCATATCAGCGCAGATTCCATGCTACGGGGAACTCTGATGATTATCTTTTTTTACGTTGACCGCAAAGGCATGCGGTCACAAATGTCAATCGACAATGTGGAGAAATTATGAGTTACTACTCACAGCTAGTCAAGCAGCATAATAAATATATTCCACTCGCTGTTGCGATTATGAATCTGCCTTTTTGCCAATATCCTTTCTGTAATGCATACCTTCAAAGTTTACATTTTCTATATTAGAGTACACTCTTTGTACAGCATCCCCCAAATCCTTTCCCAGGGCAGTAATCCCTATAATCCGACCTCCATTGGTTACAAAACCTTGCTCTGTTTTATGTGTTCCCGCATGAAACAAAAGACAATCCGGGTTTCCTGTTTTTATTTTAATCGGCCGTCCCTTTTGATAACTCCCAGGGTACCCCCCCGATGCCAGCACAACACAGACTGCTGCCCTTTCATCCCATCGAATTTCCATCTCATCCAATTTTTTGTCGACTATTGCTTCCATAATTTCAAGCAAATCAGTCTGTAATCTGGGCAATATCACTTGTGCTTCCGGATCACCAAATCTGGCATTGTATTCCAATACCTTCGGTCCGGATGAGGTCAGCATAAGACCAAAGTATAATACCCCTTGAAAGTGCCTGCCTTCTTCTGCCATTGCGCGTATTGTAGGTACAATTATGTTTTCCTCAACATACTTAGCTGCCTCTGGTGTATAGTGGGGGCTGGGAGAAAAAGCACCCATCCCCCCTGTGTTAGGGCCTTCATCATAGTCATAGGCTCTCTTATGGTCCTGAGAGCTTACCATAGGAATTACAGTCTTACCATCTGTAAAGGCAAGTATAGAAACCTCGGGACCTGTTATATGCTCCTCTATGAGCACCCTCTTCCCCGCTTCACCAAATTTATTATCCAGCAACATATCTGACAGCGTCTTTTCTGCTTCTTCTTTTGATGAGGCTATAATGACGCCTTTCCCCAAAGCAAGACCATCTGCTTTTATAACCACTGGAAAGCTGATTTCATCCAGAAAAGCTATAGCATCATCATATTTCTGGAAAGATTGGTATTCCGGAGTTGGAATTCTATGTTTTTTCATAAGCTCCTTGGCAAACACCTTGCTGGATTCTATTATCGCAGCCTTTTGAGTTGGTCCAAAGGCACGAAGTCCATTTTCCTGCAGTTTATCCACCAAGCCCATGGCCAGAGGATCATCAGGAGCTACTACTGTTAAATCCATCTGTTGCTCTATCGCAAAGGCAAGTATGCCTTCTATATTTGTTGCTTTGATATCAACACACTGAGCTAAGGAGTCTATTCCACCATTTCCAGGAGCACAATATAGCTTTGTAATACGGGGGCTTTGGCTGAGTTTCCAGATGATGGCATGCTCTCTGCCCCCTCCGCCTACTACCAATACTTTCATGTAAAAACTCCAATCTTCTGTTTGTCTTTCCTGACAAGATTCCTCGTACACCCATCTTCCTTCTAGTGCTTAAAATGCCGCATTCCTGTAAAAATCATGGCAATTCCATGGCGATTGCAAGCATCTATAGACTGCTGATCCTTGATAGAACCACCAGGCTGGATTATAGCTGTAATTCCGGCTTTAGCAGCTGCTTCTACGCAATCGTCAAAGGGGAAGAAGGCATCAGAGGCCAACACAGCACCTTTAACCTTGTCACCGCTTCTCTGAATGGCATGTTCTACTGCCCAAATACGGTTCACCTGCCCCGGACCTATTCCAAGGGATTGATTGTCCTTTGCAATAGCGATGCCGTTGGACTTTGTATGCTTTACAATTTTCCATGCAAACTTTAAGTCTTCCAGCTCTTTTTCAGATGGTTTTCTATCAGTTACCAGCTGCCAAGGCTCATCTTCCTTAAACAGTTTGGTATCCATCTCCTGCACCAGCAGACCGCCCAGGACTTTTTTCATATCCCACGTTCCAGCTGGAACCGCAGCATCTATGTCTTTCAATTCAAGTATTCTTATATTCTTCTTCTTCTTAAGTACTTCCAATGCTTCTTCGGTGTAACCCGGTGCTACTACAATTTCGACGAAGATTTTATTTATCTCCTGAGCTGTTTTGGCGTCAATCTGCCGATTCGCTACTACAATGCCGCCAAAGATGGAAACAGGGTCAGCTTCGTATGTTTTTTGGTAAGCTTCCAAAATACTGGTTCCTGTCGCTACACCACAAGGATTGGCATGCTTAACTGCTACTACTGTAGGCTGGTCAAATTCTCTAAGAAGATCCAATGCACCATTGGTATCATTTATATTATTATAGGACAATTCTTTTCCGTGAAGTTGAACAGCTGTGGGGAGACTACCAGCAATAGGCCTGACTTCCTTATAGAAGACTGCCTGTTGATGAGGATTCTCTCCATAACGCATATCCTGCTGTTTCTCATAAGTTGTGGTTAGTAATTCCGGGAACCCCCGCTCCCCTTCTTTACTGGATTGTTCCCTTAGATATTGTGCTATTAATGCATCATAATGAGCTGTCTGCTCAAATACCTTGCAAGCTAAATTAAACTTGGTGGACTTGCTGATTTCACCTTCTCGTAATTCCTTTAAGACAAGTTCATAATCAGCAGGATCTACAACTACAGCAACATCCTGATAGTTTTTAGCTGCTGCCCTTAACATGGTCGGTCCGCCAATATCAATGTTTTCTATGGCTTCTTCCAGCTGTACACCTTCCTTTAGTATGGTTTGTCTGAAAGGATACAGATTAATGACAACAAGGTCTATGCAGTCAATCCCTAATTCTTCCAGCTGCCGCATATGGTCAGGATTGTCCCTGATGGCTAGAATCCCCGCATGTACATTGGGATGCAAGGTTTTTACCCGTCCATCCAGACATTCTGGAAAACCAGTCACTTCACTTATATTGGTTACAGGAATTCCTGCTTCATGTAGTGTCCTTGCTGTTCCTCCAGTAGATAGGATCTCAAAGGAAAGGCCAGTCAGTTCTCTTGCCAGCTCTATAATTCCGGACTTGTCCGATACACTGATTAGTACACGTTTTTTACTCATTTCAAGCTTCACTCCTCAAAACTTACTCTTCGACCTGATACCTTTATTTTATCCTGAACCAATAAGGATACTGCCTTGGGCAAAAGCTCATGCTCCACTTTCAGCACCCTGCTTCCCAAGCTTTCAGCTGTATCATCAGGCAGCACCTCTATAGCTTTCTGTAAGATAATAGGACCTGTGTCTGCTCCTTCATCTACAAAATGCACTGTAGCACCGGTAATCTTCGCACCATAGTCCAATACTGCCTGATGAACCTTTTGTCCATATAGGCCCATTCCACAAAATGCAGGAATTAAGGAAGGGTGTATGTTAATGATCCGATTCCGATAATACTCAACCAATTCCGGTGACAGAATGTAAAGATAGCCTGCCAATACAATATACTCCACATCGTGAGCTTTAAGTTGACTTAACATTGCCTGATGGTAAGCTTCCGAATCAGCATATTTTTTTCTGTTGAGGTAACAAGTTGATATTCCGCTATTTTGGGCTCGCACCAAGCCATATGCATCTGCTCTGTTGGAAAGCACCAGGTTAATTTTTGCAGGTATTTCACCTCTATCTATTGCATCCATAATTGCTTGCAAATTGGTGCCGCCTCCGGATACAAGCACCCCTATTCCCTTCACCTCAGCACCATGCCTTTCTGCCCTTCTATTACCTTACCGATTAAATAAGCTGGATAACCGGATTCCTTCAAAGAAGCAAGAATTCCCTGAACTTCATCAGGAGCGCAAGCCAGAACCATGCCAATTCCCATATTAAATGTGTTATACAAGCTTTGTTCCTGCATTTGACCTGCTTCTTTAAGAAGATGAAATATAGGAGGAATCGGCCAGCTGTTTCTTCCAATCTCAGCGCTTAAGCCTTGAGGAAGCATTCTGGGAATGTTTTCGATGAATCCGCCTCCTGTAATGTGTGATAAACCTTTTATTGAAAAATGCCCTAATAGCTCCAAGATACCCTTAACATAGATTCGTGTGGGTTTAAGCAGCTCCTCACCTATTGTCTTTCCAAATTCTTCATTGTATTCGTTCAGACGATTATTCCTTTCCATTAAAAGCTTTCGCACCAGTGAAAACCCATTACTATGTACTCCATTGGATGCTAACCCGATTAGAGCATCCCCTGATTTAATGCTGGAACCATCTATGATTTTCTTTCGATCTACAATTCCTACGGCGAAACCCGCTACATCGTATTCTCCCAATTTATAAAAGCCCGGCATTTCAGCAGTTTCACCACCGATAAGAGCACAGCCGGCTTCGATACAGCCTTGTGAAATACCCTTTACAATTTCGGTCACCTGCTGAGGAAACAACTTAGCTGTTGCAATATAGTCTAAAAAGAACAGTGGCTTGGCTCCCTGACATACCAAGTCATTAACACACATGGCAACACAGTCAATGCCTATGCTGTCATGGCGTTCCATGGTGAAGGCTACCTTTAATTTGGTTCCTACTCCATCGGTTCCCGCTACTAAAACCGGTTCATCAACACCTGTCGTATCCAGAGAAAACAATCCTCCAAACCCGCCTAGTCCACCAATAACATTAGGTGTATGGGTTTTTGTGACATATTGCTTCATCTGACAAACAGCTTCATAACCTGCTTCTACATCTACTCCGGCATCT
>DIQU01000055.1:0-150 GCA_002426555.1 Firmicutes bacterium UBA5454 | reverse complement strand
GCTTCTACATCTACTCCGGCATCTCTGTAGTTAATTTCCATGTCTATTTACCTCCGGTACATGAATTTTTTCTTCCGTGTTTGTTTTTACTTCAGTATCTATTTTTCGCTGCAAAGTCCATACTCACTATTCCTCGTCAATTTCTACATC
>DIQU01000053.1:3454-7970 GCA_002426555.1 Firmicutes bacterium UBA5454 | reverse complement strand
AACAGGAGAAGGCTTTTTTATTAATTCAATATATTATCACTCTTGAGCGGCCTCTTGCTTTGCCTGCTCGATGATCTTAGCGCTGATATTGCCGGGAACTTCCTCATAGCGGACAAAGCTGAGTTTGAAGCTGCCCCGTGCCTGGGTCATGGAACGGAGGTCTGTGGCATACTTGGCCATTTCTGTCTGGGGCACCTCGGCAACTATCTCCTGCTGACCGTTGCCCTTGGGGTTCATCCCCAATATTCTGCCGCGACGTTTGTTCAAGTCGCCAATTATGTCACCCATGTAATCATCGGGAACCAGGACTTCTGCTTTCATGATGGGCTCAAGTAGAACGGGGTTGGCCTGATCCAGCTTTTTGAAGGCAAGTGAAGCAGCTACCTTGAAGGCCATTTCCGAAGAGTCTACGCTGTGGTAGGAACCATCATTTAAAGTGGCACGAATACCTACCATGGGATATCCAGCCAGGACACCATTTGGCAGACATTCTCGGAGACCTTTGTCAACGGCGGGAATATACTGTCTGGGTACGACACCGCCAACTACCTTGTCCACAAATTCGTATTCTTCTTCTGTATCTGCCAAGGGCTCGAAATCAATCCATACATGACCGAATTGACCATGACCACCGCTCTGTTTCTTATGTCTGCCTTCTGCTCTAAGAGGCTTGCGAATGGTTTCTCTATAGGGAATCTTGGGCTCCTTATAGGCAGCAGCAGCACCAAATTTGTTTTGCAGCCTTTTGGAAATAATCTCAAGGTGCATCTCTCCGACACCGGAAATCAACATCTCACCGGTTTGCGGATCTTTATCTACAGTAAAAGTGGGATCTTCTTCGGTCAGACGGTACAGACCGGCAAATACCTTGTCTTCCTCCCCTTCCTTCTGAGATACTACAGCCAAAGATATGGAGGGTTCGGGGAATTGAATTGTCTCATAGATAACAGGGTTGGCCTGATCACATAAGGTATCTCCTGTCATGGTGGACTGCAGCTTAGCAAGCGCTGCCATATCGCCGGCAACAATTTTTTCTGCTCCAGACTGCTTTTTGCCTCTGATGAAATAAATATTGTTGACTTTTTCTGTTTTATCTTTATTGGGATTGTAGACAGTGCCGCCTGTGGTTATTTCACCGGAAAGTACCTTAAAGAGAGAAAGCTTTCCTACAAAGGGGTCTACAACCGTTTTAAATACCAGGGCAGAGAAGGGTTCCGATGTAGAATAAGTTCTTTCTACTACTTCCTGAGTATGAGGATTCTTGCCGGTAACGCTTCCATGCTCGCCCGGAGCAGGCATATAAGTAATAATGAGATCCATAAGGGGAGCTACGCCCTGATTGTTTACGGCAGAACCGCAGGCAACGGGCACGATATCTCCACTGACAACACCATCACGAAGGGCTGCCTGGATTTCGCCTTCTGAGAATTCCTCTCCGGAGAAGTATTTTTCCATGAGCTCTTCACTGGTTTCAGCCACTGCCTCTACCAATGTGGTACGAATAGGTTCTATTTTATCTTCCATATTTGAAGGTATTGGTATTTCCACCAGCTCGCTGCCTTTAAACTTCATTGCTTTCATAGCGATGATATCTACATATCCTGTAAATTGACCGCCTTCCATAATAGGTACCTGGAAGGGAGCAATGGCAGTGCCGTATAATTCAGTCAATTGATTGATAACCTTGGTATAGTTGGCATTTTCCCGATCCATCTGATTTACAAAAATAATTTTAGGTATATCATATTCGTGACAATAATCCCATGCCTTTTCTGTACCTACGATGACCCCTGAAACAGCACCAACAACGATACAGGCACTATCCACTACCCGAAGTGTACTTGCCATTTCTCCAATAAAATCAAAATAGCCGGGCACATCAATGACATTGAGTTTATATTGTTTCCACTCCAGCGGTGCTATGGCTGAAGTTATGGAAATATGTCTTTTTAATTCTTCCGGATCGTAATCTGTGGTTGTGTTTCCATCTTCAACCCTGCCTAATCGATCAATTGCCTTTGCACTAAACAACATGGCTTCAGTCAGAGTAGTCTTCCCTTCGCTGCCGTGACCTATGAGGCCTAAATTTCGAATTTTGTCGGTTGTGTAGTTTTTCATCAACTTTCCCCCATTCATTATTTTCAATCAAATCCATGGTAAACCTGAATCAATCCAAATTTAGCATATAGTCTTCAAAGTACATTTCGATAAGAATTCCAATTTTCCTTCTTATTGTAACATATTTCACAGGGTTTTGAAAAATAGAATGAGAATATTTTACGTTTAATTCTGCTAAATTATTCAATATAAGTGAAATCATTCCTAAAAGCAAACCAACTTACCATATCCTGGATGGATCTTGCTTACTATTCACAGCTGATCAAGCAAAATAATAAATATATTCCACTCACTTATTATTTGTATTGAATTTATTTATGTTTATGGATATCATTAAAGAAAATACAGCGGAAGTAATTGGATGACAATAGTGAAGCCGTCATTCAGAGCGCAGCGAAGAATCCAGACTTATGTCATTCAGAGCGCAGCGAAGAATCTTCCAAGGATACAATATTTCAGGCGGTGAATCCATGAAAACAATACCTGTTCAACTGGACAAGCGATCCTATTCCATTTATCTGGATGATAATTGGGATAGTCTGTTTCAAGAAGGCTTTTCCGGCATACAAATGAAGGATGAATCCGGCAAAAAGCTGCTTCTCATCACGGATAAAAACGTTGCTCACTGGTATTACCAATCTGTAGCAGCGCAATTCGAGGATTTGGGCTTTAGCATCACCGCTGCCATAGTTAAACCGGGAGAATCTGCAAAGACACTGAAGGCTGCAGAAAAACTTTATGATATTGCACTGGCAGCAAATCTGGACCGCAAGTCTCTGATCGCAGCTTTAGGCGGTGGTGTTATCGGTGATTTAGCGGGTTTTATAGCTGCTACATATATGCGCGGAGTTCCCTTTATTCAAATCCCCACTTCCCTGCTGGCCCAGGTAGACAGCAGTGTTGGAGGAAAGGTGGCTGTTAACCATCCCAAAGCCAAGAATGTCATAGGAGCTTTTTACCAGCCTCAAACCGTGCTCATGAATGTATCCACCTTGAAGTCCTTGCCAAAAAGAGAGCTGTCTACCGGCATGGCAGAAGTGATAAAATATGGTATCATTCAAGATGATACCTTTCTCAACTGGCTTGAATCATATATGCCTGCAATGATGGCAAAAGACCTGATGCTATTGTTGGAAGCCATTCAGCGCTCCTGTGAAATAAAGGCTGATATCGTTTCCATGGATGAGAGAGATCTGGGGCTCAGAGCATCTTTAAATTTTGGACACACAATTGGACATGCTATAGAGGCTGCTGCCGGCTATGGAACTTACACTCACGGAGAAGCTGTTTCCATTGGGATGATGGTGGAAACCCGGATTGCCCACTTGATGGATATGGTTCCCGTAGAATACGTCAAGCGTTTGGAGGCTGTGCTGATTGCAGCGGAACTGCCTGTTACACTGCCGGATATAAGTCTGGATTTGCTTCTGAAGTGGATGCAGCATGACAAGAAGAACATAGGAAACAAAATTGGTTTCGTTCTGCCTGTCGACCCCGGTCGCGTTGAAGTGTTCCATAATGTTGAAACAAATATTATTTTGGAAGCTTTAAGCTTAACACGTGAATAGCTTTTGCATGGTTACTAGACTGTGAATGGTAACTTGGCATGTGTCATAATAGAGATACAGCGAGTTGTACACTTGCAGCATGATAGTAATTTTATATAGTAGTATGGAAGAATGGCAGTTTGACAGTTGTAAGATCATTGGCAGGTATATCAAAAAGCTTTTTTAAATGGAGGTTTGCAGTATGGTAATTGTAATGAAGCCCCAGGCAACAAAGGAAGACATTGCAGGCGTAGAAAAACTGTTGGTAAGTTTAAACTTGGGCGTTCATGTTTCAGAAGGGTCCGAACGTACCATAATAGGGGTTATCGGCGACAAACGTCAATTGGCTGAGACACCTTTGGAGCTGATACCCGGTGTTCAGCGTATCATTCACATCATAGAACCCTATAAACTGGCTGGGCGAGCTTTCCACCCTGAAAATACAACAATTCAGATTGGAAGCGAAGTTGTAGGAGGAAGCAAAATTGTAGTTATGGCAGGTCCTTGTGCTGTGGAAAGCCGGGAGCAAGTGCTGTCTACTGCCCGTTTCCTTAAAATACAGGGGGTTTCTTTTTTGAGAGGAGGCGCTTTCAAACCCCGTTCTTCTCCATATTCCTTCCAGGGACTTGAAGAAGAAGGTCTGAAAATCCTGGCGGAAGCTCGAGAAGAAACAGGACTCCTCATCATATCTGAAGCAGTTTCAGCCCGTTCTCTTGAGCTTGCTGCCAGGTACGTTGATTTGATTCAAATCGGCGCAAGAAACATGCAGAATTTCTCGCTGTTGCAGGAGGTTGGAAAACTGAAGCTTCCTGTTATGTTAAAGCGGGGGTTGTCTGCTACCATAGAAGAAT
>DIQU01000053.1:2943-3276 GCA_002426555.1 Firmicutes bacterium UBA5454 | reverse complement strand
TAGAAGAATGGCTCAACGCTGCAGAATATATTATGAATGAAGGAAACTATAATATTATCTTATGCGAACGAGGGATACGGACCTTCGAGACTTATACCCGTAATACCCTGGATGTAAGCAGCATTCCTGCCGTAAAAGAACTAAGCCATTTGCCAGTGCTTGCCGACCCCAGTCATGGCACCGGCCGCTGGGAACTGGTTACTCCCATGAGCCGGGCTGCTGTTGCGGCTGGTGCCGATGGCATTATAATCGAAGTACACCCTAACCCGCAGGAAGCATTATCCGACGGACCCCAGTCACTGAACTTTGACAGCTTTAGTGACTTAATGGCAG
>DIQU01000053.1:0-2754 GCA_002426555.1 Firmicutes bacterium UBA5454 | reverse complement strand
CAACATTCTGGGACGGGAGATGTAGGTTGTGAATATTGAAAATATCAGCATAGTCGGGCTGGGTCTTATAGGCGGATCCATGGCCAAAGCTCTACGCCGCACCAATCCCAATTTTATCATTACAGCTATGGATAAAAATGAAGAGAATCAGCTTCTGGCAAAACAGGACGGAGGTATAGACAAGGCGGCGGATAATTTGAGGGATGCTGTTAAAGATGCTCATGTAATATTTCTCTGTACGCCGGTTCACAGTATCTCTGAGATGCTTCGAGAGCTTGGCACCATTGTCCGACCCGGAACCATAATCACTGATGTGGGCAGCATAAAATCCAGTATTATGAAGGAAGCTGAACAGACTTTTCCTGATGATATCCATTTTATTGGAGGGCATCCCATGGCAGGTGGAGAGCGTTCCGGTTATGCCTCCAGTATTGCTCATCTGTTTGAAAATGCCTACTATGTGCTTACACCTCGAACAGGCACTCCCTCATCTGCAGTGAAGAATTTGGAAAGCCTTATTTCTTCCACAGGAGCATTGCCCCTCGTATTGGATCCCTTAACTCACGATATCCGAGTTGGGGCGGTAAGTCACCTGCCTCATATAATCGCAGCCACTCTTGTAAATACCGTGAAAGAGTGGGACAACTCGGAGCAATCCATCCAAAAGCTGGCAGCGGGAGGTTTCAAGGATATCACTCGAATTGCCTCCTCTCAGCCGGAAATGTGGCGGGACATCTGCTTGTCCAACAAAGAACAGCTGCTGCCTATGATAAACGATTTCATTCAAAAGCTGACTCAGTTCAGAAAGGAGCTTGAAAGCAGCAATAAAGCTGATATTGAAGTCTTCTATCGGCAGGCAAAGGATTTTCGAGATCAAATCCCTTCCACAGAGAGCCTCTATAATCTGCCCTATTATATGGTATATGTGGATGTGGAAGACCGACCTGGCAGCATTGGAGAGGTAGCAAGCTTTTTGGGAGACAGGAATGTTAACATTAAGAACATGCAAATTATAAACAGCCGGGAAGATGAACCTGGATGTCTGGTTTTGTCCGTAGAGGACAAGTCAGCACAGGAAAAGGCAGTATATCTTCTTAATCAGGCAGGTTTTTATGCCTACACAAGATGAGTCGAATGGAGGCAAGCCATGCAGGCAATCATTACACCAGTAAAACAATTAGTCGGAGAAGTGAAGATACCAGGCGATAAATCCATATCTCATCGCGGGGTTATGCTGGGTTCCCTGGCCAAAGGCACTACCCGCCTGTCCAACTTTCTGCCTGGAGAAGATTGTTTGAATACCATCAAAGCATTTCAATCTATGGGCATTGACATTGAAATTATTGGGGACGGTTCTAAAATATTCGAATTACCTGAAGAGTTCGCTCAAGAAATGAGTGGGGACAGTTCTCAAGAAAATACTATCGTATTTATTCACGGAAAAGGTCTTCATGGTTTGAAGAAGCCCGTTCATGCCATTGATGCCGGTAATTCAGGAACCACTGCACGTCTTTTGGCAGGAATTTTGGCAGGTCAGTCCTTTGATACCATTCTTGATGGGGATCCTTCCCTGCGGAAACGTCCTATGAATCGCATTATAGAGCCTTTAAGCCAAATGGGAGCAAGGATACAATCAAGCAATGACAACACTCTTCCTCTCGTTATATCAGGCGCTAAGCTAAAAGGTATAGAATATACTTTGCCTGTAGCCAGTGCTCAAGTTAAATCGGCTGTTATTTTTGCATCCCTTACTGCAAATTCGCCGACCATACTGCACCAACCTGCTTTTTCCCGAGATCATACAGAGATAATGCTTTCGCTCTTTGGAGGGCACATTGAAAACAAGCACTTGACCCTTACCTCATACCCCGTCTCGGAGCTTTATGGAAGGGATATTCGAATACCCGGAGATATCTCTTCAGCTGCCTTTATCATTACTGCAACCCTTCTGGTTCCCGGTTCACGTATTCTTATGAAGGATGTCGGCATAAATCCAACCCGAACTGGAATTTTAGATGTATTTCAGCAGATGGGTGGAGACATTGTCATAGAAAATCACAGAAACTCTCAAGGAGATCCAACAGCTGATATCATCGCAAGTTATTCCAACCTAAAATCAATTGAAATCAGCGGAAGTATGATTCCCCGCCTTATCGATGAGATTCCAATTATTGCGCTTGCTGCCTCACAAGCACAAGGCACCACAGTAATTCGTGATGCCGCAGAGTTAAAGGTTAAGGAATCCAATCGGATAGATATGGTAGTACATACTCTTAAGTCTTTTGGAGCTAATATTGAAGCAACAGAAGATGGTATGATAATAGAAGGACCTGCTCCTTTAACAGGAAGCACTGTCACATGTGAAATGGATCATCGTATTGCTATGATGGCAGCGATTGCAGGGCTTATCGCAAAGGGAAGGACTACCATCACCGATGGGCAGTGGGTGGATGTGTCCTTCCCTGGATTTTTTCACTTGTTGGAAAAGCTGACATGACTAAAAGACTCTGAAAACCAACAACAGGACTAAAATTATGAAGGCAATCAGGGCGATGGCCCACTTTAGATTGGCTTTGCGGAAGAAGAATATTTTCAATCACAACACCCCCTTACATAAATGGTATGCCGGGGGGTGTTCTTTTAGACAGCTTCTGTAAAAAAGGGACAGGCGGGATGCGGGTTGCGGGATACGGGATACGGGTTACGGGTTACGGGTTACGGGTTACGGGATACGGGTTACGGGTTACGGGTTAC
>DIQU01000080.1 GCA_002426555.1 Firmicutes bacterium UBA5454 | reverse complement strand
CAATTATCTTTTCATTCTACTCGTATCTCGTATCCCGTATCTCGTATCAATTATCTTTTCGTTCTACTCGCATCTCGTATCTCGTATCAATTATCTTTTCGTTCTACTCGTATCTTGCAACAAGCCCCGGCGCCTAGTATTATATCCAACGCCATGGATGTTGTCTTGTATAAATATTTGGGGCAATCCGGCATTACACCCAGCTCTGCAGTCAAATAGCTGTCATAGCCCACTTTTTCCAGAGCAGGGATAACTTTTTTCCAATTAACACTGCCTTCCATCAGATTTACAAACAAGCCGCCGCTGTTTAAGCCGCTGTAGCGCTTGAAGTCCTTTACATGAAGCTTCCGTATTCGGGGACCCAGTATTTCAATCCAATACTCCGGCTCGGAAAATGCAATGACATTACCTACATCGAAATAAGCACCTATGTATGGGCTGTCCAGACTATCAATGAAATTCTTCATATCAAAGGGCGAAATAAAGAATCCATTCCATACATTTTCCACTCCTGTATGAATTTTTGAAGCCTCAATTTCCGGTTTGAGCTCCTCCAGTGTACGTAATGAATTTTCATAGGCTTGAAGCAGGGAAATCTTATCAGTCATCCCGCCGGGTACTGTAAGAATGGTATCTGCTCCCAATGCTATTGCGCATTCTATCTGTTTTCTGATGATGTCTTTTGCGGATTCCCGTTCTGCCGCCAGGTTGGAGCTCAGCTTGCCTCCAGTCAGGGAAGTGGAAATGCTGGGAACCTGCAATTTGTATTTCTCCGATAATTGCTTAATTTCCGTGAAAACTTCTTTCCCGGTACTCATGGTCAGCGAGTGCCCGGAGATATTGTCCTTGTCAAGGTTCAGTTCAATCCCCTCGAAGCCTGCTTTTGAAATGACTTGAAAGATCTCTTCAAAAGAAACACCGTTCGGTACCGACCAGGCATTAATAGCTTTTTTCATTGTTCTCCTCCGTTTTATGATTTGGCTTTGATTTGCTTGTAATAAATCCACTTAAACTTTTTGTCTGACATGATAGATAACAGTCATCGTTTAGCATCCCTTTTATCTACATTGGCAGAAGTGTATTTGCCTATTCCATGCTCCGCCTGTCCAATACAACAGAAGCTGCCCCTATGATACCGGTAGTCCACTGGGAAAAGCGAAGTACCTGGGTAAAATATTCCCTCATCCTGGGAAATGGAGCAGCTTGCAATATCGATTCCAGTAAAAGTTTACGGGAACGGGAAACACTTCCACTAAAGATAATCACTTCCGGATCCAGAAGATTAATAAGAGTTGTCAGCGTGCAGGCAAGGTAGTGCCCTGCCCCTTCAACCACTTCCAAAGCCAGACTATCCCCCAGTTCAGCTGCATTAAAGACTTCTTTTGCAGTTACCGGCTGCCTCAGTTTAAAAAGTTCCTGCAATGAACTTGGTTCTCCTTTTTGCAGTCGTTCCAAAGCTTGCCGGGCAATAGCAGTTCCTGAAGCCAGAGATTCAATACAACCCGATAAACCACAAACACAGGCCCCCCCGCCGGGATCCACTATCATGTGACCTATCTCTCCAGCATGACCCTTTCCAACATACAGCTTGCCATCAAAAACCAGCCCGCCGCCTATCCCTGTTCCAAGAGCTATATAGACAAAGTCCCGCAATCCCTTACCTTGACCAAACCATTTTTCACCCAGGGTACCTGCATTAGTATCATTCTCCAAAAAGGACTGCAATTGAAAACGATTCCATATGTATTCAGAAACAGGCATTTTTCTAAAATTTAAATTGCCCGCTGATAAAGCAATTCCCTCAGCCCTATTTACTGAGCCGGCAATTCCAATACCAATTCCTGAGACAAGCTTTTCTGTCTGTTCCAAAAGCTTCTGAATAGAGCTGCCAACGCAGGATAGAATGCTGTCGTTACCTGTCTTTGGTGTTTCATACTGCAATTGGGTAATCAGCTCACCGGTGACTTGATCTACAAGACCGGAAGCAATCTTGGTGCCTCCTATGTCTACTCCAATAAGGAATTCCTGTTTCATTTGAAAACCTGACTTTCTGACTTTTTCTGTTCAGCCTGATAGGAGAGCTTAAAGTTGATTTCCTAGCTGTAGCTACTGTATGTGATACTTTACCCTCAAGAAAAAGATTATCATATATGACTTGAAAGAGCAAACCAAACTTGCTGGATGCTTCTTCGTTTTTTCCAAGAAAAAAACTGGCGCTTGGGGACTTCCCTCTTTAGCGACGAAGGAAAAGGCGAACGCATTTTCAACCAAATTAAAAATGACTATGTTACTTACATTGAAAAACATTTCAATACACCGAACGGAATGCCTGGTAGGAACGAGCCCGCTGCATTAATAAAAGACTTGATGAAGATTTTACAATCGATGACATAAAACCCGTAATGCAATGAAATCAGGACCGCCGGCTTAGCCGGCGGTTTGTTCTGCCCCTATAAGGGGCTGTTGCTGGCTGCGCTTGTAAGCGCATTGAATGTTCTGCCAACCGCATATCTTTCCCACGCTGACCCTAAAGGGTCTTTTTACTTGCGTTTGTTCGCTGGCTCACCCGTAAACGGGTCTATGTACTCTTTCATACTTATTTGGTCTGCTATGACATCTTCTTGTAATTGTCTTCGTATGTACTCCTGAATTTTCTTTGCATTTTTTCCTACTGTATCTACATAATAACCTCTGCACCAAAAATGCCTATTCCCATACTTATATTTCAAGTTTGCATGCCGATCAAATATTATTAACGAGCTTTTTCCTTTTAAGTATCCCATTATTTGTGATACACTATATTTCGGTGGTATTCGTACCAGCATGTGTACATGGTCTGTACACAATTCTGCTTCAATGATTTCAATCCCTTTTCTACTACATAATTCTCGCAATATCTTTCCTATATCTGCCTTAAGACTTCCATATATCACTTGTCTTCTGAATTTGGGCGCAAACACGATATGGTACTTACATTCCCATTTCGTATGTGCTAAACTATTGTTGTCCATTGGACTACCTCCTTTGTGTTTTGATGCGGTTGGCAAATCCACATCATTCTATCATAGGAGGTTTTTTTCTTGAAGCTGAAGCTTGCTGTTTCCCCCGGCATAGCCGGGGGTTTATTTGTTGTCAAAAAAAGACCGGAACCTTTTTT
>DIQU01000027.1:7760-36180 GCA_002426555.1 Firmicutes bacterium UBA5454 | reverse complement strand
ATTACATCATAGATTGATGCAGGAGTGCGTACAGCTTCCATAGCATATACAATTTCTTCAGGGGTGGTTTCCACTGCTTCAGCTATTTCCTGAATCGTCGGTTCTCTGCCAAGACTGCCTTTCAAATTTTCTCTGGCAACAGCTGATTTACTTACCAGCTCCTTTATTGACCGACTGACCTTAATCATACCGTCATCCCTAAGGAAGCGTTTTATTTCTCCCATAATCATGGGAACTGCATAGGTAGAAAATCTGACATTATAAGCAGGATCATAGTTTTGAATTGCCTTAATCAATCCGATACAACCCAGCTGCAATAAATCCTCATATTCATGACCGCGATTTAAAAACTTCTTAACCAGACTTTTTACCAAAGCAATATTTTTACGAACCAATACTTCCTTGGCATCTTCATCTCCATCTTGCGCTTTCTTAATGAGAGCCATGGTTTCTTCATGAGAAAGAAGCCGCCTGTCGTCTTGATATTCCGGCATGCCGCTCATCCATCTCTCCTCGTTTCGTCCGCTTCATGACTGATATACTTTACCATTCTAACCTTGGTACCCTGGCCTGGAGCAGAATTCACCTCCACCTTATCCATGAATGTTTCCATAACTGTAAAACCCATACCTGAACGTTCCAGCTCAGGCTTGGAGGTATATAGAGGCTGCCTGGCCAGTTCAACATCCTCCATTCCCTTACCATGATCAATTACTTCGATAATTACACTGTAATCAGATATCTGTGTCCTTACATGAACCATTTCATTTGGATTGTCATAGCCATGAATAATAGCATTGGTCACTGCCTCAGAAACAGCAGTTTTAATATCGGCGATTTCTTCCAGAGTTGGATCCAATTGAGCTGCAAATGCAGCAACCGCAACCCTTGCAAAGGCTTCATTCTGGGATCTGCTTAAAAATTCCAGCTTCATTTCATTTTTTATATTCATTCTGATTCCCCCCTAATGCCATCTATAGCCTGTTCCACTGTATCATGTACCTTTAAAATCCGATAAAGACCAGACATCTCTAAAATTCTAGCCAGCTGCGAATTGATATTGGCTATGGAAAACTGTCCGCCTCGTTTGTGGATGGTTTTATATCGTCCCATAAAGACACCTATCCCGGAACTGTCCATGAAATGGAGATGTCTTAAGTTCAGTATCATGTGTCGGATGGAAGGATCATCCAGCAGTCTATCCAGGGCATCTCTAACCTCTGCGGAATGGTGGTGATCCAATTCCCCAGACAGCCCAACTATTAAAATGTCACCTTTTCTTTTGTTGTCCGTCAGCAAATCCACTGCCTCCCCTACCCTATAGATTCCAATATTTGTATCACTAACTTATTCTTCATTGTTGGAAAATATCCTCCCACGAAAAAAGAGGCTTTATAGCCACCTTTGACGATAAAAATAAAAAACCCCACGATTTTTGTCGTGAGGTTACTTATGCGAAGTCAAAACTGGCCATTTATACTTCCACTTCCTGGATCTCAACACGGATATCCTGTCGCTGGTTCAAGTCCTTCAATATTTTATTTTCATCCAGCCAATCCCTGTATTTTCTTCTTTCATCCTCAGTTAGAATCACCTTGTCCAGTATGTCTCTGCCGGTTAATTGGGTTGGGCTTACCAAAGTCTGCATAATAGGCTTGTTCTCTAGAACAGTAAGTACTGCATAAACATATTTCATTCTACTGACTCCCTTTAATAGATAATAACACCTACCAGTTTACAACATAATTATGCAAAATTCAATGAAAATACTCACATATCGACAAGAAAAACCAGGTTTAAGCCCAGCCCCGCAGCTTTGTTGCATTTGCTACGCGATTGACAGCGATGACATATGCGGCATCTCGCATGTATAGCTGCTTTTCTGCAGAAAGCTTGTATACAGCTCGAAATGCATTTGTTATAATGCGCTCCAGCTTTTCAAGTACTTCAGCTTTATCCCAGAAATAGTTCATATTACCTTGTACCTGCTCAAAATAACTGCAGGTTACACCGCCTGCATTACATAGAAAATCTGGCAAAAGAGTTATTCCACTCTTCTGAATAAGCGTGTCGCAATCAGGGGTAGTCGGACCATTTGCCGCTTCACAGATAATCTTTACCTTTGAGGATATTCTTGGAAAGACTGCTGGGGTGATTTGATTTTCCAGGGCTGCAGGTATTAGAATATCAACATCCTGTTTAATCCAATCATCACCAGGCAACAGCTCATATCCTAATTCAAGAGCCTTTTCCTTATTGATGCTGCCAAATGAATCCTTAATGCTTGCAAGCTCTTCTATATCGCATCCTCTCTCTTTTTTGAAGGTGAAGGCCTTGGATTCAGCTTGAATCCAGCAGGATACTGCTATTATTTTACCACCAAGCTGGGTATACATTCGTGCTGCATACTCTGCTACATTGCCAAAACCTTGAATGCTGGCAGTAGTAGATTCAATTGAAATATCAATTTCTCGCAGATATTCCCTCAACACATAGATCACACCATATCCAGTTGCTTCTGTGCGACCTAAGGATCCACCCATTCCAACTGGTTTGCCTGTAACCATGCTTGGGTAATATCCACCTGTAATGACCTCATATTCATCAAGCATCCAGAGCATATGCTGGCTATTTGTCATAACGTCTGGTGCTGGCACATCCAAGTTTGGCCCTAACTGACCTTCCAACTGTCTAACATATCCGCGGCACAATCTTTCCTGTTCGGATTGTGAAAGGTTATGAGGATCGCAAATTACTCCGCCTTTTGCTCCACCCAAAGGGATATCCACTACAGAACACTTCCATGTCATCCACATGGATAATGCACGCACTGTATCAGCGGTTTCATGAGGATGAAAACGAATCCCGCCTTTTGCCGGGCCTCGTGCATCATTGTGTTTAAAACGAAAAGCTTTAAATACTTTCGTTGTGCCGTCATCCATCTTAACAGGTATGGTAAAATGAATTTCTTTCATGGGCTGACGTAACAGTTCTCGAATTCCATTATCCAGTTCAAGAATCAAGGCTGCATTATCAAATTGTTCCTGGGCAATTTCAAATGGGTTGTAGTTTTTTTCGGACATACTAGACCTCCTGTTTTTACTCAGTGTTTTCTTTATCTAGTAATTATATTCCCATATATATGATTAGTCAATTGCAACAAAGCCAATGGATTAGCGTTTTTTTGAAGAAAAGCGGTCTAATGTGCTTGGTTTTGCATCTAAAACCACAAAAAAAAGCAGCACATTTGCTGCTTGGATGTTTCTCTCGAGTGCAATTCCTGCATCTTGCAGATTTTTCTAATAAACCGGGTTATAGTCCGTATAAAATCCTGTGTTATTTCCAGAATAACAGCCTGTAATATTTTCTGAAATATATCCATATTCGTAAGCTGGATTATATAGACTTCCATATCTATATGGCCTTCGTCTTCGTCGAAACAACTCGCTTATAAGAATAATCGCTATTAAATCTCTCAGCAAGGGTCTTCTTCGTAATTGATTGGCATCGACTTGTTCAGTTCTTACATCAGCATAGTGTTCCAAATCAGGCATAGCCCTGATGCAGGAATCGTAGCAATCATCTACCATACTTTCCACCTGTGCTTCTGATGGATAATGCATGTATGGATTATCCATTCGGTCGCAGGTTCGGTGAACATATGGATAAATCCTGTAATAAATATCTGGATACATAATAGTATGAACCATTCCATTATCAATGCAAGGCTCCATAGATGGATACATATAGCCATACCTATCATGGTACTCAACCGGAACCATGAAATCCCGAGCAGGAGTCATGCCCCAGCCATCATAATTCATTTAAACGCCTCCTTCATACTTATTGACATAGTCGATATCGTTAATCGTTTGGAGATATCCTCTTTTCCATCATATGATGAAGGTAGGTCAATCGTTCACCCAGCTTTCGCAAATGCTATGATTTGATCCAAATCTTTCTCATCCAAAGTCTCATGAATCAGCAAGCTTTCTGCAAGGGCTTTCAAAATTTTTCTGTTTTCCCAAAGCAATTTCTTTACTTCCTTATACAATTCATCCATACTTACTTTGCATTCTTCCAACACATCATCTTGAACCTGCTGGAATCCATTATTATACAGGACATCATAATTCAATAACCCGGATTTCCTGTTCATACCCAGACGTCTGACAATATTGAGAAGCGTCCCCGTTGCTTTTTCCAAATCGTTGGATGCTCCGGTAGTGATATTTTGTTCACCAAAAATCAGCTCTTCAGCACCACGACCGGCTAAAGCAATTTTTATGCTGTTTTCCAAATCCTTTTTCTTATGGTACATACGCTCCGGTGGTATATTCATGCTAAAACCACCTGCCCCTTTTGTACTGGGAATGATAGTAATCCGGGAAACCTTGTTTTCAGGAGCAAGCAAGCGGGTCATCAGAGCGTGCCCCGATTCATGATAGGCAGTAATCTTGCGGTCTTCATCTGAAATAGTGCTTCTGTCCTTCTTTTCAGATCCGGCTATTACAGTATAAAAAGCTCTTTCAATGTCCTCAACCTGAATACTATCGACACTTCGACGAGCAGCCTGTATAGCTGCTTCATTCAACAGGTTTTCCAGCTTGGCTCCGCTAAAATAAACAGTCTGACGAGCAAGCTTTGTTAAATCAACGTTCTTGTCCAAAGGTTTATTTTTTGCATGATGCTCCAATATCTTTAATCGACTCTGAATGTCTGGCAATTGTATTTCAATGTGGCGGTCAAAACGCCCTGGTCGCAGCAAAGCTTCATCTATAGAGTCCATTCTATTAGTTGCGGCAATAACTACTATCCCTTCGTTATCCTCAAAGCCGGACATCTCAGAAAGCAGCGCATTTAGCGTTTGATCCCGTTCATCATTACCCCCGCCATCAAGTCCTCCATCTCTTTTCTTACCTAAAGCATCAATTTCATCAATAAATATTACGCATTTTCCATAGCTTCTGGCTTTTTTGAACAGATCACGTATACGGCTTGCTCCGACTCCTACATACATCTGCACAAAGTCCGAACCTGAAACAGCTATAAACGGCACTCCTGATTCCCCTGCAACTGCTTTGGCCATAAGGGTTTTACCGGTTCCCGGTGAACCATAGAATATTATACCTCTGGGTAATCGAGCTCCATACTGAGCATATTTTTCAGGATTTTTTATAAAATCTACTATCTCCTGTATACTCTCTTTGGCTTCATCATTACCAGCTACATCAGCAAATCCAGTATTTACATTTTCAGGCAGGATCGCAGAAAATATAGACTTTCCAGACATACCCTGTTTTTGTTTGGATACATTTCGTTTGGCATAAACTAGCAGTACCCCAATCATGCCAAGGCTTAAAACCATGCTGACAAGCTGTTCGCCTTGCATCAAGCGACTTTTTTCTTCTACAGCAATGTCCTGAACCAGTAAAAATTCTTTCAAGCTGTCTATACGGGGATTGTCGGTGACGAAGACCAGCCCTCCATTATATTCTCCTATTATCTGATCAGAAGAATTATCCAGATAGACTTTCTCCACGACGCCTTCTTCCACAGCCTCCAAAAATTGATTGTAGCTGATTTGCTCCGGTTCAGGTGAAGGACTTAATAAAATACTTAAAACAACAATTATGATGATAAGAAATGCTCCAATGACATATTTTTTTTCAAACTTTTTCATCCATCTCACCTCTATTCGTGATATCTACATATTGAGAAATAATATTATCACTTATCTTTTCCAGTTATTATATGTTCAGCCAAAACCCAGCAAGCTGTTATTGTATCCAGTTCCATAGTCCTAGATTATCTGATGCTGTTTTGTTCTAGTTTACATAATGTATCAGATTCACCCTAATTATACAATATAAACACACTTAAGTCCACTTGGAATACACCGGTACTTTATGTAAACTAGTTACTATTCTATGATGATGGATGGATATGTGGCAGGATCCAACGGTTTAGTATGATGATGAATGGGTAAAATATAAAGGTATGTAAAGCTATGATGCTGATTATCTCCATATTATGGAAAAACAATAATATGAGTATAATTACAGGTTTGCAGATTTGTATTAATCACAGGGGAGTGAAAAAATGCCAAGCTCTACTCCAAAAAGAATGGATAAACATAAAAACTCCAAAGGAAAAAAGAAAGGTGGTTCCATCTGGAAAAAAATATTGGCAATCATTGGTATTCTTGCTGCTTTAATGGTGATAGCAGTAGGTATCTATTTATTTACCATATTGGGATCATTGGACAACTTGGATCCTGAGAGTATTGTTAAATACGATCAAACCTCCTTGGTTTATGACAGCCATGATAATCTGATCTCCAGTATACATGGAATTGAAAACAGGATATATATACCATTGAATCAAATTCCAAAGCATGTACAAGAAGCCTTCATTGCAGTTGAGGACGTGCGTTTTCGCACCCACCCGGGCTTTGATGTACGCAGGATGTTCGGATCATTGCTGCAAAATATTAAAGCAAAAGATATTGTAGCTGGAGCAAGCACGATTACTCAACAGTTGGTTAGAAATACAGTACTGTCCCAGGAGCAAACCATAGACAGGAAGGTAAAGGAAATCATTCTTGCGTGGCAGCTGGAGCAAAAGTATTCCAAAGATCAAATACTGGAAATGTATCTAAATGTAATTTATTTTGCAGAAGGAGCTTATGGTATTGAAGCTGCATCCAAGACCTATTTTGGAAAAACAGCAAGTGAATTGTCAGTTTCCGAAGGGGCTTTACTGGTTGGCATCATCAATAATCCCCATCGAAATTCTCCTTTTATTAATGAAAAGCGCTCTTTGGAGAAAAAGGATCAGTCAATCGAAATCATGGTAAAGAACGGTTACCTAAATGCTAAAGAAGGAGAAAAGGCTAAAAATGAGGATATCACATTTGCCAAGGACGTAAAGCCTGCTTATATCCATGGCTATTTTATGGATATGGTATTGGAGGAAGCAGCTGCCCTGATGAATGTGAAGCTGGATGACCTCTATACAGGCGGATATCGTATTTATACTACTATGGACAAGGAATTGCAGGAATATGCAGAGCAATTATATGCTCGGGAAGACCTTTTCCCTAAAAGCCCGGCTTCGGGTGAAACCAGTGAATCTGCCTTGGTAGTCATGGATACTGATACTGGAGAACTACAAACAGTTATGGGTGGAAGATCGTATCCAAAAGGTCAAAGATATGTGTTAAACAGGGTGGAAACGAGGCGATCGCCTGGCTCTGCAATAAAGCCTTTGGTAGTATATGTCCCTGCGGTAGAGATATTTGACTATACTCCTGTTACCTTTATAGATGATGCTCCAATTACGATTAATAATTGGACACCTCGTAATGCAGGCGGGAGATTTCATGGTATTGTCACCTTGCGAACTGCTTTATCCAAATCATATAACATACCTGCGGTGAAGACGCTGGATGAAATTGGCATAAGTAATGGTATATCCATGGCAGAAAAGATGGGGATCACATTTACAGAGAATGATCATTACAATATAGCACTTGCGCTGGGGGGAATGGAAGAAGGAACGACCCCCCTGGAAATGGCTCGGGCGTTTGCTTCCTTAGGTGACCGAGGCAGCTATAAAGAGGAAACTGCCATCCGCCGTATTGATGACTCCCATGGGAAAACTCTATACCGGAGCCGTATTGAAAAAGAGCAGATCTTCTCTGAGGAAACAGCATTTTTAGTAAACAGTATACTTCAGACTGCAGCAGACACTGGCACTGCCCGCAGACTCCAGGGTATGCAGCTTGCAGCCAAAACCGGTACTGTACAGCTGCCGCCTGATATTGATGAATTCGCTGATATCAATGGTAATAATGATGCCTGGGTTGTTGCCTATAATCCAGAGTATACCGTTGTTGTCTGGATGGGTTTTGATAAGCGAACTATAGAAAATTACCTGCCTTCGGATGCATCGGGCTCAAGCTATCCCACAGAAATCGCCAGGGAAGTATTTCTGTATCTATATGAGGGAAAAGAAAAACCAAGCTTTCAAAAACCAATAGGGATATCAGAAGTGAAGCTGGATAAAAAGTCTCTGGAAGAGCAATATCGGGTTCTGTTGGCTTCTGCATTAACACCCGATGAATATGTTGTCACCGAATACTTCAAGAGAGGTGCTGAACCTACGGAGCAATCAGATTATTGGGTGGTTCCCAGTGCTCCTTATAATTTCAGAGTAAGCTTAAATGAAAATGAAAACCCTGTTATATCATTTGTTCCAAGGGAAAGCTTTGCTGTCTACAATATTATAAGAACCACTGGCGAAGGCGGACAGGCAAGTCTTGTAAATCAGATAAGAAATGGAACATTGGATCCTGTACAATGGACAGATACACAGGTATCACCGGGTGAAACCTTTGGTTACTATGTCATACCTGTACATCCGGAAATGAAGCTAGGCGGCGAAGCTGTACAAGGTCCGCGAACCGATGTCATATACATTGATATTCCCGCTAAACCGCTACCTGGTCAGGATATATGGGATAATATTTGGGATTGGCTGAATCCACGCAACAGGCAAGATGATGATAATGATACTGATACTGACAATAATGATGGTAATAATACTGGCAATAATGATGATATGAATGAGGGATCACCTGAAGGTCCGGAAGGGGACCCTCAGGATGATACAGATGCAGACACAGCACCTCCGGCCGCATAATGTAAAGACCATTTAGGACTATATACCAACTGCATAAGACAACCGTGTAAAATGATGTTATACCAACTGCATAAGACACCATGTAAAATGATGTTATACCAGCTGTACAATCATATAGCTGCTTAATTATCTCTAACTTAATTCCGCCAACTTTGCTTCTATTGTCTCGCGACTAATAGTGCTTAGCTTTGTTATATTACAGTCCAGTGCTTTCTTATAATATTCCCGGGCTTCTTCTGTCTGTCTGCGCTCTTGGTGTATAACTCCAACATGGTAAAGAGCATCCAGCAAATCATCTTTTTCCTCCAGGGCTTTTTTGAAATAGGTTAATGCATTATCTGTATCTCCCATGCGATAATAAGTTTGTCCCAGATTATCCAGTATTACAGCATCGGTATCATCATAATCCAAAGCTTCCAAATTGAATTTTAAGGCTTCTTCATTGTCTCCTTTTTCAACAAGGAAATAGCCCAGTGTTTCGTAGGTTCTGGTATTCTTTAGTTTTTCATGCATCTCTGTAATCCTGTCAATGGCAGCATCCATATCCCCTGTTTTCCAATAAGCCATTGAGAGATTAATTTTGGCATTTATTTTTACTTTTTCCTTGCGGGGAAAGAAGATCAATATCTTGTTGAATATATTTATTGCCTTTTCGAAATTTCCTTCTCGCATAAGCAATACCCCATATGCCATCTGAAAGTTTGGATTGCTTACATCCATTTGTTCAGCCTTTTCATACCATTTAAGAGCTTTGTCATACTTGCCCCTGGAATGATTGTAGTATCCTGCAAACCCACAAATATTACCGATTAACCCCATTGTTTATTTCTCCTCTCCAATTTTCTTATCAAACGCCTTCTTCTTTTTAGTAGATCTTCTAGTAAATTCGAAGAAGTTTTTCGCATCTTTGCCATTTGAATTGCTTTGTCTGTACAATCCAAGGCATTTTGAAAATCCTTACTCTTATGTTCAAAATATTTTGCCATCTCGATGAATGGAAACAGCAGCATACTTCCTTGTTCATCTGCTAGGTCAAGCCATAAATCCATGGCTTCTCCGGGGCCCACATGTCTTTTTTTCATGTAGGCAATCCTTTTCTTCGCTTCTATTTTAAGAGAACGATTTGGAGCAGAGCGAATACATGCCTCATAACACTCAGCTGCTTCCATTATTCTATCATTTCTCTCTAGTTCCCTGGCTATTCCCAATAATTCAGAAGCGTCCCCATTGCCAATTGGGTCTAAAAACAATTTGCTTATTTGCAGTAACAAAGCAGACATGGCTGCGATATCCCATTCATTATGTCTGATGATACGCTCCATCTCATTAGTTTCTCGAGTATCCAAATAATCAAGATAAGCTTTTGGTATCATAAATCCTGGGATGTCGTCTTGTCTAACGTTACCGAGAATATTTTCCTCTATTGATGATAGTGAACAGCTTTCCAAACAATTGCCCCAAATTCGTCTGGAAACATGCAGTAAATCTAAATGTGCATTCTCCCAATGTAGAGGTTTCAGCCTGGAATATATTAAACGACTCTCCATCAAGGGCCAATCAAAGGATTTACCATTAAAGGTGACTAGTACCCGGTAGTTTTCCAAGATATCTAAGACGGATTTCAGCATTGGATATTCTTCATCAAAATCCCTCATGAGATATTGTTCCACTACCAGGCCTTCTTCAGTGATAAAACCCAGTCCGATTAAAAAGGCGTAGGTTCCTAACCCTCCGGATAAGCCTGTTGTCTCAGTGTCAAGAAAAACAATGTCCTTAGGGGTAAAGTCTCGATCCTGCCGAGTCCACCATTGGGAATCCATGAAATCCAAGGTGGATAGCTTGGTAAGAGATGTTGAGCCGTAGTAGGCATCGGTTCCGTAAAGGCTGCGTTTTTTCACGAAGGTTCCTTCTGAACTATGGATAATCTGGCCATCAAAATCCACACTACTCTCTTCGCCTATGGGTTCATTATTTCGCGATGTATTCTCCAATACACTTGTATTGGGTTGCTTATTCGAAGGGGAGCTGGATGACAGTGTCTTGAGCTTGCCCTTCAGGTTGGGTATCATCTAAAATCCCTCCCAATATTTTTTGCGCTAAAACCTTACCTTTATCCGTTACTTCTGCTGCTGGTCCGACACAAGCAGGACAGCCACTTTCACAAAAGCAATCCGATATGACCTCCAGGGATTTTTGAGACAATTCGCTGTGTAGTTCATACAAGCGTTGACTGAACCCGATTCCACCCGGACAGCTGTCATAAATATAGATGGTTGGCTTTTGGGTAAAGGGAGATTTTACGTGATAAACCACATGGATATCCCGAGGGTCGCACATTAGATAAAGAGGCGCAATATGGCCTAATACATTGGCAATTCCCATTAAGCCGTTCTGCAAATCATCCTGACTGGCAATATCTGCTGGAATTTCACTTAAAGCCATCCAGTAGGAAGTTGTCTGGAGTTCCAGTTCTGGAAGGTTTACCGGACCCCAACCCAGATTTTCATGTGTATCAAATTTAATCTTTTTGAACATGGTTACCATGGAAGTTACCATAACATCTCCCCAGCTTTTTTCTGTACCCTTTTCATCTGAAGATTGGAACACATCCAACACCTTCATTGTAACAGCCAAATTAGCATCTGTGTAATAATCTACATCTACTTTTCTGACATAGGCCTTCTTTTCTTCAAAATCCAGTTTCTCTACCTGATATTGAATTCCTTCATGAAGATAAATTGCTTCTTCGTGCAAGAGTTGTGGTGCGCTAAATCGATCTGTTTCTCCAATTACACGATGATCAGGTAAAGTGCAATCGATGATTATAAAGTTTTCGTTAGCAGCAGAACGTAGACTAATAGCATTGGACGGGAAACTTTCAGCTGTCCAGTGCCAACGATTGCCCACATGTCGAAGTATTTTGTTTTCTTCAAGATACTCTAGAATTTGATCCGTACCGTCTACCCCAAAACTTTCGCCGTCTTCAAATGGCAGCTCAAAGGCAGCACACTTGATGTGAGACATGAGAATGTATAGGTTGTTGGGATTAATTAGTCCATGCTCGGGACTGGCCTCTAGAAAGAACTCCGGATGCTGTATGATGTATTGATCCATAGGGTTGCTGCTGGCTACTATTATGGCTATAGCGGTACCATTTCTTCGACCGGCGCGACCAGCCTGTTGCCAGGTGCTGGCTATGGTGCCAGGGTAACCACACATAATGCATACTTGAAGTTGACCTATGTCAACCCCCAATTCCAGAGCATTTGTGCTGACTACACCTAAAATTTCTCCAGATCGAAGACCTTTTTCAATTTCCCGCCTTTGCTTGGGAAGATAGCCACCTCTGTATCCTCTTATACGATTTGAGTTGCCAAGCTTGTCCTTCACCAATTGTTTCAAATAGGTGACAAGCACCTCAACTGTAAGACGGCTCTTGGCAAATAAAATGGTTTGGACATTGTTAAGAAGGAAGTTAGATGCTAATTTTTTTGTTTCGAGCAAGGAGCTTCTTCTAATGCCCAACTGTTGGTTAATTACAGGAGGGTTATAAAATATAAGGTGTTTTTGGCTGGAAGGAGCTCCGTTTTTGTCCACCAGTTCCACTTCTTGCCCGATGATTCGTTCAGTTAATTCCTGGGGGTTCGCGATAGTGGCCGAACAACAAATAAACTGGGGATTGGAACCGTAAAATTTACAGATTCGTTGAAGTCGGCGAAGAACATTGCCCATATGGCTTCCAAACACCCCGCGATAGGAGTGAATTTCATCGATGACTACATACTTGAGGTTTTCAAAGAGCTTCACCCATTTTGTATGATGAGGCATGATTCCCGAGTGAAGCATGTCAGGATTAGTAACAACTATATGACCGGCTTGCCGAATGGCTTTCCGAGCGCTAATTGGAGTATCACCGTCATAAGTGTAGGTTTTTATAGGATGACCAAGCAGTTCCAACATTTCATGTAATTCGCTAACCTGGTCTTGGGAAAGAGCTTTAGTCGGGAAGAGATAGAGTGCTCGTACGTCGTCATTATTTAAAATTTCGTTGACCACAGGTAGGTTGTAACATAAAGTCTTTCCTGAGGCTGTCGGGGTAACAACAACCACATTCTTCCCCTTAAATGACAATTGGATGGACTGGGATTGATGAGAATAGAGCTGAAGAATCCCCTTCTTTTCAAGAACCTCCTGTAGCTCTGGGCGCAGAGCTTCGGGAAAAGGACCATACTTTGCCTTTTGTGGTTCTATCTCATTCCAATAGCTAACGTTCCTCATAATTTCCGAATTGTTTCGTATTTGATCCACCAATTGATCGATATTCATGAATCCCTTCCCCTTTGCAATCTCCTCTTCTAATTATATCTACTTTCCCCCCGAATGTCTATGCGGTATCTATGCGGGGACGCTTCTCAATTAATCATGCTGCGAGGTTAAGCCAAAAAGAAAAGCATCCTATCGGTAGTCATATCAGCAAAAAGAAAAGCATCCTATCGAATTCGTTTTCAAATCCAATAGATGCTTGTACTTAACCTTGTGTTCTCTATCCCTTTCTTTGTCTTTGTCTCAGTCTCCGTCTTTGTTTCTATCTTTGTATTGTCTTTGTCTATTTTTCTTTCTATTTTTATGCTTGTTCTTATATAGTATAGATATTTTTGCTTTAATCAATATTAATGCTTATTACTGTCAGGCACAATTTTCTCATACAAACAACTTTGTTGGAAGCAAAAAAGTCCATGGTAACGTAAGAATAGCTATAAAAATAGCTATCTGCCAGCGGATCAGTTCATCTTTGATTAGCTTGTTAAAGGTAAATCGATGATTGAAGAAAAGAATGCATAAAGCAGATATTGTCATTGCAACCAAGATCAATATAAGAGCCAGAACATTACTGAAAGGATCGTAGCTGATGCCCTGAATAACAGCATCAGGCAGCCCTGTTACATCTTGCAGGGTGACACAGGCAAAAAGCAGAAAGGCACCAATAAGATCTGCCAAAAATCCAAATATCCAAACCTTGGGTATGCTTTTTTTATAAAATTCCAGACAAGAAAGCCCTTCACCCGGTTTGAACAAAAAGTAACCGGCAATGACAACCAGGGAATCAATTATAAAGTTACCAGCTAGAGTAATTAAAATAACAGGCGGAAAAAACAGGAACAACCATACTGGAAAAATTATGTTATAAAGCTTATCATCCTTCATGGTAATATGCTCCCCCTATATATTTTGTGCAATGAAATAACCATCTCGTCAATATACTTTGTTTAACCCTATGATGGGGAAAAACATTTAATGTATTATATTATATTCACTTGGGATATGCTATACTTTAATATAAAGTTCACAAAAAAGATACATAATTTTAATGTTTGTACAGCTTTTGTTCTTTTTTCAACCAGAATTCTCGTATGTAGGCTGTTGCTAAGCCAAGCATCAAGCCGATGACAAAGCCGATAGCGGTATTCCTGGTATTACTGGGACTGGTTTTGCAGCTGGGAGCTACTGGTTCAGATGATAAATAAATGCTGGTTTCTGCAACTCCAATCAATTCAATTGGATTCTCTTCTGTATCTTGATTGTTGTAGTATTTTGCTATATTCTCACGCTCAGTCTCCAGTTGCTTGAGATATTCATTGGTAGTTCTTATTGAGTCTTCCAGAGCGTAGATAGTTTGCTTGATTTCGATAATATTTTTCTCGATTTCAAAATAATTCTGATTAATGATATTGTCGAGTACTACAAAATCAACAGAACCAGACAATATACCTTCTGTTTTTTCCAGTACTTCCTTCTGATTGATTGTTTGTTCTGTATCAGCCAGCAATACCTCGTTTTTTGCAAGGAGCTCCTGGTTGCTTGTTAAAGATACTTCCAAAGATAACAAACTGACTCTGTAATAGTTGTAATAATGATTTGCAGCTCGTTCTTTAGTCATCATATCAATAAATTCCATGTAGCTGCTGAACAATGTTCGGGCAAGAGCTAAGGCTGACTTCGGATCATTAGCAGATACACTTATTTGATAGATATTCGGTTTTTCTGAATCGGCGGCGCTCTCCTGTTTTATGCTGATGCGGTCTCTCAAACCTTCTATTGATATTGTTCCAGGTTCATAACCCATATTCTCTATGGTATTGGCTAGGACACTGTTACTGGTAATTAAATTGATGTATTGACCATTCGAGTTGATAGGCAGCGTATAGTCACCAAAGCGTGTATGATATTGTGCAGGCATATTGATGATAATGTCAAGCCGGGCTTGATATACGGGAGACACCATAAACTTGCTGAACAAGCCCGCCAACAAAGCCAGAATCAAAGCCATACTTAGAATTAAATATTTGTTTCTCCACATGGCCATAAAAAGCTGGCGAAGATCGATTTCATCTTCTTGGGTATTTACATTGTTTTGCATCTCGCTCATATTTCCACCTGTCCTTCTTCCGTTTTCCGCATATGCTTTTCATTTTGTTGATAAATTCACGCTTTTCACATTATAGCATTTAAAATTGACCCATACAATAAACTTTTGTCTCATTATGTCTCATTACAGAATACTTGTCATAACCGGATAAGATGCATCGTCACTTAAACCACCCTCCAAGGGGGCTAGTCCGCTCCAAAGAAAATTAGACCGAATCAAAGACCCAGGACCGAATCGCATTCGAATCTGATCCACTGCCCGATCTATCTTCTTTTGCTTTTCACAATCCTTTTCAAACATGGAAAGTTGAACTTGGTCAGCAGAGGATAAGTCGCTGACTCGAACTCCAAGGTGACGAATAGGTTCTCCCTTCCAAGCTGCATCAAATAAATGTTTGCTATTTTCATAAATGCCTTTTGTAGTGTCAATAGGTGATTGTAGCTTGAGCTGATGACTATAAGAGGTCAAATCCTCAGCTCTCTTTATGGATACTGCAATAACTCGGCAGCACCAGTTGCCGAAACGCAGACGCATTCCTACAGTTTCAACCAAAGAAAGCAGCACCTGATGGGCAGTGCTCCTGTCTTCAACATCAAAATGGACGGTGGTTGAATTGCCAATACCCTTTACCACATCCCTCCCTGAAGATGAGACTGCCGAACTTTCGATCCCATTAGCATAGTCCCAAATCAACTGCCCCCAGCTTTTCAGCTTGTATTTTAACATCTCCGGATCATAATTTGCCAGGGCGCCTATGGTATCAATGCCCATTTTATGCAACTTGGAAGAAGTAGCTCGACCTACCATATACAAATTCTCTATGGGCAAGGACCACATTTTATCTGGAACTTCCTCGGGAAACAAAGTGGAAACTGCATCCGGTTTCTTCATCTCTGAACCCATCTTGGCTAGAAGCTTGTTAGTGCTGACACCGATACTGACAGTGAAGCCCAGCTTATTCTTGATTTTTTCCCTGATTTTGTGAGCCAATTCCAAGGGCTGGTTGGCTTCCGGCATTCCAGTCATATCCAGAAAACATTCATCCACGCTGAAAACCTGTACCCTGTCGGTGAATTCCTTCAGTAAGCCCACCAGGGAATGGTGACAGCACATATAAAGGGCGTAATTGGGAGGTATTGTAACAAGCTGGGGACATTTTTGCATTGCTTCCCAGGTAGCCTCCCCGGTCTTGACGCCGTATTTTTTAGTCGGGATACTTTTTGCCAGGATGATTCCATGGCGGGTAGCCTGAGAACCAGCCACCGCTGAGGGGATATCTCGTAAATCTACCTTTGCTCCGTGCTGCAGACGATAGACCGCCTCAAAAGATAAAAAGGCGGAATTTACATCTACATGGAAAATTAGTTTTTCTTTGCTATCCATAGCTCACATCTCCTACATACATTTTAATATAGAACATATGTTCTTGTAAAGTATTATATGCAGGAAATTAAATAAGTATAAATTGGCAATTTTGCTCATTCAAAACTTAAAATGCCTAAAGCTCTATATGTAGCCCAGTCCACATAATGATTCACAGGCAGATTGTTATCTCGTTTAAACCGGATTAAAGCAGCCTTCATTCCTTCTCCATAGATTCCATCAATAGAACCCGTATAATAATCCAACTTTTGGAGACGCTTCTGCACCTCTGCTACCTGTGAATTTCGATCTCCCGGCTCCAGTTTAGCAAAAGAACTGCCCATGTTCCCATATGGACCGTCATGTACCACCACTGTGGTTTTGTAGGGAACTAAGCTGTATAATTCCTCTACATCTTTGTTTCGCATCCGGAAACATCCAGCAGATGCGTGGCGTCCGATCGAGCCAGGCTTATTGGTTCCATGAATCCCATAGACACCCCAAGGAACATTCAGCCCCATCCAACGGGTTCCAAATCCGCTGCCCCAGTTTCTTGCCTTGCTGGTAATCTTCCAGATCCCTACTGGAGACGGTGTGCTGACTTTACCTTGAGCAACAGGATATTTTTTAAGCAACTTATCATTTTCAAACAGATAAAGCATTGACTCCGTTAAGTCTATAAGAATATCATACTGTGCTTCCTGTGTTTCCTCTGATTTTGATGACTGGGGGAAAACATTCATTTCTTTTAAAATTGAGAACTGTCCCCCTGCTTCCCTTACTTCTTTTGTCTCAATATTTGAGAACTGTCCCCCAATGTTGCCATCCAAGGTAAGGTATAGGAAGACAATCAGTATCATGTAGGTAATGGCTTGAACTTGCTTCATCCATGATTTCCTGAACATAAATAACACCTCCACTGCTATAGAAAATATATTCCTTAACAGGGAGGTGATAGAACCTTTCCTGATTCAATTGTGTAATTGGATCTTGTATTTTACTCCTGCTCGCCGCTTAAGGCAGTTGAATCACTTCAATATTGTCCAAGGCCTCTTGTATTAATTCCTCTCCATTGATAAGCTGCTCTGATTTCAATATGTTCTCCAGTCGCGGCTTAGTAACCGGATGTCTTGGGGTAAATACAGTACAGCAATCCTCATAGGGTAAAATCGAAGTTTCGTAGGTGCCTATGGTTTCCGCTGTATTCATAATATCTACCTTGTCAAAACCAATTAACGGTCGGAACACCGGCATGGAAACTGCGTCGTTGGTCACTGCCAGACTTTCCAATGTTTGGCTGGCCACCTGCCCAATGCTCTCGCCGGTAACCAGGGCAGCAGCCCCTTCTCTCAGTGCTACTTCCTCTGCAATCCTCATCATGTACCTGCGCATCAGTATCGTTAGCTGCTCGTCGGGACATTTCTCATATAATTCCTGCTGAATGCGAGTAAAAGGAACAATATGAAGCCGAATTGGTCCACAGCAGCGAGTTAGGATTTTACCCAACTCGATTACCTTCTCCTTTGAGCGGTCACTAGTGTAGGGGAAGCTATGATAGTGCACCGCTGTCAATGCTACACCCCTTTTGGCGATCATCCAACCGGCTACCGGGCTGTCAATGCCGCCGGATAGTAACAAGGCTGCTTTTCCATTGGTTCCCACAGGCATACCACCAGCGCATGGAATGATTCTCGAATACAGATAACAATATTCCCTTATCTCCACTTGAAGCTGGATATCGGGTTCATGAACGTCCACTTTAAGCCTTGGAAATTCTTCCAGCAGTATCCCACCCAGATCCTTGTTGATGGTCATGGAATCCATGGGAAATTGCTTGTCTGCTCGTCTGGATTCTACCTTAAAAGTAATAGTTTCCTCTTGCCGTTCCATAAGTTCATCTTCCATCAATTGCTTGGAAACTGCTGCAATTTTTTCATAGTCTTTCTCTATCTTGTAGGCAGGGCTGATTGATACCAATCCGAACACTAGTGTCAATGCTTGAACCACTGCCAATTCATCTGAATAATTTTCTACAAAAAACCTTCCCTGGGCTCGGATAACTTTGATATCTTCAAAGCTTATCAGGGCTTTCCTAATATTGTTCAACAAAACTTTCTCAAAAAACGGTCTGTTGCGACCCTTTAAAAAGATTTCGCCGTAACGCAGCAGCATGACTTTTTCCATGTTTACCTCCTGATGTACCTTTCCAATCTTTCAACGGTACGTATTAAAATAGGCAGAAAGGCGTCAATTTCTTCCTCTGTTGTCAAATATGACAGACTGATACGGATAGAACCCTCAAGCAATTGGTCATTTAAGCCCAAGCCTGACAATACATGGCTGTGCTTCCTATTCCTGCTTGAACAAGCGGAGCCAGTACTAATATATACCCCTTCTTCTTCCAGACCATGCAGTAAAATTTCACCACGCAGACCGGGAAAAGCGACATTTAAAATATGAGGAGCTGAGTTTTTCAAACTGCCATTAATATGAGCGTTTGGAAAAGCCTGCTGAATTCCCCTGACCAGTTTATCCTTCAATTTAGGCAAATAATCAGGTTCACTTTTATATCTTTCCGCAATCCATTGAGCAGCCTTACCCAAGCCTACTATGCCTGTTATATTTTCGGTTCCGCTTCGCAGACCGCCTTGCTGATTTCCCCCAAAAAGAATTGGCTGTAAACAAACACCTTTTTTAATGTAGAGGGCTCCAATGCCCTTAGGTGCATGAATTTTGTGTCCACTGAGAGACAATAAATCAATCCCCCACAATTCCGGGCGAATAGGCAATTTGCCAAATGACTGTATGGCATCTACATGAAATACCGGTTTGACTTTCTTGCTTTTTATTAAAGTCCCGATCTCCTGAATCGCTTGGATAGAACCAATTTCATTATTTACGTGCATGATGCTGACCAGTATTGTATCGTCATTAAGCGCACTTTTTAAATCATCCAACGAAATAGCTCCTTTTGCATCAACAGGAAGATAGGTAACATCATACCCCTGACTTTCCAAGTGCGAAAAAGCCTGTATCACCGATGGATGTTCTATTGAGCTTGTTATGCAATGCATACCCCTTCGCTTTTTATCATAAGCTGTACCTAATACGGCCAAATTATTAGCTTCTGTACCACCGGAAGTGAAAAAAATTTCCTCCGGTAAAGCCCCTAACAAATTAGCTGCCTGAATAGCAGCCTCTCTGATACGTTTTTCAGCTCGAATGCCCAAACTATGCATGGAAGATGGATTTCCGAAGTCATTCTTCAGACAGTCAATAACCGCCTCCAATACCTCTGGTACGAGGGGTGTTGTTGCTGCGTAGTCCAGATAGATTTCATTCATATTTACAAACTGCCCCTTTATCATGCTTATATGTTAACTTCATAAAATGACACTAAAAATCATTACAAACAGGCGAATATATTCCCATAAAGTACTTCTATTGATTTTTAATGATACTTCAACCGACCGAACACTGATTAGAGAAAATGCCCCCTGGGGGAGCATGCTTTACTCTGTTTTTGTATTTCTGGGATTAACCAGCTTACACAGCCGCACCATTTCATCGCTGGGTTCAAAAATAAGGATGGTCTTTTCGCCATTGTTGGTAAAGACCGCATAGTATAAGCCTCCGCCTCGGTTCAAAAAATAATTGAGCTTTTTAATGCCGGGATGCTGCAACATCCGTTGAAAACCTTCGTCGCTTGCAGGTGCAAGAATCTCAAACTCTCTGACATCAGTTGTAAGCAATTTTTTACGCCGTGAATTATTATAAATTTTGGCAATGTCCAAGGTGCCGTTTGTAAATGTATAGTCATATTCCAATTTTTGATTGTTTTTAACAAAAAAACAAAAATAAGTCAGTCCTCCAAAAATCAAAAACAAAATTACCGGCATGATATTAAAGCTGCCCTGACCCAGCTGGGCAAATATGGTTTGAAACCACAACACTGCCATAAACCCATTAAAAGCCAAGCCTATCCATGCTAACACAAAAATTAAAGTGTTTATTCCGGTGTTAACCTTGCTTACCGATTCTTCCCTAAATAGATCAGTCTTTCTGGTATTTCGAAAATTTCTTGTTTCCACACTCCACACTCCCTATATCTGGATGATATTGTTGTTATTCTATCATGATTTCATCACTTATGGTACCCCGATTCCCAAATTTCAAATATTTTTTCACTTTAGCTAACTATATTAGTCACTATTTACAGCTGGTCAAGTAGAAAAATTTAATATATTACACTCATCGTGTTGTGATCACGAGTCACAAAATTTCTTACTGTTCCTACAGAAATAAGCAGGAAAACACATGACAGATTGAGAATAATATGATTAATGCACTTATTGCAGAATATTTGGTTTTTTCTGCCCTGCCGACAAAGGAGGATGGCTTATGATATGCCCAACTTGTAGTACGAAAAATTTTGATTACCATTTATACTGCTATCTTTGCGGTACTTCTCTAACTATGGGTTCCGCTGAAAATTCTGTT
Organism: Firmicutes bacterium UBA5454; assembly: GCA_002426555.1. Lineage (GTDB taxonomy): Bacteria > Bacillota > Clostridia > Caldicoprobacterales > DTU083 > UBA5454. Next base: position 15,185 of record DIQU01000027.1, on the reverse strand, counting down.
CATTCCAAGGAAGACAGGCTGTCAGCGTCTGGAGACGAAGCTTTTACAACAGAAGAAAAAACCCCTGGAAACAGAATGGATGTCGCAGATGAAAACATAATATATGATAAACAATCATCGCTTGATGATAAAACCAAAAAAACAGAAAATAAAATAGAATCCGTGTCATCAAGTTGGACTGATACTACAGAAGATGACTGGTGGAATCTGGATTATTCTGATGACGGGCTGCTGCAGGATAACTACAGGGAAGAAGAATTCAATTATCAGGAACAACTTCCTCTTCGCAGATATCGAAAAGCAGCACGGGAAAAAGATGAAGACGGATTACAGCTGCTGATTAAAACCTTTATCTCAATTGTGCTTATAGCTTTAATCGCCGTTCTGGTTTACATTGGATATGATCAGCTGAAACAAAAACAATCATACCAACCGGAAACCAAGCTCATTGATGTGGACTATAAAGTAGAGGAAACAGAGCAGAATGGAATGCCTGCCAGAAAAATTATTATACAAAGCTCTAATGGAGAACAGGTCAAGCTTCTGGACAAAACTGCAGCGGTTTCAAAGGATCTAGCTGAATTCGTTCTGCTTGATAGAGAGCTTGCCCTGACCGGCAATTACGAAGAGAAAGATGGAAAGCTTCAGGTAGTACTGATTTTGACAATGCTGGCTGATGGCTATCCTGATCTTAATGAAGAAATCCACTTTGAAGTTCCTGTACATAAAGCACCCTTGCATATTATATCGCCATCCAGCGGTGAAGCTGTGATAGATGGAAACAATACACAGCTCATTTTGAAGGTATTACCAGGATCGGATGTCCTGATTAATGACAATCATTACTCCCATTTACTTGATGATCAGGGAAATCTTTCAGTACAGCTGGAAGTGCCTGATCAGGCTGAAACCCTCATACAGATACAGGTTTCCGCAAGAGGCTATCATGATAATTTGGGAACTGTTCTGTTGAAAAGACGACAGATGGAATTCCCCCTGGTGATAGACCAAAATATACCTATCCAGGCTCAAGACACTGAGTGGGTAGAAATAACTGGCAACACCCACCCGGAGGCTGTGCTTTCCACCAATCTGACGCTGCAAGGCGAGCCGGTGATTGATGCTGTCACAGGGGACTTCAAGCTGTTTGTAAGAGCAGCTTCCAAAGGGTATACCCCCCTGGTGTTGACTGCCAAACTTGAAGGCAAAGAAGACTCCTTGCTTGAGACGGTTATAGAACGTCCCTCAGGTGAACGTGATTATACGGGAGCTGCATGGGCTTCCGATTATCAGGAGCTCATAAGATACCCTAATTTGCACCATGGAGTTTCTTTTAAATATTCAGGTAGAATAAAGGATATCCAATCCACTGGAACCAAAACCACTCTATTAGTTGATATGGCAACTCAGGGACAAGCTGAGCGGATTATACATGTGGAGTACTGGAAGACTGGAAGCTTTGTCCTGGATGAGAGAATAGATATCTTTGGTAATTACTGGGGCAGTAAAGATGATAATCCTTATGTCCTGGCCTATTATATATACAGGTAAACCAAGGTTAAAGCGGGATTTTCCCATACCCTTTATACCTTGCCAAATTTTGCCCATAGCCGCGCTTCATTTATCTTGGAAAGAACGAAGTCTTCTTTCCCGGCTTGATATTTTTCCCGACCTTTATCGTATGGATTTTCAACTGCCAGGCGGATTTTAATGTTTTCGTATTCCTTTGCAATATCCGGCATTGTGTTAAGATAATCACGAAAATAATATACTCGTACCAACCTGCACTTCATTTACTAATTTTCATTATGATTAACAACTTTATACTTATCACTGCTTAATCATATACATTCGTGCCACCCAGCTTTACCTTCAGGGTAAATTCATCACCATTTCTCCATAAATCAATGTCCACAACATCATCTACCTCATGGCTCTCCAATATTTTTCTCAATTCATCGATGGTTTTCAGCTCTTGACCATCCATCCCGATTATTACATCTGCCGGTTTCATACCAGCCTTGGCTGCAGGACTATCTCTTTCCACATCTGTAATGATAACACCTTGGGGATATCCATATTCTTGTGATGCTTCCACTGTAATCTCACCAATATAAACACCTAACCAGGGTTTTTGTGGGTAAGACACCTTACCGGTTTCTATTATTTCCTGAGCTATGGGTTTGAAAACGTTTGAAGGGATAGCAAAACCCAAGCCTTCAACAGTACCGCCGCCAAATTTAACCGTATTCATACCAATAACTTCCCCATTCATGTTGACCAGGGCGCCGCCACTGTTTCCATTGTTTATAGCCGCATCGGTTTGAATCAGCTGCATGGTTTTTCCATCCAGCTCCAGAGATCGGTTGGGAGCACTGATTACACCGAAGTTAACCGTACCAGCCAATTCATGACCCAGAGGGTTTCCTATGGCTATGGCAAAATCGCCTTTACGCATCATATCGGAATCTCCGATTTTTGCTACAGTTAAGTTATCAGATTCAATCTTCAATACAGCAATATCGCTTTGAGCGTCAGAACCTATCAACTCTGCTTTAATGATTTCACCATCGGACATGATAACAAATAATTCCTTTGCACCTTCTACAACATGGTGGTTGGTAAGTACATGACCTTCCCCACTGATGATAATTCCCGATCCATATCCTTCTACTTCCTGTACCTGCTGCCTGTAGAAGAACATATCCGGCACAACAACCTCCGATTTATTAGTAATTCCTACTACGGCTTTTTCCAACTTCGCTGCTATATCAGCTACTGGATTATCGCGATCTATAAAAAAATCTTCTCTGCTTCCTATAGTAAAACTATTATCGTTGTTTGTATCTGTCGAAGCAGCATTTTGATCATTTGGATTTGGGCTTTTAGTAATTTGTCCTGCATCTTCATTTCCAGCGCTGCTGTTTCTACCTATAATATAAGGAGACAATGCATAAAACAGCAAACCACCTATTAGGGTAAAAATCAATGCTATAGCAATATACCCTTTTACTCTGCTCTTTTTTTGATATCGTTCTTCATCAAATTCATAAAATTCCTTCATTTATTTTACACCTCCGAATAATCCAAAAAATTTCCTTTTTTCTATGTTCTATTTTGTTCTATTATTATTATAAACCTGTTTTTTGAATAAAATATGAACTTGATGTAAACAAATTTTTATATCATCATGTTTTTTTCACTGCTTTAAGGGAAAAGATAAAGGCCGATCCTTTTCCTTCTTCACTGTTCAGCCAGATATTCTGCTCATGAGCTTCAATTATTTTTTTAACAATGGATAGACCCAAACCGGTTCCCTCCTTCTTCCGGGTTCTGGATTTATCAATTTGATAAAAGGGTTCCCATAGATGAGGGATTTCCTCCTTGTTGATGCCTGAGCCCTGATCTGCAACTTTCACATACACATGGTCCTTATGTAACCAGGTTTTTAAAGTAATAAGACCGCCATCTCGATTGTGTTTAATAGCATTGTCCAACAAATTAATTATAACCTGTTGTAAACGGTCAGGATCACCTTCTACCATACAAACATCCTTTTCAAAGTCCACTTCTACCTCCATGCCCCTGTCATTGATACAATCTTCCTTGGAGATTAGAACTCTGCGGATGATTTCGTTAATATCAACTACTCTAATATCCATGGAAAATTGTCCTGTTTCAATTTGCGATAAGTCAAGCAATTCATTGATGAGTCGATTCATTCTCTCTGTCTCATCTAAAGCAATTTTCAGATACTTATCCTGATCTTCAACAGGAATGGTGTGATCCAAGACTCCTTGAATATAACCTTTCATAGAAGTTAAAGGTGATCGCAGCTCGTGAGAAACATTAGCCACAAAGCTCCGCCTCATAGATTCCAGCTTTTCCAGAGAATCAGCCATGGCGTTGAAATTCACAGCCAGCTGCCCGACTTCGTCTTTGGTCTTCACCTTTACACGGCGTTTGAAATTTCCCGTTGCAATCTCTCTGGAAATGATATTCATCTCTGTCAGTGGCTTGGAGAAGCGTCTGGAAATAATAAATGACAATAACAATGACAATAATGATGTTAAAATGGCAGAACGCCAAATGCTTTGATATGTGTTCCTTAGAGTACGATTAAGACCTTGGATGGGTGAATGTAAAAAGATGGTGCCTCTTATTCTTTCGTTTATCTTCAATGGCATCCCAACAGTTAACATCGGTTCCGGAAAGCTTTCGCCAAACCTGCCTTCCAAGGTGATGGTGTTTCCCTCCAGCACCTGAACAAATTCATCAATGGTTACTTTTTGGTTTTCCCAATCCACTTCTTCGAGCAGGGTAGAATTATGACTGCTCCAGATATTACCTCGCTCATCAGTTACCCAGATAGTTGTCCCCAAAAAGCGATCTATAATCTGATATTGATAATGAAGAATGCGTGTGTCGATAAAGCCTGTCAAGTATAGACCTATATACTGGGAGATAGCACCACCCTCTCGAATGAGCTCTTCTTTACGGGTTTCCATGATAAAGCTCTCAAAAAAGGTAGAAAGTAAGATACCCAGAATCAGCATAATACATAGAGTTATTACGAAAAAGGTTACCATAAGTCTGGTAAACAGAGACCGAAACTGAAACATCTACTTCACCTCAAATTTATAGCCCACACCCCAGACGGTTTTTATCTGCCAGCTCCCATTTGCATTTTCCTTATTGAGTTTTTCCCGTATACGTTTGATATGAACATCTACGGTTCGAGAATCACCAAAAAAGTCGAAGCCCCAAACCTGACCCAGCAGCTGTTCTCTTGTAAACACTCTATTTGGGTTGCTGGCTAGAAAATATAAGAGCTCAAGCTCCTTTGGTGGAAACTCTATTTGCTGTCCATAATATGTAACCGAATATTGGGAGAGGTTGACACTTAAATTGGGATAAGCGATTTCTGCTGTATCATCCTTAACTGGCTTGTGTCTTCTTAAAACCGCCTTGATTCTAGCCATCAGTTCCTTGGGATCAAAGGGCTTGACCATATAATCATCAGCACCTAACTCCAATCCCAATACCTTGTCAAAAGTCTCGCCTTTAGCAGTCAGCATGATTATGGGAATGTCGCTGATTTTTCGAATTTCTCGGCAGATATCCCAGCCATCCATCCCCGGCAGCATTAAATCCAATACCACCAGTGCTGGAGGATTGTCCTTAAATGCCTTCTGGACCTGATTTCCATCGTGTACTGGTGTAACCTTATATCCTTCTTTCTCCAGATACAGCTTAATTAACTGATTGATATTATAATCATCATCTACAACCATGATACGCTGATCATTCATTTTGCTTTTCCCCCTTTATTCACTTAAGCTCTACTACAGTAACGCCAGACTCTCCCTCGCCATATTTACCCAGCCTGAATGAACATACATGAGGATGACTGCGAAGCAGCTGATGAATGGCAGTTCGCAGGACACCTGTACCTTTTCCATGGATGATAGTAACAACTTGAAGACCCGCCAAAAAGGCATTATCCAGATAGCGATCGGTTTCCACTATAGCTTCTTCAGAATTTTGTCCTCGCAAATCTAGTTCTGTGGAAACGGAGGTTACTCTGAGCTTGATTTTTCTACCTGACCTTTGCTCACTTTTCGCTGCCTCATCCGTCTGTCGCAAATCAGACAGCTTAACATTCACCTTCATAATCCCTATCTGCACCATTAGGTTACCATCCTGATCGGGAATACTGAGCACCTGACCCTTTTGGTCTAAAGTGGCGACATATACACTCTGACCTAATTGTAAATCTTTTGACAGCTTTCTGCCACCATGGGGCCCTCCTTTAAGCCGTACTCCGCCATCCAGTTTTCCTAAGCTGTCACGGAGCCTTTTACGTGAAGCCTCAATGCCTTGGTTTCTTTCTTTTTCAGCGCTTTCCAGCTTCAATAGATTGAGCTCCTTAATAATTTCGTCTACCTCTAATCTGGCGTCACGAACCACTTTTCGAGCTTCTTCTTTGGCATTGGATATGAACTTCGCCCTTTGCTCATTTAATTCTTCCAATTCACTTTCGTGTTTTATTTTTATTGCTTTAGCTTCTGCCAACAAAGCCTGGGTTTGCTGAAGCTCCTTTTCACTTGCTATTCTGCTTCGTTCTATGTCCCCCATAACATCTTCAAAACGTACGCTTTCCTGGCTCAAATATTTTCCAGCGTCATCGATTAAAAAATCCGGCAATCCTAAGCGCTTTGAGATCTCAAAAGCATTGCTCTTTCCAGGTGTACCTATAAGCAATCGGTATGTCGGTCGTAAGGTTTCTACATCAAACTCAACGGATGCATTTTCTACACCTTCATGGGTGATGGCATATATCTTAAGCTCGCTGTAATGGGTGGTTGCCATGGAACATATTCTCTTTGAATGCAGGTAATCCAAAATTGACATAGCAAGGGCTGCACCTTCTGTGGGGTCAGTACCTGCTCCTAACTCATCGAATAAAACCAAATCCTTTTCTCCTGCCTGATCCAATATTCTCACTATATTGGTCATGTGTGCAGAAAACGTACTTAAGCTCTGTTCAATGCTTTGCTCGTCACCGATGTCGGCAAACACATTTTGAAAAGTTCCTAATTCTGTACCGTAATCTGCCGGAACATGTAACCCTGATTGAGCCATTAGGACAAAAAGCCCTGCAGTTTTCAAAGTGACGGTTTTTCCACCTGTGTTTGGACCTGTAATAATAAGTGTAGTGAAGTTTTGCCCTAGTTCTAATGAAATAGGTACTACCTCGTTTGGATCAATAAGAGGATGTCTTCCATTCCGGATACGAAGAGAAAGAGAATTTACCTGATGTGCTCTTACACCGCGAATGGACAGGCTGAAAGCACCCTTGGCAAAAATTAGATCCAGCTCTATCAAAATCTCTTGAGAAGAAAGGATTTCCTCTCTTACTGCTTCAACCTGAGAGGTTAATCCTGCAAGGATTCTCTCAATCTCTTCTTCCTCCCGCAGGACAAGCTGTTTTATTTCATTGTTTGCCTCTACCACCGACATAGGTTCAATAAAAAGAGTAGCCCCACTGGAGGATTGATCATGCACAATCCCCGGAACTTGGGGACGGTTCTCTTGTTTTACTGGTAGGACATACCTGCCATTTCGCATGGTAATAATAGGCTCTTGCAAGTATTTCAGCATTTGCGGAGAATGAAGATAGCTGTTTAACCGCTCACGCACCCTATCGTTGGCACGGCTGATACGTCGACGGATATTGGCCAGTTCAGGGCTGGCATTATCGTATAATGTATCCTCAGTTTCTACACACCTGCGGATGTTATCGAGCAGGATTCTTTGGGTTTGTAAGCCCTCTATCATAGCTGGAATTAACACAGGTTCTACCTTGGGTTTATGCTCACTCATCCTTGTTTTTACCGAGCTTATTAAGGCCAGCACCTGAGC
>DIQU01000027.1:2213-7520 GCA_002426555.1 Firmicutes bacterium UBA5454 | reverse complement strand
GAGTGCTTCACATTGGGAAATGGGCTTAGAAAACTGTTTCCCTCCATGGAAAGGATGGCTTCCGCCTCAGAAGTCTCATTTTGCCATTGCTCAATAAGTAACGAATCGGATACAGGCTTAAGATTAAGAGCAAGCTCACGACCGGAATCAGACTGAGCGAAGGTTGCCAGCCTTTGTATTATGCTGTTGTATTCTAATACTCTAAGTGTTTTTTCGTTCATTCTAACTCCTTGAAATACGCTTTTCTTATTATTGCTATTCTACACCACGGAAGAAGTGACCTTTAGTAAATCCATTTTCTTTTATACTCTCAGCATAAATATCTAAGTCCTCAGGCAACCTTTCTCCAGGATTTCCCAATGTATAACGGTAGGACTGGATTATAGGTTTCCATTCTTCTGGCGCTGCTCCTTCCAACTTTAATCCCCAGGATGAAGCTGACAAGTCATGAAAAGGAGTCATTTGATCCGCCAGGAAAATAGGCTGACTATTTAACAGTTCGCTATAGCAATGGGATATCCGCTTTTTCCGTACTGGAAAGGTATATCCTTTCCGATCAGTTAAGGTATGCTCTCCCATAAATCTGCAATTGCTGCAATTATTTTTGCCTTGGGACTGTGGACAGTATTCCAAATTCATAAGCACTAACCTTCCATATACCAATATCTCCCACGGCACAGAAGTTTTTCTCATTATATCACGGATTTCTGCCAATGTTAACTCTGGGGACAGGGTTACCCCCTTCAATCCTAGAGCAGAAAGCTGTTCCACTGCAAATGCGTTGGTTACGTTCAATGTATGACTGCCAAAACACTCGTGAATCCCTTTGTCATGTAGTAATTTCAACTGCCCTATATTACCAATTTGATAGTCATCAAACAAGCTCCAGAATGCAACAGGCAAATTACGAAGCAATGTCATATCATCCATTCTAGTAATAGTCGGTAACACTAGGCGGACAGGTATACCAGATTGTTGAATTGATTTTACCTGGTCTTGCAATATGTCCAATTTAAATGAAAAAGATGACGGCGCAAATGACAAAATATCTAACCCATCCAAGAGAGACGACTCCACATCCAAACGGTCTACATAACCATTTAAATAAGGGCGGTTGTGAGATTGATTCTCCCTGGGTGATAACATTTTATTTTGCGCTAACTGTTCGCTCTGTGTCAACTTCTCTACTTCCTTGACTGCCCTATCGTCGTAGTATGCAACTCTCTTTTTCTCCAGTTTCTCTGTTGCGTCTCTGCGTAATTGGTTCAAAACCGATACAGGGAGAAATACATTATCATCCCCATCCCATTCAAGTGATTGCAATACAAAGGGGGTGTCCCCCAATCTTCCCAGCTGTTCCCAAAGGGTTTGTTTGCCCAAAGCTCTTTTCATTGCCTTCTGTACCACTTGCTCCCCAACTGCTTTACCCTCCAGGCCTTGGAAATCTCGAAGTACTAAAATCGGATTGCCATCTTCTTTAGTTGTTATCTTCGCTGTAATAGGGATAGTTCGGTCGTAAGGATTTTGAAAAGATTCTTTCGCAATGCTTAGCTGTGAGGCCTTGGATGTACGGTAAACCTTAGTGCCTGACTCAGGACGAATGGAAGAAGCGATTCCTACAAGCTGCCCCTTCTTGCCCAGATCAACCTGCTTTCCTTTGAATAACATACTGCTAATTGACTGACCTTTGTTCTCCCTATTTGCACCTCCATGATTCTGGCTCCAAAATTCAATTCCATCGCCTATTTCAAGGTCTTCTTCAAGATATACCCATACCATACCTCTGCCTATTTTGGCTACAGTACCTAAATACGTTCCCCAATGATTTGGTTTTTCTGATGCTGTTAAATTACTGTGGTCAGTACCATAATAATAGCCTTTGCTGAACCCACCCCTGTTAAATATCTGTTCAAGCTCCTTCTTAGATGCTTCCTGGTCTTGATATTTTCCAGTTTTTATAATACTATCCAGAGTCTTACGATACTCTCTTGTTACAACAGCAACATACTCTGGCCGCTTCATTCTTCCTTCCAGCTTGAAGCTGGTTACACCTGCTGCCAGTATTTCATCTAAGAAATCAATGGTGGAAATATCTTTTGTACTTATATGATACTTCTGCTGAGCATTGGAATCCTTTTGCTTATTTAAGGTATAAGCCAAACGACAGGGCTGTGCACACATTCCCCTGTTACCGCTTCTTCCTCCCAGCATACTACTCATAAGACATTGACCGGAGTAAGATACACAAAGTGCGCCATGTACAAAGGTTTCAAGCTCCATATTACTGTTATCGGAGATAAATTTAAGCTCATCTAAACTTAACTCACGTGCAAATATAACTCTATCAAAGCCCATCTCTTCCAGTAGCTGAACTCCTTCTAGCTGGTGTATGGTCATCTGGGTACTGGCATGAAGATAGAGATTGGGATGATTTTGGGCTATGTAGTCGGCAACGCCTATATCTTGAACGATGACGCCATCGACTCGATATTCCTCCAGCACTGGAATGAAGGCTTTCAATTCCTCCCATTCCTTCTCCTTGATTAGAGTATTAAGTGTTATGTAAACCCGAACCTCATAAAGGTGTGCGTATTCAACAGCTTTTCTTAAAGCCTCATTGTCAAAATTAGAAGCCTGCCTGCGGGCATTAAATTTGGCACCTCCCATGTATACGGCATCAGCACCATTTTGTATAGCAGCTACCATGGCTTCCCAGCTTCCAGCTGGGGCAAGCAGCTCCGGTTTGTTCTTCAAAAATAACACTTCCTTTTGGGGACAGTTCTCAATTATTCTAGGCCTTAGGCACTAGGCGATAGGCTCTAGTCTACGGTGACAGTTCTCAAATATCCACTAATTTCTTTAATATTTCAGCATCTTCTATAAACTGTTCAGGTAAATCATTCCTTACAAATTCCAGCATAACATACCGATCACCAGGAACCTTCGAGACTTCATCCAGGTATCTTCGCCATTCATTCTCTCCATTGGCTAGCTCTAATTTTTCCCTATTAACCCAATGAAATGCATGTATGTGACTAAGCCAAGGCTTTACAACTCTTAGCCCATTAATTCTATCGTCAAAGTCTAAATCAATCGGTGGCTGCCAGTATGTATAAATATTTGGATGGTTGACTTCTTGGAGTAACCTGAGAGCCGAGTCTGTAGTGTCCGTTAATGTGTTACCATGATATTCATAAGACACACTTATTCCCTTTTCCTGTGCCATGTCAGCTATCAAGCGGGATTCTTCTACTATCTTTGTCCAAATCTCTTCATCTGCCAAAGCTGATCCAACATTTCCAGCCCATACTCGAATTGTTGGCGCATTTAAGGCAGATGTGGACAATAGAACATCCTTAAAAGATTTCTCTACATCTTCATTTGTACCTACTCTATAATATGAGCCATATGATGCAACCTCCAGCCCAGCCTTTCTTGTCGCATCTCCAACCTCTTGAGCAGTCTTTAGGTCACCATGAGGAACATGTATATCTCCTCCCCATTCAATCCCTTGAAGACCAGCTTTTTTAACCAAGTCAATGATTTCATCTGTCTTTAATTTCCTAAAAGTTATCGATACTAATCCTGTATAAAGCATTTCATCATCCCTTCCTTAAATATTATAAATTAGACTAGTCCCTTCTTGGGGACAGTTCTCGATATTTACTACATTTCTTATTATACTATCAACTGGGTAAAAAGGAAATGAGCCACATTAAAGACTTGACTCTGCCCTTGGGACATAGTTTATAATATTTCTCAAGGGGTGTTTACATAGTGTTGTTAATAAAGTTAATATCCAATCGAAAATTTCTCTCGTTGGTCACAATTTGCTCGAGCGGACTGTCTGTCGCCGTGACATTATGGTGGAATACGCAACTCAGGGGTATAATCGACGCTGTCAGTATAGGCCGTTCGCCGTCAGGAGCAATGATTATGATGGCTCTTGTCACCATGCTTGTGATGGGGGCGACCAATTATGTGAGCGGTTATATAACCGGGTATACCTGCGAAAGCCTGACCCACGACCTGCGTATGGGTTATGCACGGTACTTCGTGTCACTTCCAGTCGCAGAAGCTGAAAAACTGAATGCAGGTGAACAGCTTTCCAAGTTGCAGAACGAAATTTCTGGCGTTTCCGATTACCTCAACTCAAATTTTTTTCAGTTAATAGGTGATGCCATGCGTTTTCTCATAACATTTATCTGGCTAATGTTCATAAGTCCGACTTTAACATTAGCGTCCAATCTTCCGGCACTTCTTATTGTTTTTTATGTGTTCTGGTCGAGCAAAATTATCAGTTCTGCTACGGAACGCAGTCAGCAAGCAAAAGGGCTTATGAACAAATATACTGACACCTTGTTGACATTGTTTCCGATTATCCGTCTGTATGATGCGACACGTTTGGCGTTGGGAGGTTATATGAGTGCGATAACTGCATGGGAAAAACATACAATTGATTCTGAATATACAGCGGCAAAGTTGATGTCGTTATCAGGTATATTAAGTAGTATTCCACTACTAATTCTAATTCTAGTAGGCGGACACATGGCAATAAGCGGCGCATTTAGCATCGGTACGTTGTATATATTTCTAAACCTCTCAGGAAATGTGTCAGGCGTACTGATGAACATGCCACGCTATATTGCATCTTTCCGGCAGTTCTCTGCCAACATGAAACGATTGGAGGGAAAATATGTCTGTAACTATTGAAAACTTGTGTTTTTCATATGGGGAGAAACAGGTTCTTGATAACATCAATCTTTCAATTCAAACTGGCGAATCAGTCGGTATCGTTGGAGTCAGTGGTGGCGGGAAAAGTACGTTACTAAAATTGATTAGTGGGTTGTATGATATTCAGAGCGGTATAATTACTGTTATGGGTGCGCGGACATCCGCCAACAGGCGTAAGAATGTATCAATGGTTATGCAGAATCTATCGTTATTCCCTGCTAGCATACGAGATAATATCACATGTGGTCACGAGATGGTTGAAGTCGACATACTCCACGCCTGTGATGCCGCACAACTCAGCGAATGGATCGCTACTCTACCGGACGGGCTTGACACCTTTGTCGGCGAGCGGGGCAGCAAAGTGTCGGGTGGTCAAGCGCAGCGTATATCTATTGCGCGGGCGATAGCAAAAAATGCGTCAGCAATTTTATTAGATGAACCCACTTCAGCCCTCGACAACGAAACTGGCTCCGCTGTAATCAAAGCGTTGGACGAACTTATGAAAGATAAAACTGTCCTTCACGTTTCCCATCGGCCGGAGATGCTGATCGGTTGCGACCGTGTTTTACATTT
>DIQU01000027.1:1412-1978 GCA_002426555.1 Firmicutes bacterium UBA5454 | reverse complement strand
ACAGGTGGTGGTTGGATATATGCTATCCTTATCCTTTTAAGATGTCCGGTTGATGTGCTGTTCAGATGGACACAAGCAAGCTTTTTACAACGTGCCTTCAATGCTTTAGGGCAAACTGACAGGGTAGGACTGATGGATGCTTGTTTGTTTTTCGTAATTGCTACGCTATGTTCTTTCCTGTATAATGGAACCATATGGTTGATTTTTGCGCCCTTTTGCGTACGAATGGAACGTAAGCTGCGCATCAAGCTGTACAACAAGATTTCTACATTTTCGTATGAAAAAGTTGAATCATTGCCACATAGTGAATGGCTGACACGCTTAAATACCGATGTGCAAATGCCATTTTCACAGCCTATCCACTTCCCTCATGCTGCTTGCTCCATTGTCAATATAAGTGTATCGGCAATTATCCTATGGCGATTAAATCCATCTGTGTTTGGGTGGGTCATCCTTTTTGTCGTCCCTCACATTTTTATCAGTCAGTTATTGATTGCACGAGCCATGCTGGAGCTTAATAAGAAATCACTTGAAGCGACTGCAAAAAACACAGGAGAACTCACTGC
>DIQU01000027.1:402-1143 GCA_002426555.1 Firmicutes bacterium UBA5454 | reverse complement strand
AACCTGATGAAGACCAAAATGAAAATCATAAGACGAAATTCATTAAGCGCTGCAATCCTTCCACTGTTTGGTTTAAGTGGTTATTTAGTATTATTGATTGTCAGTAGCAGTTGGATTGCGAATGGACATTTTACTTTTGGAGATTTGTCCGCGGCCTTCCAGTATCGTGGAGGTGTATTAGTCGGCTCTCTTATGCTGATAAACTCCTTGATTTCTATTCAGGCGAGCATGGCAGGTATTCGGCGTTTAAACAAAACGATGTTAAAAGAAACGGAGGAACAACTTTATGGATGATGTATTAATGCGTATAGGAGAAATCGCTGCCTTTTTCGGTGTTTCGGTAAAGGCTTTGCGGGTCTATGAAAAAATGGGAATCTTAAAACCTGTAAAAGTCGATGAAAAGACTGGATACCGATATTATACCGCTGATCAAGTCAAACAGCTGGATGCAATTTTGGAATTGAGGGAGCTCGGCTTTTCGCTACTTGAAATTCAAAAACTTTTAGAAAGCATAATGACGAAAGAACAATATATGGAGGTGCTTGTTCACAAAAAAATTATGTGGCAAGATAAAATATTTCAAGCGCAAGACAGGATTGACGCTATTGACGAGGTTATCGAGAAGCTGGAGACATCTCTGCCTCCTGTTAAACTGCACAAATTGACCGAGGACGAACGTGCGGCTTTGTTAAACCGGATTGCATGTTTAGATGTTAGTTTACATGACCTGCATGGACGCAA
>DIQU01000027.1:0-222 GCA_002426555.1 Firmicutes bacterium UBA5454 | reverse complement strand
GTGTGGTTGTAAGATTCCATTATCAAATTGCAGTCGCTAAAATACTAACATTGCTACTGATGTTATCAATCATATGAATAATGAGATAGGAGCAACAAATTATGCGTTGGTGAAAATTTAGAAAAATTGTATATAATTAGCGAGATAACTCTTTCCGAATTGAAGATGCATAGAGGTTCATTATTGCCGGCATTGCGGCGATAACAAACATAGGAAAATAAT
>DIQU01000070.1:7990-9698 GCA_002426555.1 Firmicutes bacterium UBA5454 | reverse complement strand
AAAATTATTAAAATTAATAGGCATACGATACAAGAATCTCTTTAGGATATCAAATCATTATGCGCAATCTGCTATCATCTCCTGTTCATCTTACTCCGATTATAGTACAATAATAGAGCAAAAGTGTAGATATTATATACATTAAAATTATCTTTATAAGGAGACCTCAGTCATTATGAAACAGGCTTTTTCGTTACTGATCAAACCTAGCTCAGCAGACTGCAACTTACGTTGTACCTACTGCTTCTATTTAAAGAAAAGTGAATTATATCCAGAAAGCAAGATACACAGGATGTCAGATGAAGTGCTGGAAAAGATGATTTCCAGCTACCTGTCCACTGATCAGCCTGTTTATGTGTTCGGTTGGCAGGGTGGCGAACCTACCTTAATGGGTCTGGAGTTTTTTGAAAAAGTTATCGCTCTTCAACAGAAATACGGAAAAGGAAAAACTGTTTCCAACAGCTTACAAACCAATGGAACTTTGTTGGACGAGCCCTTTGCTCAATTTTTAGCCAGGTACAATTTCCTGGTTGGTATTAGTTTGGACGGACCTCCTGAAGTTCACAATATGTATCGAACCCGGGTCGATGGATCACATACTCATGCTAGTGTGCTTCAAGGTATTGAGCATCTTGAAAAAAACGAAGTCGAGTTCAATGTATTGACTTTGGTGAATCAAGCTAATGTAAGCAAGGGTAGGGAAATATATGATTATCTCTGCAGTCAGAATATTAATTATCAGCAGTATATTCCCTGTGTTGAATTCGACCAGAAAGGAAATCTGGCTCCTTTTGCCATAACCGGTGAGCAGTGGGGACAGTGCTTATGTGATGTATATGACGAGTGGATCAAGCGAGACACCAACCGAGTATCCATCCGCACTTTTGACGGTATAGTGAATCATATGGTAAACGGAAGCTATGCTGCTTGTCATATGGCGGGCAATTGCTGTCAATATTTTGTGGTAGAGCATAATGGTGATATTTATCCTTGTGACTTCTATGTAGAAGAAGAACGAAGGCTGGGGAACCTCCTGCAGGACTCTTGGGCAGATATGCAAAATGCCGATAAATATCTGGAGTTCGGCAATCGCAAAGCTGAATGGAACCAACAATGCTCCCAATGTGAGTTCTTAACCTATTGTGCAGGAGATTGTCCAAAGCACCGCTCTTACAACGCTAATGAAGACAGTCATCTAAGCTGGCTATGTGATGGCTGGAAAATGTTTTATCAGCATTCGCTGCCAGGGTTCCGAAAATTAGCAGAAAATTATGTTCGCCATAATTCAGTAAAATCTGCACCTAAACTATTCGTAGATCGCAAATTTGATAGAAATGGATCTTGTTATTGCGGCAGTAACAAGAAATATAAGAAGTGTCATGGTGCTATAGGCTAATACTCTGCCAAGGTTTAAAGTCAGCTTAGAATTACAGTAGGGATAAAAAAGTAATAAAATGCCAAGTGAATTGAAAAGATGATGCCACTTGGTAACCCTAGCGTTGACGTCAAGACTTTAGCAGGTTATAATAATGTAAGCGCTTACATAACTGAAATAAGCGTATAAGTATCAAGATGATCGTGATGTGGATGATGGTATTACATTAATGATTAGCTTATGTGGACAAGTACGTTACATTGATGAGTGTGTCGTAGGATGATTACATTGCTCACATGATTGTATCGAATAGTTGATGTATTATGTAGGAAG
>DIQU01000070.1:461-7805 GCA_002426555.1 Firmicutes bacterium UBA5454 | reverse complement strand
TGTATTATGTAGGAAGATTACATTACATGGTTGATAGTATTGGAGTGAATTGATGAGTATCTATGAAGTAGCCCAAAAAGCCGGTGTTTCCATTGCTACGGTTTCACGGGTGATAAACAACAGCAGCTCTGTGCGGCCTGAAACCAGAGAACGAGTGGAGGCTGCTTTGAAGGAATTGAATTACAGACCTAATGCTATCGCCAGAAGCCTTGTGGTGAATGCTACCAATACTATAGGCATTTTGGCCAGTGACGTAAGAGATTCCTACTATGCCAATGCCATTTATATACTGGAGCAGGAATTCCTGAAGCTGGGTTATCATGTTATCCTCTGCAATACAGGAGGAGGGCTGGATAAACGTAAGCGTTATATTGGATTACTGCTGGAGAAAAAGGTGGATGGCATGGTATTGGTTGGTTCCATTTTCAAGGAGAAAAATGGGAATGCCCATATATTGGATGCCTCTGCTGTAGTGCCTGTTGTCATGTTAAACAGCTCTCTGGAAGGGGACAATATCTATTCCGTCGTATGCGATGACAGAACTGGTGTCTCCAAGGTGGTAGAAAATCTGGCTCAGCAAGGTCATAAGGAAATGGCTTATGTATATGATGTAGACAGCTTCAGTGGTTTAGCCAAACTGCAGGGCTTTACTGACGGCATGAATTCCATGGGCTTACCCATTCATCCAGAATGGATCATTCAAACGGAAAGTGGACTTAATGGCGGAAGACAAGCTATGGCAAGGTTGGAGGAATTAAAGGCTTCCTGCACGGCTATAATCACCAGTGAGGATATTCTGGCGGCTGGCATTTTAAAAGGCTTGACAGCAAAGGGCATCAAGGTGCCGGATGACATGGCGGTATTTGGATATAACGATTCCATAATTGCCGAGTGTACCAAGCCTGAATTGTCAAGTGTTGATAATAAGGTTGGAGATCTGGCCAGGAAAGCAGCTGGGATACTATATCAGGTGCTGAAGGGAAAAGAAGTTCCCCACCGAAATATCATTGTTCCGGAGCTGGTTTTCCGGGAAAGCTGCCAAAGAGAAAAAATTTGACAAGGGCCAGGAGTGAGGGTAAAATAAATAGCAATACGGAAATTTAATAGTAATTGGCAAGAGATAATTTCAGCTGGCAGGAAAAATTAAATGAGGTGAGGGAAAATTCAATGAAAACGCTAAATGTGGCCATTATCGGTCAGGGACGTAGTGGACGTGACATACACGGTGCTTATTTCCACACGGACACGGAAAGGTTCAAAGTAGTAGCAGTGGTTGAGACTATGGAAGATCGTCGGAAAAGGGCAGCTGAAGAATTTCAATGCGATACATATGAAACATATCAGGAACTTTTTGGACGAAGCGATATCGACTTGGTGGTAAATGCATCTTTCAGCCATCAACATGCAGCTATTACCATTGACTTGCTGAATCATGGCTTCAATGTTCTCACAGAAAAACCCTGTGCACGCACTCCCGATGAAGTACAGGAAACGATGGATGCTGCTGAAAAAAACAAGCGCATGTTTGCAATTTTCCAGCAGTCCCGATTTGCCCCTTATTTTGAGCAGGTGCAAAAAGTCCTGGACTCCGGTGTTCTTGGGCGAATCGTTCAGATAAGCATAAACTTTAATGGCTATGCCCGCCGATGGGATTGGCAGTGCTGTCAGGATCATATGGGGGGAAGCCTTTATAACACAGGACCGCATCCAATGGATCAGGCAATCATGCTATTAAATTACCCAGAAGGAAACCCTGCTGTCTTTAGTAAAATGGATAGAGTCAATACTTTTGGAGATGCGGAGGACTATGTAAAGGTGATTCTTACAGCCCCGGATCGCCCCTTGATAGATGTAGAAATTTCTTCTTGTGATGCTTTTCCGCTTTACACCTACAAGATTCAGGGAACACGAGGTGGTTTGAAAGGAAATATGACCAATATCGAATGGAAGTATTTTATTGAAGCAGATGCCCCGGAGCAGACTCTGATTAAGACACCTTTAAAGAAAGACGATGGAACACCGGCTTATTGTTCCGAACAATTGAGCTGGATAGAGGATTCCTGGAATGTTGACGATGCGGGAACCTTCACCAATGCTACTGGAAAACTATATGATATGGTATATAATAACCTTGTTAACGGTGAACCGCTTATCGTAACACCTGCTCAGGTTAAGCAGCAGATTTACGTAATTAACGAATGTCACCGCCAAAATCCATTAGATAGATATTGTTAAGCTTAGTTAGAGCCTTCGTCTCTATTAGAAGCGGAGGCTTTTTTAGATTATAATATAAAATACGGAAACTGAAAAACCAGAAAAGCAGAAGCCGAAAACAAAATAATATATAAACTACAAACCGAGAAACATGAGAACCAGTAAACAGGAAAACCAGAAAAACGGATACAGGAAAGAGGAAGCAGATATGATGGATTACAATCCCCATGAAATTGAAAAGAAATGGCAGGACATATGGGAAAAGGAAGATGCCTTTTGCGCTTTGGATGACAAGTCCAAGCCCAAGTTCTACGCATTAATAGAATTTCCATATCCCTCCGGACAAGGGCTGCATGTTGGTCACCCCAGACCTTACACCGCTTTGGATATTGTGGCACGCAAGCGCAGGCTGCAGGGTTACAATGTATTGTTTCCCATCGGTTGGGATGCTTTTGGTCTTCCTACAGAGAACTATGCAATTCAAAACAAGATCCATCCAAAAACTGTAACCGAGCAAAACGTTGCCCGGTTTAAAAAGCAGATGCAATCTCTGGGGTTTTCCTTTGACTGGTCTCGGGAAGTGAATACCACAGATCCGGATTACTACAAATGGACTCAGTGGATTTTCCTTAAACTCTTTGAAAATGGTCTCGCTTATAAAAAGGAGGCTTCTATAAACTGGTGCACTTCCTGTAAAGTAGGTCTGGCCAATGAAGAGGTAGTAAACGGAACCTGCGAGCGCTGCCACGGGGAAGTGGTGCGGAAAGTTAAAAATCAATGGATGCTGAAAATTACGGAATACGCTGAACGCCTGCTTGAAGACCTTGATACGGTGGATTATTTTGAGCGCATAAAAATTCAGCAGGAAAATTGGATAGGACGTTCCACAGGAGCAGAGGTGGATTTTCAGGTAATCGTAGATGCTGAAGGCACTGCGAACGAGAGTGCAATTGATACTAAATTACGTGTGTTCACCACTCGCCCTGATACACTTTTTGGCTCCACATACATGGTTATTGCGCCGGAGCATCCCTTAATTGAAGACTACAAGGATCATATAAAAAATTTTGAAGAATTACTTACCTACCGTGAAATGGCCAACAGAAAATCTGATTTTGAGCGTACAGAGCTGACAAAGGAAAAAAGCGGTGTCGAAATTGAGGGCTTAAAGGCAATAAACCCTGTGAATGGTGAAAAAATACCCATTTTCATATCCGACTATGTGCTTATGTCCTATGGAACCGGTGCTATTATGGCAGTACCCGGGCACGACACCCGAGACTGGGAATTTGCCAGAGCTTTTAACCTGCCCATAGTGGAAGTAGTTGCCGGAGGCAATATCGAAGAGGAAGCCTATATGGATATCGAAAATGGTGTTATGGTCAATTCCGATTTTCTCAATGGAATGCAGGTAGGGGATGCCAAAGAAGCCATAACTGCCCGACTTGTAGAAAAGGGCATCGGGGAGGCAAAAGTAAATTACAAATTAAGAGACTGGGTATTTTCACGCCAGCGCTATTGGGGTGAACCTATACCATTGGTGCACTGTGATGAGTGTGGATGGGTCCCGATTCCAGAATCAGAGCTGCCTTTACTGCTGCCTGAAGTTGAGAGCTACCAACCTACAGAGACAGGTGAATCTCCATTGGCCAAAATGACGGACTGGGTCAATACAAGCTGCCCTAAATGCGGAGGGAAGGCTGAGCGGGAAACCGACACCATGCCTCAATGGGCCGGTTCTTCCTGGTATTTCTTGAGATACACGGATCCTCATAATAATGATACTCTGGCAAGCAAAGAAAACTTGGAATACTGGACACCAGTTGATTGGTATAATGGAGGAATGGAACATACTACCCTGCATCTATTATATTCTCGTTTCTGGCATAAGTTTTTATATGATATCGGCGTAGTACCTACTTCAGAACCCTATCTGAAGCGAACCTCCCATGGTATGATTCTGGGTGAAAACAACGAAAAGATGTCAAAATCCAGAGGAAATGTGATAAATCCTGATGATATTGTAGACGAATTTGGCGCAGACACCCTGCGTCTCTATGAGATGTTTATAGGTGATTTTGAGAGAAGCGTTCCCTGGTCTACCAGCGGCGTGCGAGGCTGTCGCAGATTTCTTGACCGCTTATGGCGTATTCAGGAGTTCCTGGAAGAAGATGAGGATATTACTCCTCAGCTGGAAACAAATATCCATAAAACCATAAAGAAGGTCAGTGAAGATTATGAAAACTTGAAATATAATACCGCTATCGCAGCGATGATGACTTTGGTGAACGATTTTTATGCATTTGGCAGAGTAACCAGGGGAGACTTTAATGTTCTGCTCATGCTGCTTAATCCGGTAGCGCCTCATATTACTGAAGAATTGTGGTCGATTCATAACAGCAATTCTCGTTTGACAGATCAAAAATGGCCGGAGTGGGATGAATCAAAAACCGTAGAAGATATTGTTGAAATTGCAGTACAGGTCAATGGCAAGGTAAGAGGAAAAGTGGTATTATCAACCGATGCAGCTCAAGAGGAAGCAAGAGCTGCAGCCATGGAGGATGAGAAGGTTAAGAGCTTCTGTGAAGGTAAGCAAATCGTCAAGGTCATATATGTGCCGGGGCGAATTTTGAATATAGTAGTGAAATAAAAATTCTAAAGGCGGTGTCATTCAGAGCGCAGCGAAGAATCTTGAACATGTTAATATGGCACTTAGATCCTTCACTGAGTTCAAGATGACAATACAACTTGAGATAACCAATGGAGTGATAGAATGCCTGTAAAAATTCCAGATCATTTACCTGCAGCACAAACCCTGCAGGATGAAAATATATTTATCATGACAGAAGGCCGTGCCACTACTCAGGATATACGGCCTTTGAAGATTGCAATTTTAAACCTGATGCCCAAGAAAATTGTAACGGAAACTCAAATATTAAGGTTAATTGGTAATTCTCCTTTGCAGGTGGATGTGGTATTACTGCACCCTGAAAGTCATATTTCCAAAAACACGTCTCAGAAGCATCTGTTGACATTCTATCAGACCTTTTCGGATATCTGCCATGAAACCTTTGATGGTTTGATTATCACAGGTGCCCCTGTGGAACTTCTGCCCTTTGAGGAAGTTGATTATTGGGAGGAATTGCAGGAAATAATGGAGTGGAGGAAGCATTATGTAACTTCCACCCTCTATATTTGTTGGGCAGCGCAAGCAGGTTTATATCATCACCATGGTGTTCCAAAGCATAATCTGGGCAGGAAGGTCTTTGGTGTATATCCCCACAGCATTACTCAAAAGAATGTAAAGCTGCTTCGCGGCTTTGATGACAGCTTTTATGTACCTCATTCTCGTTATACTGAAGTACGCCGCGAGGACATACACAAGGTGCCCCAGCTGGAAATCCTCGCAGATTCACCTGAATCCGGGATTTATATCATAGCTTCTTCAGATGGAAGAGAAGTTTATGTCACCGGTCACTCAGAATATGATCCAGACACCTTAAAGCAGGAATATGAGAGAGATCGTTCAAAGGGTTTGGATATTGACATTCCGGAGAACTATTTTCCAGGCGATGATCCCAGCAAACCACCCATGGTAAAGTGGCGTTCTCATGCCAATTTGCTTTTCGCAAACTGGCTGAACTATTATGTATATCAGGAGACTCCATACGATCTTTCCAAGATTCGATACTAGACATTTCAAGAGAGCTTCGCGCTTCAAAACTTACGCTACATTATAAAACTATATGTTGAATATGCCAACACATAAAGCTAACAAAAGACATAATATCTTCACAATGTCCTTACATTGTAATTAGTTATACTCTTCTATCAAAACATCTTTCCAGCAAAATCCTCTTATTATACCTGGCTGTTTCATTAACTTTAAAATTCTATAAGAAGTTGGAATTAATATAAATATTGAGCAATTTCCTGAATTTAAATTTTGCCTCTTGACCAAGGTGGAAGGAAAAGATAGTATTTATATCTATAGTGAAAAGGAGTAGATGAAACATTGATAAACATAGCTGAAATTGACAGTAATTTAAAAGTAGAAACTGCAATCGATGAACCTGATATTAAATTCCTGGATGTCAGGATGGACCCTTTCCAGGTATATGGACTTTTTAACCACAAAGAGGAACCCGTATTTAAGCGTATGCCTGATGATGTAGCTGAGGCTGCCAGTGAGGCAGCAGCTCGTTTAAATTTACATACTGCCGGCGGCAGGGCGCGATTTACTACAGATTCACAGTATGTTGCTATTAAAGCAGCCATGCCTTATGTAATAAAATTCCCGCATATGCCTTTATCCGGCACTTCGGGATTTGATCTGTTTATAGATGAGGGGTCAAGTAGTACATATTATGGTACTTTCATGCCTCCTGTAGGAATGTCTGGTGGATACGAATCAATTTTGCATTTTGATAAGCCAGCTGAGAGGAAGCTGACAATCAATTTTCCATTATATAATCCATTGAACTCTTTGTATATCGGTCTGCAAAGCTCTGCTCATGTAGGGAGCGGTGCAGAGTATGCATATAAAAAGCCTGTTTTGTATTACGGGTCATCAATCACACAGGGCGGATGTGCCTGCAGACCAGGAAATAGTTATCAGGCTATAATTTCCAGGCGCTTTAACTGCGACCATATTAATCTTGGATTTTCAGGCAGCGCTAAAGGTGAAGATGCTATAGTGGATTATATGTCTGAGTTGGATGTCAGCGTATTTGTATGCGATTATGATCATAATGCACCAACTGTGGAACATCTGGCAGCGACACATGAAAAAATGTTTAAAAAGTTTCGCATGAAATCACCAGAACTGCCTATCATTTTGGTTTCCAAACCAGGCTTTGAAAGCAATCCAGCTCTCAGTATTCTCAAGCGTGATGTTATATATACTACATATATGAATGCCATACGTAATGGCGACCAAAATGTATACTATATTGACGGTCAGCACCTTTTTAAAGATAAGAACAGGGATTGTTGCACGGTTGATGGAGTGCATCCTAATGATGCAGGATTTTTAAGGATGGCAGAAGTTATAGGGCATACGGTAGGGAGATTATTAAGGTAAGGCTTTAGGGATTTGTTACGAGATACGAGATACGAGTAGAACGAAAA
>DIQU01000070.1:0-213 GCA_002426555.1 Firmicutes bacterium UBA5454 | reverse complement strand
AAAACTTTAATTGTTACGAGATACAAGTAGAACGAAAAACTTTATTGTTACGAGATACGAGTAGTACGAAAAACTTTATTGTTACGAGATACGAGTAGTACGAAAAACTTTAATTGTTACGAGATACAAGTAGAACGAAAAACTTTATTGTTACGAGATACAAGTAGAACGAAATTTTTTAAACTACCCGTATCCCGTAACCCGTAACCCGTA
>DIQU01000043.1 GCA_002426555.1 Firmicutes bacterium UBA5454 | reverse complement strand
ATCCCGTATCCCGTATCACGCATCCCGTATCCCGCATCCCGTATCCCGTATCCCGTATCCAGCTTGTAACTTTTAATTCACCATAGTAAAATAGAGCTGAAAGAAAGAGATGCAACAGGAATATGTTGACGTTATGAACGAATAAGGATATCATGATACCTGATTGGGGGGAGGTAAAATGGACAGGCGAATTATGCTTACCATAAAAGGAAGTCATAGAAGTACTGATGGAGAAAACAGAAGCATAGAATTGATTACAGAAGGTCGCTTGCTTGAACAAAACGGGATTTTTCATATTGAGTATGATGAAAGTGAAATATCCGGCAAAGCAGGCACTAAAACCCGATTTTCCATTATGGATAATGGTGTATCCATGCAGCGAACCGGAACAACAACATCTAAATTTTTGTTCCAGCGAGGGAAAAAATATGTTGACAGTCGTGCAACTCCTTTAGGATACATCAAAATGGAAGTATACCCAACCCGTGTTCGCCATGAGCTGGGTACAGAAGAAGGCAGCTTGAATCTCAAGTACCAATTGGACATCGATGGAAAGTCTGCCGGTACCAATGAATTGAATCTTCATTACAAATAATGGATGTATTTTCTATACAGATAAACTAAAGTTTTCAGTTTCGGTTGACGAATCTTTGTTTATATAATAATATGTAAATGGCGATAAGTCATTTGTTCTATTCATTTTTTCATATTTCCGATTATTTCAGAAATAAATGGATGAAACCCTAAGTTCCGGCAATAATAGAAACAACATGTGTGTGAGATATATAATCGCACTGATCCGTGGTGGTCTAAAAGATAACGCCTGTTGGACATTATCAAGAACAGAACAAGTGTAATAATTACAATCAAGGAAATATTCAATGGAAACCAATCATTCTATTGGCACCTCTATATTATGGTGTGCATAAGTTTATAATGAAAGTGAGGAAAAAAATTTTGAATCTAAGTGATTTGAGAAAGAACACCATTCTTGAATTAAGAGAATTCGGAAAAGAAATCGGTGTTAAGAGTGTTACGCGATACAAGAAAGCGGACCTCATGGAAAAGATTCAGGAAAAACTGACAGAGATGTCTCAAAGCCAAATGAATTCAGCAATTCAGCGGCATTCTGCAAAAGAAAGCACAGTTCAGCAGAAAGAACATGCAAGTGATACGGAAAAACAACAAATACCAATACAGGAACAGGAACAGCCTGCTCCGGTTAAACGTAAAAGGGGTCGTCCCAGGAAGTCAGAAAGTCAAACTGTTGCAACAGCTAAGAAAGAGAAAACACCGATTGCTTCCGAAACAGGCAAGGAAGAGTCCTTACAACAGTCTGAACAACCAGTACAGCATGCTGTTGAATCAAGCACTGCCCCTGAGGAAAAGACGGAAATAACCAAAACTGAGGCTGCGCAAGCAATTGATCATAGTGACAGCTCTGCTCAAGAGCAAGAGCAGGAAAACTCAGAAGAATACAGTAGAAAGGTAGCCTATGCCAGAAAATATTTTAATACTTCCAATCCAGCTATTCCTGAACTGTTGAGCAACAGTGATGTCGGCAATGCAGAAGGTATACTGGAAATCCTACCTGATGGATACGGATTCCTCCGAACAGAAAACTATATGCCAGGAAACCGCGATGTATATATTTCTCAATCTCAAATTCGCCGATTCAGCCTTAAAACAGGTGACTTGGTGTCCGGTAAAACCAGACATACCAAGGAAGGCGACAAATTCAGAGCACTCTTATACGTCACCGCAGTTAACGGTGAGGATCCGGAAAAAGCTCCCATGCGCAGACCTTTTGAAGATTTAACTCCCATCTTCCCCAATCAGCGAATTACATTGGAAAACAAAAAACATAGAAATGATCTTGCAACGCGTATTATCGATCTGGTATCTCCCATTGGGAAGGGTCAAAGAGGTTTGATTGTGTCCCCGCCAAAGGCAGGAAAAACCACTTTGCTTAAAAATATTGCCAACAGCATTTCCATCAATTATCCTGATATTTATCTTATAGTTCTTCTTATCGACGAGCGTCCCGAAGAAGTTACTGATATGCAGCGTTCGATTCGAGGAGACATTGTATATTCTACATTTGATGAATTGCCGGATAACCATGTCAAGGTAGCAGAGATGGTGCTGGAACGATCCCAGCGTTTAGTCGAGCATGGTCGCGATGTAGTAGTTCTTATGGACAGCATTACCCGTCTGGCCAGAGCTTACAATGCAGTGGCACCTTCTACCGGCAGAGTGCTTTCCGGTGGTTTGGATTCAGCAGCCCTGCACAAGCCCAAACGCTTCTTCGGAAGTGCTCGGAACATAGAAGAAGGCGGCAGTTTAACGATTATTGCTACAGCACTTGTTGAAACAGGCAGCCGCATGGACGATGTTATCTATGAAGAATTCAAAGGCACCGGTAATATGGAAATTCACCTTGATCGAAAGATGTCTGAGAAGAGGATATTCCCAGCTGTGGATCTTCATAAATCCAGTACCAGGCGTGAAGACCTGCTGATGAATCAAAAGGAACTCGAAGGTGTATGGGCAATACGTAAAAACCTAAGTGAAGGCAGGCCTGATCAGGTCATGGAAATCATCTTAAACGATCTTATGCGAACCAATACCAATGATGACTTTATTGATCTCATGATGGAACACTTCAATGATGTGGAGAAAGACAGCTCATACAATGACAGCCGAATCGACAGAAGTGACAGATATGACAGATATGACAAAAGCGACAGATTTGATAGAAGTGATAGATACGATCGGGGTGGCTATTCCAACAACTACCGTTATTAACGATGGAGATAGTCCCGTCATATGTGATTAATGTTAAAATATAAGGGGAAAACATGACTTGGATAAATGAGAAAAACAAAGGTATCCTCAAACTGGTGATTCGGATACTGCTGATATTGGTAGTACTTTACTTAGTTGTTACAAAAATGCTTTTGTTTTTTGCACCCTTCCTGATTGCATGGTTGATAGCTTCTGCAATTAAGAAGCCGGTAAACTGGCTGCAGAAAAAGTGTCGCATGTCTCAAGGTATTGCCACTGCAGTTGCTTTAGTAGTCTTTGTAGTATTGGTTGGCGGTGTGACAGGTTTTGTATTTTACCGCTTGTTTATGGAAGTGTATGGACTGGCCAGCAGCAGTCTTTATTTTCAAAACCTTCTATCTCGAATCCAGGAGCTTATTGATCTGGGCGGCACTTGGTACGCAGGCTTGCCTTTAGAGGTTGTAAACTCCATAGAATCCAGCTTGGAGAATATTTTCGTAAGAGCCGGAAATACAGTTACCGGTTGGATTAACAGTCTGCTGAACGCCATGGTGGGGGTATTGACCTCACTTCCTCAAGCTATTCTATATACCGTAATTACCCTGGTAGGAGCCTTCTTTTTCTGCCGCGACTGGGATAGTATTTCACGTTTCCTCTATGCGCAAATGCCTGATAAATGGTACGACAGAATGAAACAGATAAGAAACGATCTGTTATCTGCTCTTGTAGGCTACCTCAAAGCCTTGTTAATACTGGTAACCATATCTTTCTTTGTTGTTTTGACAGGGTACGGCATTTTGGGAGTAAAATACTCACTATTCCTTGCCATACTGACTGCGGTATCCGATATCCTTCCGGTACTGGGGCCTGGAACGGTTCTTATTCCAGGTTCGTTAATTTACCTGATAAATGGGAAATACTATATGGCTGCAGGATTTATAGTCCTTTACATTTTGGTAACCATGATACGTCAGTTCCTGGAACCCCGCATTGTAGGAGGAAACATCGGGCTGCACCCATTGGTAACCCTGCTGTCAATGTACTTGGGTTTCCGTCTGCTTGGAGTAATTGGATTGATATTAGGTCCCATATTTACCATCATACTGAAATCTTTGCAAAAGTCCGGCATTTTGCCTGCTTGGAAATCCTGCTAAAATCTCACTCTGGTTCGAAAAACTTGAAAAACAGGCTCGAAAAACTTTCTTGTTTTCTAAAATGCCTTATGTTATACTATAAAAGTTAATGAAACTGATGTCTTCTCAGCAAGTAGGGAAGGCTGTAGATTATTGATATAAGATTATTGCAGGAATTGTACAAGATCACGAAAGAGGTGAAGAAGATGAAAGAAAACATACATCCGAAATATGGGGAAGCAGTGGTTAGGTGTGCATGCGGGGAAACCTTCACAACCGGTTCCACACAAAAAGAGCTTCGGGTTGAAATATGCTCCAAATGTCACCCATTCTATACAGGAAAGCAAAAGCTGGTAGACACCGGCGGACGAGTAGAACGCTTTAGAAAGCGCTATGGGATGGCTAATGAAAAGTAATATTTGAGATTGGAGATACAGACCGCGAGCCCTTGGTCTGTATTTTTTTAGGAGAATAGTCATGAAAAAAACTACAATTGGCGGTCAGGCGGTAATGGAAGGAGTCATGATGAAAGCTCCTGATACCATGGCTATAGCCGTAAGACGCTTCGATGGAACCATAGAAGTTACCAAACGGGCTTTGACTTCCGTAAAAGACAGATATCCCATTTTAAAGCTTCCAGTCCTCAGAGGAATAATCACATTTGGGGAGACAATGATATTAGGGGTAAAATCTCTTATGACTTCAGCGGAGCTGTTTGGTGAAGAGGACGAAGAATATAAACCTTCAAAAATTGAAGAATGGCTGGCGAAAAAGCTTGGAAAAAATGTGGAGGATGTTATCATCTATACTGCTGTCATTTTAGCTGTTGTTTTTGCATTGGGTTTGTTTATCCTGTTGCCGGCAGTATTGTCCAGTCTTATTCGCCCTTTCATTCAGAATAATGTGTTGGTAAATCTGGTGGAAGGCTTCATTCGAATGGTGATTTTTTTAATCTACCTGATCCTGGTATCGAAGATGAAAGACATACGCAGGGTATTTGAATACCACGGTGCAGAGCACAAAACCATTCACTGCTTCGAACATGATGAAGAACTGACAGTGGAAAATGCACGTAAATATACCACATTGCATCCACGATGCGGCACTGCCTTTCTGCTAATCGTTATGGTTATAAGTATTGTCATATTTTCCTTTATGGGATGGCAGAATATTTTTATACGGATTCTGGGGCGCTTGCTGCTGCTGCCCTTTGTAGCCGGCTTGGCTTATGAAATTACGAGAATTGCAAGCAGAAGTGATGCTCGCATCATTCGCATTATAATATACCCCGGGATGATGCTGCAAAAGCTGACCACCCGCGAACCTGACGACTCTCAGCTGGAAGTAGCCATTCGAGCATTCCAGGAGGCAGCCGGTGATATCCTTGTGAAAGAGGAAGGAGAGGAATCCATAGAAAGTGGAACAGAAGCTGAGGGAAGCGTTGACAGCAGGGCAGCAGTTACTGAAGAGCCGGGGAGTGGAATCAGCCAGGCTTGAATGTGAACTGCTGTTAGCCCATATTCTTGGGATTAAGCGTCACCAAATATATCTTGATGAAGCAGAAACATTTTCGCCTGAGCATATGCAGATCTTTGATAAGCTGATCCAAAGACGCTTGAAAGGTGAACCCTTGCAGTATATTCTGGGCTGTTGGGAGTTTATGGGGTTGCCCTTTAAAGTGGATATGAGGGTGTTAATTCCCAGGTGGGAAACAGAATGCCTGGTAGATGCGATTTTGAAGGAAGCAAGAAGAAGAGACTCTTTAGTTCATATTTTGGACCTGGGCACAGGAAGCGGTGCAATTGCAGTGAGTCTTGCCCATTATTTACCCCAGGCAAAAGTTACAGCTGTGGACAATCAGAAAGGTGCTCTTGAGGCAGCTAAAGAGAATGCTGAACTAAATGGAGCAGCCCATCGCATTGAATTCATACATGGAGATATGTTTGCCCCGCTTGCACTGCCCGGCAGTCATAATAAATTTGATATTATTGTGTCCAATCCACCTTATATCCCAACAGAGGAGATTGGTTTACTGATGAAGGAAGTACGGGACTATGAACCTGTTACAGCCTTGGATGGCGGTGTTGATGGTTTGGACTACTATCGCCAAATAGCCGGGGAAGCAGGAAATTATCTAAAGGAAGATGGTTTTGTTGCTATGGAAATGGGAGCAGGACAAAGTCAAAGCATAAGAAAGATTTTTCTGGAATCAGAAAGGGGCTGGCAGTCATTTGAGTTAATTCAAGATCCTGCTGGTATTGACAGAATTGCAATTGTATATAAAAGGCAGGGAGTTTGCACATGTTGGAGAAATTGAAATTTATAGAGACCAGGTATGAAGAGCTAAGCCATGTAATTGCCGATCCGGAGGTAATAGCTAGACAGGAGGAATGGCAGGGACTGGTTAAGGAGCATGCCTCTTTGGAGGAAATTGTTACCAGATACCGAGAGCTTAAAAGCACTCAACAGGAAAAAGAAGACACCCAAGGCATGCTTGAGGAAACCAGGGATATTGAATTCAAGCAAATGATAGAGCTGGAGTTGGAGGAACTTGGCAGCAGGGAAGGAGAGCTTCTTCAAGAGATTAGATTGTTGCTTTTGCCTAAGGATCCAATGGATGAAAAGAACGTAGTAATGGAAATTCGAGGTGGCGCAGGCGGTGATGAGGCTGCTCTTTTTGGTGCGGTTTTGTATCGTATGTACAGTCGCTATGCAGAAAGGCAAGGCTGGAAACTGGATATTATGAGCTCAAGCTTTACTGAATTGGGCGGAGTCAAAGAGTTGATCTTTATTCTGGAAGGTAAAGGAGCATTCAGCCGCTTGAAATATGAAAGTGGTGTTCACCGGGTCCAACGAGTGCCCACTACAGAATCAGGGGGAAGAATACATACATCCACTGTTACCGTTGCTGTTTTACCGGAAGCCGAGGATGTGGACATTGAAATCAACCCCAACGATTTACGAATTGATGTGTTCCGTTCTTCCGGCCATGGGGGGCAAAGTGTCAACACTACGGATTCTGCTGTGCGGATAACTCATCTGCCCACAGGGATGGTAGTTTCCTGCCAGGATGAAAAATCTCAGCTTAAGAACAAGGAAAAAGCCCTTAAAGTTTTAAAGTCCAGGCTGTTGGACATGGCTATACAAGAGAAGGAATCGGAATATGCGCAGAATCGGAAAACCCAGGTAGGTACCGGGGATAGAAGTGAACGTGTTCGAACTTATAATTATCCTCAAGGTCGGGTCACCGATCATCGGATTGGCTTGACCATTCATCAACTGGAAGACTTTCTAGACGGAAATCTGGATGAGATGGTCAAAGCACTGGCGCAGGCAGAGCAAGCGAAAAAGCTGCAGTTACAGTTTGCATAAAGTGAAAGGAATAAAGGTGAATTTTTCATATGAGGACCAGGGTCATACCCATAGTTGACCTTAAAAGCCAATTGCAAAATATTCAGGAGGCTGCTGATCTTATACGCAGCGGTGACATAGTTGCTTTTCCAACAGAAACCGTATATGGTCTGGGTGCCAATGCACTGGATGCTCAAGCTGTGAAAAAAATTTTTGAAGCAAAAGGCAGACCTGGAGATAATCCGCTGATCGTACATATTCACAATTTAAGTCAATGGAATAGTCTAGTAGATTCGATACCTGAAAAAGCCCGTATTCTGGCAGATGCTTTCTGGCCCGGTCCCTTGACAATTATTTTGAAAAAATCTTGCAAGGTATCTGAGCAAGTAACAGCAGGCTTGGATACCGTAGGAGTACGCATGCCTTCCCACCCGGTTGCTCTTAAACTCATATCCCAGTCAGGCGTACCAATTGCAGCACCCAGTGCTAATCGTTCAGGACTCCCCAGCCCGACTACAGCCCAGCATGTTTTAGAGGACATGGACGGACGGATACCAATGATATTGGATGGGGGAGCGAGCAATGTGGGTCTGGAGTCCACCGTGTTGAGCCTTGCCTGTACCAATCCCGTTATATTGCGTCCGGGAGGCATAACAGTGGAGATGCTGCGTCAGTTAATTGGACAAGTTGACGTTCATAATAATGTAATGGAGCCCCTGATGGAAGAACAAAAGCCATTGTCACCCGGGATGAAATATGAACATTATGCACCGAAGGCACCTGTTACCATAATACGAGGAAATTCCATAAACCTCACTGCTTTTATCAATAAGGAGGCTGGGAGACTGGAAGAGGAAGGCAAACATGTAGGAATCCTGGCTACCAATCAGACCCTTGCTAAGTGCACCCATGGAGTAAGGCTTACTCTTGGTGACAGAGACAAGCCGTCTGAACTGGCATACAATCTTTTTGCTCGATTACGGGAATTTAATCACTTGGATGTAGATGAGATTTTGGCAGAAGGAATCGATGAGAAAGATGAAGGGCTGGCAGTGATGAATAGAATGACCAGGGCGGCAGGCTTTCGTATCATAGATTTATAATGGGTTTGTGTCCATTAATTTGCAATTCCAGGTGATTGTAAGATGGAGAGGATATAATGAAGATTTTATTTGTATGTACTGGAAACACATGCAGAAGCCCCATGGCAGCAGCCTTATTGAAGGACATGCTTAAGGAAAAGGGGATTTTTAACATTAAAGTGGAATCTGCAGGAATTGCAGCCAGTCCTGATCAGAAGGCAAATCCTCTTTCTTCACAGGTTATGGAAGAGCAGGGGATTCAGATAACAGATCATCGAACAAGGCAGATCCAAGCAGATCAGTTGAAACAGGCGAATTTAATATTGACTATGACAGAGGGACACAAAACTGCAGTTCTGTCAGGAGAACCATCTGTATGGAACAATATATTTACTCTCAATGAATATGCAGAAATGGAAGAGAAGGATATTCCAGATCCATATGGACTGTCTAAACAGGAATATCAAATAACAGCGCATAAGATTCGAAGCGCCCTGGAAAAAGTCATTGACAAATTGAAAGACTCGAAATCATAGTCATCAGAAAAAGGAGGTTTTTTTTTGAAATCAGTTTCCAGCAATAAGGAAATGAAGCAAATGGCAGGAATTCAAGCTGCAGACCTGGTCCGGAACGGCATGAAGGTAGGAATCGGTACAGGATCCACTGTCGCCTTTTTAATTGAGGAGCTGGGACGCAGGATAAAACAAGGTCTGAATATTCAAGGGGTGCCTACTTCCTACGGAACGAAGCTGCTGTGTGTAAGGCATGGCATTCCCATAGCGGACAGTATGCTGCTTAATCATCTGGATTTGACGATTGATGGGGCCGATGAGATCGACCCATCCCTCAATGCCATTAAAGGCGGCGGTGCAGCTCACAGCCGTGAGAAACTAATTGCTTCCATGACAGATGAATTTGTTCTCATCGCAGATGAGAGCAAGCTGGTAGATTCTCTTTGCACCAAATTTCCATTACCTGTAGAGGTCATTCCACCATCTCTTACATATGCTCAGCAGCGTATTCAGCAGTTGGGTGGCACACCGGTCCTCCGAAGCGCTCTTAGAAAAGACGGACCCGTAGTATCTGAAAATGGTAATTTCATTCTGGACATTGGCTTTGAGCAAGCTCCTCAGGATTTAGAGCTTCTTGACAATCAACTGCTGAAGATTCCCGGTTTACTGGAAACCGGTTTATTTTTGGGAATAGCCCGAAAGGCATTAATTGCTTACCGGGACACAGTAAAGATGATAGTTCCCAGAAAATTATAATATAAGATTCCAACAAAGGGGAGAAGAGAATGGCAAATGTACATGTTATGGATCATCCACTCATTCAGCACAAACTAACCTTAATACGGGACAAAGAGACAGGTGTTAAGGAGTTCCGAGAATTGGTGGAAGAACTGTCACTGCTGATGGCATATGAAGTATACCGCGATCTTCCATTAAAGGAAATTGAAGTTGAGACTCCTATGGGCAAAGCAACCTGCTATACCATTTCTGGTAAAAAGCTTGGAATTATTCCCATTTTGCGAGCAGGGTTGGGAATGGTAGACGGCATGACAAAGTTGATTCCTACTGCCAAAGTAGGACACATAGGTCTATACCGTGATCCGGATACCTTGGAACCGGTAGAATATTATTGCAAACTGCCGCCCGATATCAGCGAAAGAGATTTGATTGTTGTAGATCCCATGCTGGCTACAGGTGGTTCTGCAGCAGCAGCAGTCTGCTTTTTGAAGCAAAGAGGGGCTAAAAACATCAAACTGGTTTGCCTGATTGCCGCTCCTGAAGGGATTGCCAGGGTGCAGAAAGAACATGATGACATAGATATATTTGTAGCTGCTGTAGATGAAAAATTGAACAGTCACGGTTACATTGTGCCGGGGCTTGGGGATGCAGGAGACCGCTTGTTTGGAACAAAGTAAGCAGTTATAACAGGTGATAATTTAAACAGCTCTGTTGGAAACCCGGCAGAGCTGTTTTATTGTATACAAAAAAAGCATACAAAAAATATATAGAGCAAACAGTAATGCGTATACTTGGAATAAACTTGGGCAATAATTTGATTGGGAAGATATTTTTGTGAGGTGTACTATGAAAAGAAATCAAAGATTTTCTATGGTCTTATTATTGCTTATAACATTTCTTGCCTATGCACTGGCCTTTTTGTTCGATGACCATACAACTGCACTGGCTGCACCTTATCAGCTAAAGGGTTCGGACATTATACAGCACTTGGGCAAAGATGGATGCGTCATGGAAGAAATAAGGCTCGATGGATGGGTCAAAGTAAACTGTGAATTTATGACCCTTCAGGAATTGCTTGAACAAATTGAAAGGCTTTTACCTCATTTGCAAGAAAGCTCACATGCAGAGATTTGTTCCGGCGAAACCATAGCTAAAAGACAAGTTGCTTTGACTTTGAACCATGAAGGTATTCAAACCAGTATCAACCTTTATAACTGCAGTCTTTCTCATGATGGAACAGACAGCTGGGAGACATATGTCATAATGGATTCAGTAATGGATTCCAATCATATCCATAAAGAAGATCAAATGTATCTGAAGATGCAGGAATTACTTAAAAAGTTCGGTAATGCTCCTTCAATAGGTACAACTTACACAGCTGTTATCCAAGATAAGCTGTCCAATACAAAAATGGAGCAGCTTGGAATGGGGTTCATAAGAAATCTTCAGGGAAGAATAACAGAGAGCAATATGGACTCTGATTGGATCAGCCTTACGGGATACAGCAATCATCTGGGCGACAGTTTGGAATCCGAGTACGGTCGTTTCAATATTAACGTTGCTCTGCGATATCACAGTTCTGAAGGGAAAACTTATATTCGAGTAGGAACGCCGATAATCGCTGTTCCCTACTAGTATTTGGCAGTACTAAGGCATAGCG
The DNA here is from genome assembly GCA_002426555.1 of Firmicutes bacterium UBA5454. GTDB lineage: Bacteria > Bacillota > Clostridia > Caldicoprobacterales > DTU083 > UBA5454. The sequence goes on along the minus strand of DIQU01000043.1, from coordinate 12,087 downwards.
GGAAACCTCAGGAGGTGTTTAAGCATAGCCAGTTTCTTAGTTTCCAAAAGTGAGCCGCTGAAGGGTCTCATCACCATAAGCGGTGCTAAAAATTCTGTGCTGCCCATTATGTCAGCCTCCTTACTCTCAGATGACAGCAGTCTTTTGGAGGATGTTCCCTTGCTGGAGGATGTCAATGTTATGTCACAATTGCTGGCACATTATGGTTCCCGCCTGCAAATAAAAGATAATGAGCTGAAAATCGACAATTCCAATATAAGACCTGCCGATGCTCCATATGAATTAGTTAGAAGGATGCGAGCTTCTTTTTTGGTAATGGGTCCCTTATTGTCTCGTTTCGGCAGTGTGAAAATATCTTTGCCCGGAGGCTGTGCTATTGGGACAAGGCCGATAGATCTCCACCTGAAAGGCTTTGCAGCCATGGGGGCGGATATCGCTTTAGGTCACGGTTACATAGAAGCCCGAGCGGAAAAACTGACAGGAAGCAGGATTTACCTGGATTTTCCCAGTGTGGGGGCTACTGAAAATATTATCATGGCAGCTGCTCTTGCAGAAGGACAGACCATACTGGAAAACGCAGCCGAGGAACCGGAGATAAGCGATCTGGCCAACTACATCAACTCAATGGGCGGGCATATCAGAGGTGCCGGTACGGACACCATAAAAATAGACGGAGTACGGAGCTTGTCAGGCTGCAGCCATACCATAATTCCCGATCGAATAGAGGCAGGTACCTTTATGGCAGCAGCTGCTATTACCAGGGGTGACATCATTTTGGCAAATGCCATACCGGATCACACACGTTCTATTGAAGCTAAATTAAAAGAAGCCGGAGTGCAATTTACACCAGTGAAAGAAGGGCTTCGAGTATACAGCAGTGAGCCTTTGCAATCCATGGATTTGAAAACCCTTCCCTATCCCGGTTTTCCAACGGATATGCAGGCTCAAATGATGACATTTATGTGTACACTTTCCGGCAGCAGCATGATTACGGAAACAGTATTTGAAAATCGATACTTGCATGTCAGTGAATTGAAGAGGTTGGGCGCTAAAATAAAAATTGAAGGCAGATGTGCTATTATTGAAGGTGTGGACAGACTGCAGGGTGCTGAGGTGAGAGCTACTGATCTTCGGGCAGGAGCTGCTCTTTTGCTGGCAGGTCTGGTTGCGGAGGGGAGCACCAAAATTTCGGACATTTATCATATCGAAAGAGGATATGATGGTATTGAGGGAAAGCTCCAATCTTTGGGAGCAAATATTGAGAAGGTTTACAACGAATAAAACTGTATTAAGATTCCATGAAAATTCGCTATACTATAGACAGTAATACAATAAGAGAAAAGGCTGTAGATAAATCCTGATATGGATAGGTCACAGCCTTTTTCCTGTAATCATATTATTCTGCTAAGGGGATATCATTCTGTACCAAATAGTCTGAAGCCGCTGCCATTCGCAAGGACAATCAGGAGAAGAATGATTGCTATGATGATTAGAGTATCATCATCTCTGCCTGTTTTACAGCCGTCACTAAACCCGAATCCCATATGCTCACCTCCCGTGATTCGGCATAGGTATATGATATTGTATGTTACTGACTGGCTTAAGGTTATTGTTTTACTATTAATATAGCTGTCAGCATGTTATTATATATGTGGAGATTATTTCTTGCGTAAAATCTGTCTTTGGAAGTTTCTGATCAAGGAGACAGTTATTCAGAATACAGCGAAGGATTGCCGACTTTATATAAGAAAAGTTCAGGAGGTTATTATGCTGGAGGTAAAAAAGCTTGTAAAAAATTACGGGAAGGTACAGGCAGTCGATGATGTAAGCTTCAATATTTTTGATGGTGAGATTTGCATCCTGCTGGGGCCAAATGGAGCTGGAAAAACTACGATATTCAAATGCATCGCGGGTTTACTGCGATATACAGGCAGCATATCGATAAATAATCATCCCAATAAGAGCAATGAAGCAAAAAGGCTTTTTGGCTATGTTCCTGAAACGCCTTCGTTGTATGACGCATTGACGATAGATGAACATATGGAGTTTTTTGCTAAAGCATACAGACTGAAAGACTATCAACAGGAAAAGTCGAACCTGCTTGAACGTTTTGACTTGGCAGATAAAACCGATAAACTGGGGAAGGAACTTTCCAAGGGAATGCAGCAAAAGGTCAGCATCTGCTGCAGCGTTCTAACCAGGCCTTCTGTGATATTGCTGGATGAGCCCGTGATGGGCCTGGATCCTAAAGCGATCAAGGAACTTAAAAAGTTGATTCTTGAACTGAAAGAGCAGGGCTGTGCTGTATTATTCAGTACCCATATTATAGACAGTATCAAAGATATTTGGGATAGAGTGCTGATCATGCATAAAGGGAAAATAGCAAGTGATATCGTCAGAAGCGATACGACAAATGAGAATGAAGTCGAAGAAAGGTTCTTTGCCGTGACAGGAGGCACCGAATGAGTTCTTTAATTTATATATTGCGAAAAACACTGAAAAACATAATAAGGGAATTATTTAAAAAACCCGCGACTTTGATTGTTTATATAATAATCGCTGCATTCTTTGTCTTTTCATTTATAGTTTCAAGTGGGAGTGAAGGAATTAGAGAGCAAAATGCCTTGGATTTGAATGTTATAAAGGCCATATTTTGCGGCTACATAGCGTTTATATTCATTATTGGCATATCTTCCAGCCTGGGCGGGTCATCTTTTTTCAGAATGGCTGATGTTAATTTGCTGTTTACTGCACCGCTGAATGCAGGAAGTATACTGATATATGGATTTGTAAAGCAAATGGCAGCCAATATTCTGATTATGTTTTTCCTTGCATACCAATACCCTAATTGGAAGAGGATGTTTGGTTTGGTGGATGGAGCAGGCTGGATTCTAATCATTGCGTACTTGCTGCTGATTGCTGTAAGCTCATTGCTTGGAATGGTCTTGTATTCTCGTACATCAAGAAAGCCCGGCAGCAAAAAGAAGATCAAGATGCTTATTTACCTGGGTGTACTGCTTTTTCTCATGCCTGTCATTATCCGGATATTCAACACAAAGGATATACTGCAGAGTGCTGTTGACTGGCTTTCCAGTGATTATATTAAATTTATTCCGTTTATTGGGTGGTTTACAGAGGTCTTGTTTGGTGCAATAACGGGCATAACCACTGATTTCATAATAGGTATTTCTCTAATACTGGCTGTACTGATTATATCTTTTATTTATTTATACCGAATGGATACGGATTTCTATGAAGATGTGCTGGCAGGCACAGAGCTTAAGGAGTCGATGTTGGCGTCAACTCGTGAAGGGAAACCAACAGGGTTGGGACTAAATGCAGGCAAGCGATACAGAAAAGTGAACTTCCGGTTTACTATGGAGGGAAGTAAGGCAATATTCCAGAAACAAATGCTTGAAAAGAAAAAGACCGGCATTTGGATGGTAAGCCTCAGAACATTGATTTTTCTTGCTGTTGGTATCATTGCATCCTACGCACTGCCGCTTGAAAACACTATTGTATTTACTATTCTACTGGGAATCTGCGCCTATATGATGATGTTTTTATCTATGTTTGGCTCTTGGGAAGGTGAATTAACCAAGCACTATCTCTATCTCATTCCTGCCGCTCCATTTTATAAGATGACGGCAGCAACCCTTCCTGAAGTATTAAAGCTGTTAGTTGAAGCTGTGCTGGTATTTAGTATTACCGGTGTAATACTAAGGATAAATCCGATTATCATTCTATCGGCAGTAGGCGTTTATACTGCTTTAGGCAGCGTATTTATTTACTTTGATGTTTTTTTACGGCGTATTTTCGGTCGAATACATGGAAACGTCCTAAGAATCTTTTTGAGAATTATGCTCATGTTTGTCATCATAGTAGTTGTAGTTACTCCAACTGCAATTATAATCGGTATCACAGAGAATTTTGCATCGGGATTTTTTACAGCAACGGTTATTAGTTTTTGCCTGACGCTGTTGTTCATGCTATTGGGTGTGGGGTTGTTTGCTAATCCGGAGTTGTAGATCATAGTGACATAAAAAAATGCAGATTATTTTGTACAGGGTGAGTCATTTATGAACGTACATTCTAGAAAAAAGGAAGTGCTGAGTGCTTTTTTAATTATGATAGCTGCATGTTTATCAGTAGTTATACCACTAATTATATTAAAGAAGTTATTTTGAAAAACTGTTAATAAACAAAATTTTAAAACAATAGTATTTGGGGGATAATATGTAAAGCTATTAACTACATGTTAAAAGAAAAAGATGAAAGTCCAGATAATGATATCTAATAATTGTTCTTTGTTCTAAAGGAAAAAAATCCCTCATAAAATGATTAAGTACAATCAGAGAAATGAGGGATTTGACTTATGAGACCAACGACAAAAGGAATTGCAGTTGTAGTTGCAGGGCTGCTGTTGATTACTTCCATTATATTGAATGTAATTTCGGCCAGCAGGGATAAAGAAGAAAATCAGCCGGATGAGCCGGAAAAAAATCCAAAAGAAATAATCATGGAAACCAACCATAAAAATGACAGCATCTTTATGTACAATCACATGACAAAGGAACTGGTACAAATGCCTTTGGAAGAGTATCTGGCAGGTGTAGTGGCGGGGGAAATGCCTGCTTCATATGATGAAGAGGCATTAAAGGCACAGGCAGTAGCAGCCAGAACTCTGGTAATTTACAAGATGCCTGCTTATGGAGGAAGAGGTTGCAGCCAGGCAGCCGGAGCCGATGTATGCAGTTCTTATGCCCATTGCCAGGAATGGATTTCTGAAGAACAGATGCGCAAGAACTGGGGTGAAGATTACGAGACTTATGTCGAGAAGATAAAAAAGGCGATACAGGAAACGTCAGGGCAAATCATGACATACAATGGGAAAGCCATTGAAGTATTCTATCATTCGACCAGCAATGGAAGAACAGAGGAAGTAAGTGAAGTGTTCTCCAATTCACTGCCTTACTATATTTCTGTGGTAAGTATTGGAGAAGAGGATGCACCCAGGTTTGAGGGCAGTGTGACCTTAAGCAATAAAAAATTCGCAGAAATATTTCAAAGCAAGTACGGAATTAAGCTGGATCCCAACAAACTGGCTTCTCAGATAAAAATCAATGGATACACAGACAGCGGCAGAATACAGGACATCACTGTGGGAGGAAAGAAGCTGAGGGCAACAGAGTTTCGTTTACTGTATGGTTTGAATTCCACGGATATCAGCTTTGAATTTGACAATGACAGCATCACAATGAATACAAAAGGCTTTGGTCACGGAGTTGGAATGAGTCAGGTAGGTGCGGATCGTATGGCTGATAGAGGTTACAGCTATATGGATATATTACAGCACTATTATAAAGGGGTGGAAATCATTCAATATTGACGCAGTAAAGCTGTCTTCCCTTGTATAACTGCCTAAAAAATGGCAAGAATACAAGTGGAGGTGTAATAGATGACAAAAAATATAGGGAAACAAAAATTTAAAGAGGTATTCAGTAAGAAAAATTTAAGAGCGTTTATTAACAAATTCGGGTTTTATATAATTTTACTGATATGCCTGGGTATTATTGCGACGACAGCATTTCTTACGCAAGGTAAAAGGCAGGAAGGCGATATTGCGGGAGAAAACAGCAATGATGGTATCAGCTCGGAAGCAGCAGTCGAGGACGGAACAAATACAAATATCGATATCTCCATAACAGATGTCACCGACCCGGAACCTTCAGGAGAATCTCCATCAGAACCACCAGCCAGTTCGGGCAAAACGACAAACGACAAGAACACAAATACAAGCGTCTCGAACACAAAGTCTGAAGGCTCAAGTCAGGGAAAATCAACAGTAAAAGATGATGAGCCCAAACCTCAAACAGTAAGTGCGCCAGGGAAGGACACAGCTTCATCTTCCAGCGAGGCAGGCAGAACCTCATCCATGATCATGCCTGTCAGCGGAAAGGTGATACAAGCCTATAGCGTAGATAGTTTAGTCTACTCCAAGACGCTGAAGGAGTGGACCACCCATACCGGTATGGACATAGCGGGTGATTTGGGTGATGAAGTAAGAGCAGCTTTGGCCGGCAAGGTGGAAAGCATTGAAGAGGATCCACTGGAGGGCATTGTTATCACCCTGGATCATGGAAAGGGACTGAAAACGGTTTACATAGGCTTGTCTACCCGGGATATGGTTAAGGAAGGGCAGCAGATAGAGACCGGTCAGGTTATCAGCGGAATTGGTCGTACTGCAGCTTTTGAGATTATGGAAGATCCTCATCTTCATTTTGAAGTTTACTTGGAAGGAGATTTGCAGAACCCCCAGGACTATCTAAAGGAAAAGCAAGCTTAATTTTGTATTTGCATTCTATATTTCAACCCCCCTGCATAATTATTTAAATATAGTAAGTGTAGGGGGGAATCGATTTTGAAGGATTATATTGAAGAGAGGGCTTTGGAGATTGCAAATTACATCATTGAATCGAAGGCAACCGTACGGGAAGCCGCAAAGGTATTTAAGGTGAGCAAGAGTACTGTACACAAGGCAAGAAGTCTTTGGAACGTAATCATTATGATATAGAAGGTTTTCTAATCAAAGAATAATCAATGAATTATTAACCTACCCCATTCTGTAGGAAGCTATTAATTAAAGGTAACTTTACCCTGTAGTAAAGTAACGAGTGCATCATGACAATTTAGCATTAGATTGCACCGATGAATCCTAAGGACAAATCACTCATAAATTAAAGACACTTATTTACGTTGATAAGTGTCTTTTCCACTTTTATTTATAAAATTAAGTACTAAAAGCAACTTTTTGCTAGATGGCAAAGCATAAAAAGGGAGGAAACTAAAATTCCCTCCTTCCGCTTAGTTCGCATAATATAATTTAACGGTAACACAGAAGCTTTGGGTTACCATTCTATTTACTTCATTTTAAACATAATAGAAAATCTATAATTAATGCTGTTTGTATTTCTTTGCAAACAACCAGTGCATAGGTTTCGCTGCACTTAGCAAACTCCATTTTATATACCCGAGCGTTCCAGCAATCATTTAGTACGCAAAGCAGCACGTCTAATTAACCCGGCAAAGTTCCAAGAATTGCGAGTATTCCTGATGCAATCAAACTGCTAGCAGCACCGACAGTTATATCCTTGAGTAAGTGCAATGATTTCTTAATTAGCCCTTCATCTTCCTTATTTTCAATTGCTGTCATAGTTTCTGCTACCATTTGTTTTACATTCTCTGCGTTTACTCCATACGTTTGTTGAAACTGCGGATACTCAAAATAACTGCTTATTTCCTTCAAGACAGACATCGTTTTTTCGTAATCTAATCCTTGTGTATTCTCCATCGTTTGTGATGCTCCTGTCGAGTTTTGTTGTATTTGAATACCGTTTGCATTATCGCCGACAATAATGGTAGCCCCTTTTTCACCAGCCTCTTTCAAAGCATCCACCAATTCGTTATGTCGTCTTAATTCTTCAGCATCTCGTTCACGATGAGTTGCATTTAAGGCACGCATGGATTCTTTGCTATCTCTGTTCATTTTATCAATCATATTTTGTGCTGGATTACGTAAATCAGCCGTTATTTTAGACAAATCGACTCTTTGCAGTTTGTTAAAATCAGAATCCTCCATTAGTACTTCCTCCTTAGCTTTTATTAGTTTGTGTAAAACAATATTTTAAATGCTGGTTATTGCTACATCAGGTTTGTCAATCATAAACATAATGGAAAGTTGAAATAAAAATATCTTTACAACAATTCATTTCTTAATTCATCTTTTACATCCGCCAATTCTCGATTGAGGTCATTGATATATTCAGTACAGACTTCAACATACATTACACGTTTATATTCGTCTCCAACTAATAGTTCAAGATTGATATCCGAATAAATAAGGAGCTTAAGCAAGGCAGCAAAAACGTCTTTTAGTGAGTTTTGGCATTCTGCACTGTTTAGATTTACATCGAGTGGCTTATCACCAACATGAAAGCGAAGAATATCTGTGTCAGTATCAGGTGCAATTAGTTCTACCTTAATTTCCTCTGGCTTCATAAATGTCTCTCCTTTCGTAAAACGCATCATGTCCTCCTTCGAGTGAATGCATGCTTTCCTCTGTCCAACTCAGAATATCGTCTTTGTCATTAACATTAACAAGCAAGTCGTCAAATGGGTTGCCGATGTATGTCTTATAGACACTATTGTTATGTGTTCTAAAAATTGATGTATATGGTAAAGATCGAACAGCAATATTCGCATTATGTGTCGCAACTACAACATATTTTCTACGCTTAGCCAAATCACATATTATCGGTCTAATATCAGTATCAATGTACGAATTACCCATACCAAGCTCAGGTTCATCAAGAAAATATGCATCAGCATCCTCATGAAGAGTTTGTTGTAGTAGCAAAATTCCCTTCTCACCATTTGATGGTTCGTATTCTTCCCCATTAGAATCCACAATTTGCTTTGATCTTCCAAGAAATGGTTTGATTGATTTTATTGAGGTTTCAGTGCACTTAGAACTAAAGGATTCGATATGTTTTGCTAAGTCATCATCAAATACATGGTCTCGAATATATTCCAACTGTGTTTTAATTTGCCTCAAATTAGTGATGTTGTAATTGGGATAATTAGCAGTGCGTGCCTCTGGACAAAGCATACGGTATTTATGATTAATAAATATCTCACCTTTATCTTCTAATGACCCGATTCGAATTTTTTCGTTGTGTTCTTTTACATTTAAATTAGTTAGTATCGTTTTGACTACATGTATTAATTGAATTCTTCCACGTGCAAAACTTTTTAATCCAGCTGTAGATGGTCTGGAAATTGTATCAGTACTTTTATCTGAAAGTGCTTTAATCTTATCAATACTCCAGTTTGTCATCTTTGACGAATACTGTGAAATTACTTCTGCCTCCCTTTTTGCCAGGACAGCAGTCTGCAGTTTTCTTACCAAAATAAGCAGTTGTTTGTTTTCATCGGCAGACAGATATTCTTCTATGTCAAGAGCTTGGATTAAGCGAATTATCTGATCTATACTATTCTTATCGCTTTTATGTATGTCATATTTATTACTCATTGAATAATTATCGTGAATCGCTTCTGTGATTTTCATTCGGCTCTTGCTATTGCTATTACCCTTAGTTTTTGCCCAATCCAAGTAATTAGAAAATAGGGTTGGGTTACAGTCTGTCCATTCAAAAATAAGCCTAAATTGTTCTTCACAGGGAGACGAATGAACCTTATCCAAATCAAGATCCATGTCTTTTAAGTTTGTTAGTGCTGAAAAATCCTCACTTCTTTCAGAGGCTATGTATTTTTTGCAGCTTTTCCCAGAACCGAGCATTTCGGAAAACAAAGATTTTAGAATCTCTGTTTTTCCGGTACCTTTTGATCCAAAAATAATATTCACATCAGGGTAAATACTTAATGGAATGCTCACCGAATGATGAGGCTTGCCGATCATATCGACAGGAGGCTTCTTACTGAGTAATGTGTTTACAACCGTTCTGTCACGCCTTGCCAATAAAAGAAATTCTGAAAAATTACCTACAGACAGACGCAACTCGGCAAATGTGCATTCCTCATACTTATTCCAATCTTTTACATCACTGCCAATCATGACACTTAAATCCTTGTTAGAAAGAACTCCAAGTGTTCTATGGTTTCTGGGCTCTATAAACACCCGTGCACTATCTCCAACAAGTTCTATTAGTTTATTTCGATCCCCCTCAGAAATAGCTGGCTTCTTATCATGAAAATGAGGTATATAAATAGCATCAAGGCTCTTAAATGTCTCACACACCTTCTCCAGAGTCTGTTGACATACATCAATATTTTCTCCTCCAAACAAATCATTCACACAAGAAGAAAAACGATTCGCATCCTCTGGCTTAGTAACAACGATTAAATGGAACTTGCTTTCACCCTGAACATCAATTTCAACGCCAGGCCATACTTGACACAATCCAGTAACAGCACCTTGCAACAGCATATACTGATCAACGTCAAAGACGTTGTGATTGGTTATTGCCACTATTCTAATATCTGCGAGCGCTATTTTTTCTTTAAATAGTTCGGGAGTTACATTTCGCTGCTTTCCATCGCCAGTTTTTGTCTTCTTGGTGTGACAATGTAAATCAATTTTCACTCTAATTTCTCCTTTCTTAAATTTATATAGATTTATATAGATGCGTTGGTCTGCAATATTGATATTATCTGTATGCACTTTCGCACCTCTGGCGATACTTCACATAGGGATGATAATATGTAATTTGATAAAGCATGTCCATTTTGAAACAATACTTGGCATATCTAATAATCATCAAGGGACGCAGCCAAAATACAATTTTTGAGTATAGAATAGATTTACTACAATTCTTCCGCTATGTTGCAGATCAATGCAGTGTTACAGTAACTGATTTTCGGTTTGCTGAAATGGGTATCATCCGCTCTATAAAACTAACCGATATGCACGGTTTTATCGCCTATTATCAGGAAACACTTCATAATTCGCCAGGTACACGCTGCAGAGAGATTGTATCAATCTGACAGCTTTGGAAATACCTCAAATCTAAGGCGCATATCATTGATAATAATGATGTTCAATTGAGCATCTTGGCTATTAAACTAACTGCGAAATTCGATTCAAAGAATCAACTTCCCACTGTGTGATATTACTTATGGATTGACTACACTTCCTTACAGAGATTATATTCATTAATATGATCTTGGCGATCAACTGCGGAGTCAACATATTTCTGATAATCTGTTATGAAGTTTGACCACTTCACAGCTTCAATATAGCTACACGTTCCTGTCCAGATTGTATTATCGTTGTCGCAGGTGCGTTTGGAAGCATTTTTTGTTCTATTAAATTTATTTTTTTTGATAATTGTAAATAACCTGTCTCTATGATGTGTAGTACATCCACCAGAGCAACAGCTTTTTGGATCAAGATAGTAAGTATACGAATTATTGTCATCAGGAAGGACAACCGCTAACATTGCATTACTATGGCTTGTAACAGATTCTCCATTTTTGTTCCTCCTCGAGGTTTCTCTAAGAGAATATGATACTTCCCACGGAATCCACTGGTCCCTGTCTTTCTTTCTAGTTTCCTTCATGCCAGGCGAAATAAACACAATGGTTACAGAACTGTCGTAAATTCTGTCTTTGAGAGTCTCCCAAATTGTATCATCTGAAAGGTCGCTTAGATCCTCTCCATCACTCTCACCTTTAAAAATGTCATCAGATGAATCTACTATTTTCTCAAACTCATCGACATAATCTCTAACCGTTGAGTTCTCTCCCGATTCCAAGTTGTAAACCTTATCGTCTGCATATTTGTATGAAATAAATACCTTCTTTCCCATTACATTCACCTCCTCCAATATATTTTATTATTTTACTGTCCTTTGAGCTTTTATGATATCCATAACGGCATTTACAATTTTGTCTATATTGGTTTCTGTGCCAAGAATATCAAGATATTTCTCAAGGTAAGGATACTGACTCTTATTAGCCTTTACATCAGCATAAATTGTTGCAGCAGCATCTCCTGTGCTCCCGATTGGTATGATTATGATTCTCCTTTCCTTAGCAAATTGATACTCCTGCAAGCAACCGTCTGCAATTGCTTTCTGACCTTCAGCATCCTTCTTATTACCTACTATAAAGATAGCTACGCCAACCTCATTAAATATTTCTTCTCTATATTTCTTCCATCTCAATTTGCGCTCATCTGGGTCTGCTATTCCCTGTGGGAATGGACGAAGGCACAAATGCTCATCCATGTGTTTGAATCTGCTACTATAGATTTCGTCTAAGGCACCATTGATAACTGACGATCCGATTCCAAGTCCAAAACCGGATGTAACCCGGAACTCCTCTTTTACAAGCTGGTTTGAAAGCTTATAGGTGAGCTCATCGATTCTTGCTTTTGTCCAGTCCCCCACAAAGAAATCAGCGCTACCTGAAATAAAGACATTATTTACAAGAATCGCATTTTCGATTACTCTCAATATCTCTGTAATTTCTGAGTATTCATTGATAAATACCGTTTGAATACCATAG
>DIQU01000021.1:5132-5403 GCA_002426555.1 Firmicutes bacterium UBA5454 | reverse complement strand
CAAGGATATTCAGGTGGATATGACCTACCGAGATCATGCAAGTAACTTCTATCATATAGGATAACATATGCAGTTCATAACGGAAAACAGCAGGAGGGAATGACTTGCAGCTCATACAATTAAGCAGTAAAAAGCGAAAGCTGATTTCCGCTTACACAATCATTGCCATAGCAATGTTTTTTTTATCTTCATGCAATATTCTTCAACCCAGAGATCCTCAAGACCGGAATCAATATCAATATAACGAGACTTCCTATCCGAAGCATATTCA
>DIQU01000021.1:4752-4893 GCA_002426555.1 Firmicutes bacterium UBA5454 | reverse complement strand
GGTATAGCTTTTGCTGTTCAGAAAGTCAGACCATCTGTAGTGGGAATATCCACTTACCATGTTAGGCAAGGAGACTATGGAATGGAATCACAGTCCATTGAAGGAGTTGGTTCTGGTTTTATAGTCAGTTCTGATGGATAT
>DIQU01000021.1:4083-4419 GCA_002426555.1 Firmicutes bacterium UBA5454 | reverse complement strand
ACTTGGGGACAGTTCTCAACTTATTGTAGGAGATCCTGCTATAGCTATAGGTACGCCTTTAGGTCTTCAGTTTCAGCACACCACCACAGCTGGGATTATTAGTGCTTTAGACCGCACTGTGGAGGTGGGAACTGAAAGAGGTCAAAACTTTATGGAGGATTTGATACAGACCGACGCGTCCATCAATCCAGGCAATAGTGGAGGACCGCTGGTGAATATTGATGGGCAGATTATCGGAATCAATACAATAAAGGTGGTCAGTGCAGAAGGTATTGGTTTTGCTATTCCCATTAATGCAGCCAAGCCTGTACTTCAACACTTTTTTGAAGAAGGAGA
>DIQU01000021.1:0-3901 GCA_002426555.1 Firmicutes bacterium UBA5454 | reverse complement strand
GAAGAAGGAGAATTTGTCACTCCCTATATTGGCGTGGTGGGTTATGATAAAAATATAGCTCATTATTACAAGCAAACCAGCAGCCTGGTTGAAGGTGTGTATGTAGTAAGCCTGGATCCTCAAGGTCCGGCATATAAATCCGGTATTAAGATAAATGACATTATAACCAGGGTAGATGATAAACCAGTGACCAAAATGCTGGAGCTTCGAACAACTGTTTACACCCACCGTGTAGGAGAAGTGGTTCAGCTTATAGTCATACGGGATGGAAGAGAAATGGAAATTGAGATGACACTGGAGCAAAACCCGGTATTAACAGCAAACTGAATGAATACAATTACTAATAATATGATTAGCCTGCCATAGAGGCTTTTTCATCTGCCGGGGATTTTCTTATTTACTGAGAATGATTTATGAGATATGATAGTCTGAAAGGGGGGGAAGGGAATGCTCGATGAAATGACGCATACCTATCAGGAGGAACCAAAGGCTAAAAAGCGGACACCTGCTCCTATCGCAGGCAGTCTTCTTTACTTAACGGTTTTAATATTGTTATTGCTTTCTTCAGTACTTACCAGAGAACTGGATACTGATGGCAGTAGTTATTATGTTTATTTATTGCTCACTCAATTGCTAACCATCGGTTTACCCACATTGATTTTTGTTCTGTGGGGTAAAAAAGACATCAAATATTCGCTTCGATTTGGCAGAACCAGTCTTGCAGAGATTTTGTTATCCATAGGGATGGCTATTTTTGGCTATGGCGTCATCATAGCCCTTAATTTATTATGGGTATTGTTTTTAAGCCAATTTGGCACACCAAAGACATCAACAATTCCACCTATAGATACAGGTAAGAATTTTCTTGCAGCCCTTGGTGTAATTGCATTAGCACCGGCTGTATTGGAAGAATTCATGTTCCGAGGCTTTATCCAAAGAGGATATGAGAGAGGCGGCAAAGTAATTTCCATTTTGTTAACAGGGGTAATGTTTGCCTTCTTGCATATTAGTATTCTTTCTATTCCAGCAATTGTTTTAATGGGCATTTTACTTTGCTTTATTGCTTATCGCTCAAACACTGTCTGGACCAGTATGACCTATCATTTTACAAACAATGCTATAGCTATGAGCTTGTTATATCTTTCCAGCTTATTTATGAGATTTCTCCCTGAAGATATGGAGGGTGTGTCTACATCACTGACAGACATACCCTATGAAGAGCTGGTGCCCGCCCTGGTTGCATGGGGAGTTATAGGCTTTTTTGCACTTTTACTATTTGGTGCTTGCCTGGCAGGCTTCATTATGGTAACAAGAGGAAAACAGGCAGAAGTAAAAGCAAGTATGGCTAAAGCAAAGGCAAGATTTCGTTGGACAGACATTTTGCCTGTGGTTTTTGCAATCGTGATAATCATATGGCTTTTAATTTCTGAAGTTATACAAATGGTTAATCCAGCACCAATTTTGTGAAAGCGAAACTGATTAATGAACATTAGAATAATTTACTTGTTTTTAACACCTCTGGCATCACTAATCAATATAATAATTATTGGTAATATGATTATTAAGGATATATAAGGCTGGGGGTGTTCTTATGCAATTTTACTATGGCGATAAAACACCACTTAGGGTGCTAGCCCTCCGCTGTATTCTCGGCATAAATAGTACCGTGATGTTTTTCTACAATGGTCTTTGTGATAGCAAGCCCTATGCCTGCACCGCCCTTTGACGCTGCTCTATAGGAGCGTAAAAACCTGTGAAATAAACCACGTAGCTGCTCTTTTGGTATGCCGCCGCCATTGTCTTCGATGGTTACAGTAACAGACGCCTCGGATGACTCGATGAAAACCAGTATTTTACCATCATCTTGTGTATGCTCGCAAGAATTTTTCAATACATTAAGAAATGCTTCCCCAAGCCAGTCGGAATCACAACGTAGGAAGGCGTTACCGGATATATTAAACGATTTCCCTGTATTTTTTCCAGCGTTCCTCCATGCAGCGCAGAGATCCAAGCCATTACCGTCAGGCAGTGTGATGTCTAGGATAATCAGATGATAGTCATTCTTCTCCATAAAAACTTTGGCTTCGTGACATGTACCGGCGCAATCCACGCAATACTTTTCATCTCGGAGCAGCTGGCTGAGACCATCCTGCAGAAAATAATCATCCTCTACAATGAGCATTCTTGTTTCCATCATACCTACCCCCTTTGTATAACAGCGACAACCGTTTCGGACGTTAACTTCAACACGTATTTGACATCATACCGCTGCTCTGCTTACGTACAGTATATCACATGGAATTGCTGCATGAATACGTTGTATACCAGCTTACAACATTGTAAGAAAAGAAAGGTCCAAGGGGAGACTTCAGTATGATGAGCCATTAAACGAATCGATAGAATAATACTCAACTGTTTCTCTATTGTACAATAGTGTTGTATAATGGTTTATAGCACTGAAGATTTCTATCACAGTTGGACTGGAAAGGCAGATATAAAAAGTGGCAAAGAAAAACAACTTAACAGAGGGTAATATACCAAAAGCATTATTCAAGCTGGCTCTTCCTATAATGGGTACCTCTTTTGTTCAAATGGCCTATAACATGACGGATATGTTCTGGGTGGGTAAAATGGGTTCCCGCGCAGTAGCTGCAGTGGGAACCGCCGGCTTTTACATATGGCTGGCTATGGCATTCATCCTTATACCGAAAATTGGAGCAGAAGTAGGAGTAGCACAATCCGTTGGCAACAAAGATATGACGGAAGCGAAAGCCTATATCAGACACAGCATGCAGCTGATTGTCGGTATTGCATTGTTCTATGCATCCATTTTAATAATCTTCAGAAAGTATCTCATTGGCTTTTTCAACTTAGGTGATGCTGATATCAATAACACTGCCATCTCCTATTTGGTGGTTATAGCCTGCGGTATTCTTTTCTCTTTCCTTAATCCGGTATTCACTGCTGTTTTCAATGGATATGGAGAAAGCAAAACACCCTTTCTCATCAATTCTACCGGTCTTGTGGTGAATATGATTTTGGATCCCCTGCTGATCTATGGAATTGGACCCTTTCCGAGATTGGAGGTAATAGGTGCTGCTCTGGCTACCATCATCGCGCAGGCAGTGGTAACTGCCATATTTATAGCTTTGGCTGTAAAAAGAACGGAACTTTTTTCTGATTTGCATCTTTTCAAATTGCCGGACATGACACATATTACACGGATTGTTAAATTGGGATTTCCGGTGGCTCTTCAAAGCGGCTTGTTCACGGGCTTTGCCATGTTGGTTGCGAGGATTATTGCACAATGGGGACCGATTCCCATCGCTGTGCAAAAGATTGGTTCCCAGTTGGAAGCCATATCATGGATGACAGCCGGAGGATTTCAAACCGCCATGGCTGCTTTTGCAGGTCAAAATTTCGGTGCACAAAAATGGAAGAGAGTGGTTCGAGGTTACTTTGCCGGGTTGTCAATCATGTCTGTTATTGGTATATTGGCTTCACTGCTTCTAATTTTAGCCGCCAGACCTTTGTTTTCCATATTTATTTCCGAAGAGGAGACCATCAGACAAGGAGTTATATATCTAAGAATATTAGGGTTTTCCCAACTGTTTATGTGCTTGGAATCCACCAGTGCCGGAGCGTTTAATGGGTTGGGGAAAACCATACCTCCATCTATAACAGGAATTGTATTCAACGGGCTTCGAATACCCGCTGCATTGCTCCTGTCATCAACCAGTCTCGGGCTGAAAGGGGTCTGGTGGGCGATCAGCCTGTCAAGCATATGTAAGGGTATTGTATTGACCAGCTGGTACCTAGTCATGTTGAAAAGAAATCAAATCATTACTTTTCGGAGAATACTTGAGAGATGATAAAAGTGATATTGATAATAAAAAGGAGG
>DIQU01000001.1:73233-82719 GCA_002426555.1 Firmicutes bacterium UBA5454 | reverse complement strand
AGATTGCGCTTGGTACTTGAATATTTGGGATGTTCTTTTTTACAAATCACGAATTTAGTTTATGACAATTCGTACTACCACTAAAGGTGTAGGTACCAGATAGCCTATGGAAGCTGGCTTTCATTTTTCATATTCGATTCCCTAGAAGCCTTACGATCTGCAGCTCCAACCTTTTTCTTTTCTCTTTCAATGACTTGGAATGCTTCTGCTTTGCTTCCGGTGGTGGATCGAATCGAGAAAGCAACGTTCACAATATGATCCGATATTCTTTGAAATGAAAACAGAACGGAATAAATGCTGTTTGACACCTCAACAGGATACATCCCGGAGCCTAGACGTGCCACATGTATGTCGCGCGTGGAGGATATCAGTATATTAATTTCCTTTTGCAGGTTTGAAATCTTCTTCAAATTTTTAGTTGTACGCTTTGTAAACGCATCAAACCCCAAGTCGTACATCTCTGATATTTTTTTGAAGATTTGGTTAAGCTCAGCTTTGGTCTCGTCTAGTAATTTAACATCATTGTCCTTCATGTAGCTGGTTTCTTTTACTATAAGTATAGCGTAATCTCCCAGCCGCTCAATATCGTTTGTTACATGATGCAACCCGCCAATAAGTTCTTCATCATTAACATTTTTTGTAACTGATGAAATTTTTATGAAAAAGCTTGTAAGCTTATTTGTCAAGATATCAATACGATCCTCAACATCATCAATTTTCTTGCTTTCACTCATATCTTCATTGACCAGCGAAGAAAAAGAACGATCAATGTTTTCCTTTGCGAGAATCAGCATGTCGTTCAATTCCTTTAGTGCCTGTTCAATTGCAATCGCCGGGGTCTGTAGGAAACGATCGTCAATATATGACACTTCTTCCAGCTTCTGTTCCTTATCCTCCACTAAACTTGCAACAAAATTGACCAATGGATCTATAAATACCAGTAAGACCAAGGTGTAAATAGTATTATAAGACAGGTTAAATGTTGCAAGACTGAACTGAGGTTTTCCAGGGAATAGGCTTTCAAACATGCTGGTAATAGGTGTTCTGAAAATAATCAGGATAATCGTAAATGCTGTAGCACCAATTACACTGGTAATCAGATGGAATAATGCTATACGTTTCCCGTTGGCGTTCGTGGTCAGGGAGGCCATAATCCCATCGCTGCATGTTCCGATATTTGCTCCCATCACTAAGAAGAATGATTGATCTATTGTATCTATAACTCCCGCAGCCAGGAAAGCAATAAAAACACCGGTTGCAGCCGTAGATGACTGTATGATGGCTGTAAAAAGAATACCTAATATTACCAGCAAGATGGGATTGTGCATGATTTCATACTTGAATACTTTAGAGAGTTGAATGCTCAGCGTCGAATCAGGTCCGCCGATTGCGAATTCCATGACTTCCAGCCCGATAAACAGCATCCCGAATCCGATTAAAAATGGAGCAATTTTATTAAGGAATTCGTTACTGGTGGTAAAAACAATCAGGACACCGACAAATGCTACCGCTGCAAAAACAGAGCTTATGCTAAAGCTGCCTTTGCTGATGCCTGAAAGAGCAAATATAAATGCTGTAAGAGTGGTGCCTACTTTTGCGCCCAAGATAAAACCTGAGCCTTGCTTAACTGTTACAATATTCGCATGAGCAAGCCCAACAGTCATAATCGAAGAGGCTGAAGAAGATTGAACAAGCGCGGTACCTCCGATTCCTATTCCATAATTAACGACTCTGTTTTTATCTATCTTTTTGAAAAGATTTCGTATTCCTGATCCTGTACTTTGTTCCAAACCAGAGCTCATCTGCTTCATACCAAACATAAATACAGCGACTCCGCCTAACATAAGCAGTAAATCCATTAAAATTTCCATTACATTTCTTCCTTTTATTCTATTTTTTCTGCTATGATTCTATCACTTTCTTTTGGAGTTGGGAAGGGAGGCTGGGACAATGAATTCTTTTAGCTGCGCAAGGACAATATAGGCTTGTATAATTCTGAAGTATTGAAGGGTGAAGATTTGAAAAAAGGTGCTTATGTATTTAAAATCGCTGGCATCGGTTTGGCTGCTGGACTATGCAATGGGCTTTTTGGAGCAGGCGGAGGAATGGTTGTAGTTCCAGCTATGGTACATATTCTAAAGTTGGATGAACATGATGCTCATGCTACAGCTATTGCAGTAATACTGCCTTTGGTGGGAATCAGCAGTTATATTTATTTCAAAAATGGATTTTTGGATTTCAGTACATCCTGGCCTGTTGCAGCAGGCGGCGCCGTAGGAGGTGCATTAGGGGCTTCCCTGTTAAATAGGATACCATCCAAATGGTTGCACAGAATCTTTGGTCTGTTTATGATAGCAGCTGCAGTTAGGATGATTATATAGATGCTTTTGTTTGTTATAGGTCTTTTATCTGGAATGATCGGTGGTATGGGAATTGGCGGAGGTACCATATTAATCCCATCCTTAATTTTTATTGCAGAAGTTTCACAGCATGTTGCCCAGGGTGTCAACCTTATTTCCTTCATTCCTACTTCGTTGTTTGCGATCATTATACATATCAAAAACAGGCATATCCATTTTAAAACAGCCTTTCACTTGATTCCTGCAGGTGCTTTGGGTGCGATATTGGGTTCGTTTATGGCATCATGTTTGTCAGCATCTTTACTAAGGAAGCTATTCGGAATATTTCTTTTAGTGATGGGTTTTTATGAATTGTTACGAAAAGAGAAGGAGAAAAAGGAGGAGAAAAAAAGTAAATAATATGTGTACTATATGTTCCATTTTAAAAAAATATGTGTTATAATGAGAACACTAAAGAACCCCGACTCTTTATAACCTGAAGAAGCAATTGCCTTCCGAAGGTTATTTTCATGTAAGGATGATGATATATTTTTAACAAAAACACTATGAAAAGTGATATGATAAAGTCAGCTTGAATTTTATAGATATCCATTATTTCTAAAACATTGGAAAGAGGTGTATTATTTGCTCAACAAACGATCGAGCTTTACAGGTGGGATACACCCCCCATACAGTAAAGGACTTACAAAAGCAAAACAGATAGAGCTGTGCAAGGTACCGGAACTTGTTACAATTCCCTTGCAGCAAAATATAGGAGCACCTTGTCAATCTTTAGTCAAAAAGGGAGACAAGATATTACTTGGTCAAAAAATCGGACAGCCCAGAGGTTATGTCAGCGCTCCTGTTCACTCCTCGGTTTCTGGATCAGTAAAGTCCATAGAAACGGCGGATCTTCCTACTGGTGTAAGATTTCCTTGTGTAATCATTGAAAATGATGGCAGCGACACCCTGGATCCTTCAATCAAGCCGGGGAAGTTAGAGGATTTCAGCAGAGAAGAATTGATCAATATCATTATGGAATCCGGTATTGTCGGAATGGGAGGTGCTGCATTTCCAACTCATGTCAAGTTGTCTCCTCCAAGTGACAAAACAATTGATACAGTTATTTTGAATGGATCAGAATGCGAGCCTTATCTTACTTCCGACTATCGTCTGATGATTGAAAAGCCAGATGATATTATATATGGGCTGAAAGTTATTATGAAAATATTGGATGTATCTAAAGCATTCATTGGCATAGAAGACGACAAACCCGATGCAATATATGCTATTGAAGCTGCATCAAAAGATGAAAGCGGCATCAATGTAGTGAAGCTGCACACCAAATATCCGCAAGGGGCCGAAAAACAGATGATTCAAGTCATACTGGGACGGCAGGTTCCATCTGGTGGTTTACCTATGGATGTAGGCACAGAAGTAAACAACGTAGGTACAGCAGCAGCAATTGCAGAGACTGTTAAGACAGGAAAGCCCTTGTATCAACGCATAGTAACCGTCTCAGGAGGAGCTGTCCGAGAACCTAAAAACCTCATGGTACGCATTGGCACTTCTTTCAAGGATGTTATTGATTGTTGTGGCGGCTGGATAGAAGAACCGGTTAAAGTAATAGCCGGAGGTCCCATGATGGGCTGTGCACAGCATACGCTGATTGTACCGGTAATGAAGGGAACCTCTGGAATTCTGCTCTTCACGGAAAAGGAAGCATATGAGAGAGAACCTTCCAACTGTATTCGCTGTGCCCGCTGTGTGGAAGTATGTCCAATTCGCTTAGCTCCGTTGTATATCAGCGCTCATTCTCTTAAGGGAAATATGGAGGAAGCAGAAAAACTTAATGCTATGGATTGCATTGAATGCGGCAGTTGTTCTTATATTTGTCCGGCTTCCAGACCGTTGCTGCCATCAATTATGGTAGCTAAAAAGGCAATTATTGCAGATAGAAAACGCCAAGCTGAGGCAGACCAACACAGACAAAATAAAAGATAAGTAGTATAGGCTATCGGAGGGTTTGGTATGAATTTGTTTACAGTTTCTTCATCTCCCCATATAAAGACAAGGGATACAACGTCCAAAATTATGTTGGACGTAATTATTGCTTTAATACCGGCTGGTCTGGTTTCCATCTGGCTGCATGGGGTTGGAGTTCTATGGATTGTTTTATTAGCTGTTGTTTCAGCAGTACTTACTGAATATGTGGTTCAAAAATTCATGAAAAAGCCAGTTACCATCAGCGATTTAAGTGCAGTGGTTACAGGTCTGCTTTTGGCTTACAATCTGCCGCCCGGCACACCTTGGTGGATGGTAATGGTTGGATCTGTTATAGCCATTGCTCTGGTTAAGCAGGTTTTTGGCGGAATTGGACATAATTTCATGAATCCTGCATTAGCAGCCCGAGCCATACTGTTGGCTTCCTGGCCTGCACATATGACCAGGTGGATTCAGCCGGGTACAGATGCTGTTACTTCAGCTACACCTTTGGCTCTGGCGAATCTTGCTGATGCGACAGGCAGTGCTACCAGCGGAGCAACAGTAGTTATGGATCTTCCTTCGTTTCAAGATGTTTTTATGGGGAATATCCCTGGAACCATTGGAGAAGTCTCATCTGCAGCACTATTATTAGGCGCAGCATATCTACTGTTACGCGGTGTAATCAATTGGAGAATTCCCATCACTTATATGGCAGCTACTTATGTTTGTACTATGATCTTTGGAGGAGTTGGCTTTTACGATGCATTTTATCAGCTTTTTCTGGGAGGTCTCATTCTAGGGGCTTTCTTTATGGCAACCGATTATTCTTCTTCTCCCGTTACTCCGCTGGGTCAGGTGATAATGGGATTTGGGTGTGGTATACTCACTGCAGTTATCCGCATTTATGGCGGATATCCTGAAGGTGTCACATATTCAATCCTGTTGATGAATGTAGCGACACCGCTTATTGACAAATATACACAGCCCAAAATATATGGTGAGGTGCGTAAAGATGACTGATAACATAATGACAGGGCTTAAGCTGTTATTGATTACAGCAATAGCAACCTTTGCTCTGGCTCTTACTCAGATGATAACAGAAGAGCCGATTAGGATACAAGCTGAAAGAGCCAGCAATGAAGCCAGGGCAGTCGTTTTGGAAAGTGCAGATGAATTTGCTGAGCTGGACGTATCTGAGAAAACTTATCCCAATATTATGGAAGCACATGAGGGACGTATGGGTAACAATATAACAGGCTATACCTTTAAGACGGTGAGTCGCGGATATGGAGGCGATGTCATTGTTATTGTCGGTATAGACGAAGGTGGCAATCTCAGTGGAGTGCGTATTGTTCAACAATCCGAAACACCTGGTTTGGGTGCAAGGGTAGGCGAACCCGGGTTTTATGAACAATATAGAGGCATATCAGCCGAAAATCAAATAGAAGGAAGTGCATTATCCGCTGTATCAGGTGCAACTGTTTCCTCAAACGCAGTAACTAACGCAGTAAACTATGCAATTGACTATTATCAAGCTGAACTTGCTGATGGAGGTGGAAATTAATGAAAACAAAAAACATCCTAATGAATGGGATCTTAAATGAAAATCCCACCTTCAGACTGGTTTTGGGAATGTGCCCCACTCTGGCAGTTTCTACAGCAGCAATAAACGGAATAGCAATGGGGTTGGCGGTAATATTTGTGCTGGCTGCATCCAATCTTGTCATTTCACTGCTCAGAAACTTTATATCCGATAAGATACGCATCCCTGCTTTTGTTGTAATAATAGCAGCCTTTGTTACTATCGCAGGCATGTTAATGGAAGCCTTTGTGCCTGCATTGTTTGATGCTCTGGGGCTGTACATCCCTTTAATTGTTGTAAACTGTATCATTCTGGCTAGAGCAGAAGCCTTTGCATTCAAGAACAAACCATTTTATTCTTTTATGGACGGAATCGGCATGGGTATTGGTTTTACATTGGCATTAACGCTTCTAGGCAGCATTAGGGAGATACTGGGTGCAGGTTCCCTGTTCGGTATAAGTTTATTTGGCCAAGGTTTTGAACCAGCCATTATTATGATACTGCCGCCCGGAGCATTTTTCACTCTAGGGTTGATTCTCGCTTTAATCAACAAGGTAGATCAGAAACAAAAGAAAAAATCAGTCGAACAGGCCTAAATAAGGGGGTAATGATTTGGAGTATATCAGCAGTTTGTTTTTGATTTTGTTAAGTTCCATACTGGTAAATAATTTTATAATGTCACGCTTTCTTGGAATCTGTCCTTTCCTGGGCGTATCCAAACAAGTGTCTACCGCAGTGGGTATGGGGGCAGCCGTAACCTTTGTAATGGCTATGGCTTCTGTTATAACCTATCTGGCTTATTATTTCATTCTGGAACCTTTAAACATGGAATACATGCAGACCTTGGCATTTATCTTAATTATTGCTGCTTTGGTCCAATTTATTGAAATGGTTATTCAAAAAATGAGTCCATCTCTTTATCAGGCTCTCGGAGTATATTTGCCATTAATTACGACCAATTGTGCCGTACTGGGTGTAGCTATTTTAAATATTGAAGAAAAATATGACCTGCTGCAGACCCTCGTTAACGGAGTTAGCGGAGCATTGGGCTTTACACTGGCAATTGTATTGTTTGCCGGCATCAGAGAACGCCTGGAGTTGGCTGACATTCCAGAGCCCCTCAAAGGATTCCCGCTTGCCATGATAACAGCAGGATTAATGTCGGTTGCTTTTTTAGGATTCCAGGGACTTATAAAATAATAGGAGAGATTAATATGTTGGAACAACTGTTGCTCCCAGTACTGAGTCTGGGAGGAATGAGTTTGATTTTCGGAGTCGGTCTTTCTGTTGCTTCCAAGAAGTTTGCGATAGAAAAAGATGCTCGTATAGATGAGGTTAGAGAAGTCTTACCAAGCGCCAATTGCGGTGCATGTGGTTATCCGGGCTGTGATGGTCTTGCCTCTGCAATTGTATCGGGTAAAGCGCCTGTGAACGCTTGCACCGTTGGTGGCAGCGAGGTTGCAGCCAGGGTGGGTGCCATTATGGGTATGGGGACAGAGGTCGAGGAACGAATGGTCGCAAGAGTTCTTTGTCAAGGAGATTGTGACCAGGTTGTAGAAAAATTCAAATATCAGGGAATCAATGATTGCGTAGCGGCGTCCATGCTGGCAGACGGTCATAAGGCATGCAGCGCTTCTTGTCTTGGTCTGGGCACCTGTGAACGAGTCTGTCCCTTTGACGCTATTCATGTCAACGACAAAGGTTTGGCAGTAGTAGACAGAGATAAGTGTACTGCCTGCAACATGTGTGTAACTGCATGTCCCAAGAATATAATAAAGCTCATTCCAGCCTCCAGTCAGGTGCAGATAGCCTGCAATTCACATGATAAGGGCAGAGTAGTAAGGAATAATTGTAAGATTGGATGCATAGGCTGCCAGATATGTGTGAAGGCCTGCCCATTTGATGCCATTGGCTTCGAAAACAACCTGGCTAAAATAGATTACGATAAATGTACAAATTGTGGTATTTGCGTTGAAAAATGTCCTACCAAGAGCATAACTATGATGCAAACCATAAGCAAATGACGGTGTTTACAGACGATATTACTATTCATGACGAGGGGAGCTCTCAATGATTCTATGGTATGGCGGGAAACAGTCGGGGAGCGACTCCAGCAAATCAGATGGTATTTTTTTGAAAACTGATGCAAGTGAATCGCTTCCTCTTTTGGTGGATAAATGGAGAGAAAAAATACAGCTAATCTATTTGGACCCGCCATTTTTCACTGGTAAGAAATTTAGTTTTCGTCAAAAAATAGGAAAAGAAGGCTGGCAAGGCAGCTCAAAACACATAATAAGCCACCAAGCCTACGCTGACGTTTGGGATAGCAGAGAAAGCTTCTTAGATATGCTGCAGGAAGTTTTAACTTTATCTCATCAGCTGTTGAAACCGGAAGGCTCAATGTTTCTTCATTTGGATTACCGTTTCAGTGCCCATGCAAGGTTGATGATGGATAAAATTTTTGGAGAATCCAATTTTTTAAATGAAATTGTCTGGGCTTATCAAACAGGCGGACGTACAAAACGATATTTCAGCAGAAAACACGATACCATTTTATTCTATCGAAAAAGTGATGAGCACTATTTTAATGCAGATGAGGTAGGCAAACCAAGAGGAACGCTTAAGCGCAACAACATGAAGAAACAGATAGGAGAAGATGGAAGAGTTTTCTGGTCCATACGCAGCAATGGTAAGGAATATCGTTACTATGAGGATTCCAAGGTGTATCCCAGTGATGTATGGGATGACATCTCTCATCTGCATCAAAAAGATCCGGAACGAACCGGATACGACACCCAAAAGCCCGAGGCTTTAATGGAACGAATTCTGCTGTCTGCATCCAGACCGGGTGATTGGATAGGAGACTTTTTTGCCGGATCCGGCACCACGCCTGCAGTTGCACAAAAGAACGGAAGAAAATGGATTGCCATGGATATGAGCAAGTTTTCCATTCATGTATGTAGAAAGCGTTTACTGCAATCTTCTGAAGCAAAATTTTTCTGCTTTTCGGATCCTAAATTAAAAGCACAAAAATATGAAGACAATAATGATGTAGAAATAAAGATTACAAAATCAAATGAAAAGACTATGGAAGTACAGTTATTAAGTTACCAATGTGAGCCTTTGTCTGAATTTGACTATAAATTTTTTGACTACATAGATTATTGGTCCATAGGTTACATCCGGGATAATGAGTTTTTTTCCTATCAAGAGACCTACCGAAGTGCTGAGAATCCATATTTGAAAAATGTGCTAGTTGTAGGAGTTGACAAAGCAGATGCTGAAAAAGAACTTGCCTGTCATATAATAGATATTTATGGAAAACAATTATTATTAATATTGTAACGAACTCAACTAAGTACCCGCAATAAAAGAATAATGCAAAAATATCCATAGATGCATTGAATTACATTTCATAAAACAATTGAAGTGAGTCAAAATAGAGTATAAAGGAGGCGATAGAATGAAAAAGAGACGTCTTTTGTTCTCTATTTTGACAATTATATTAGTTGGAATGCTGGCAGCATCCTGTACTGTGCAAAGAACACCAGGTGTAACTGACCCGCAAAGAGATAACAG